>RDXV01000020.1 GCA_004292695.1 Nostocales cyanobacterium | reverse complement strand
TGTCAACTGTCAACTGTCAACTGTCAACTGTCAACTGTCACCTGTCACCTGTCACCTGTCACCTGTCACCTGTCAACTGTCAACTGTCAACTGTCACCTATTCCCCAAATCACTTCTAAACGTTCCTGAGCTTGTTTTAAAGCCGCTTCAGGGGAAGATTTACCTAGTAATGTAGCTTCAATTGCCCTCCCTAAACTATCAGAAATGCGACTGTATCCAGCAATATTAGGTCGTGCAACTGCTACAGACATTTGATCAATAAACACTTTTAACCAAGGTTTTGATTTGAGATATTCTTGATATTCTGGACTTTGTGCAGATTTGATATTTACAGGTAAAAAACCAGTACCTATAGCCCATTCTGTTTGAAATTCTTCACTTAAAACATATTCAAAAAATTTGAGTGCTGCTTGTTCTCTTTCTGGTGTTGTTTTCATTAAAAAAATATTACCACTACCGATAACCGTTGCTTGGTTAACATTTCCAGGTATTGGCATCACATCATAAGGAACATTTGATTTTGTAATATATGTCCAGGGTCCGGTAATTTGCATGGCGATGCGACCTTGAAAAAACGCATCTTCTTCATAACCTCTTTCTGGTGGAGAAAGGGTAGCATAACCATCTTTAATTAAATTTTGCCAGAATTTTAAAGCGGCGATCGCCCCAGGGTTTGTTAAGTCTGGATAATTATGATCTAATATTTCACCACCAGCACTTAACAAAAAAGGAAACCAAGTAAAAACAGTCCATTCTTGCTTACCTAAAGGTAATAATATACCATATTGCTCTGGTCGTCCATCACCATTTTTATCTATTGTTAATTTTTTGGCAACTGCTCGTAATTCTGCCCAGGTTTTAGGTAGTTCTGTAATTCCTGCGGCTTGAAAAAGATCAGGGCGATAAAAAATACCAATGTTAGCGTTTGTGTAGGGAATAGACCAAGTTTTACTATCTAATGTTACTTCATTTATTAAACTAGGAACGATTTGATTTTTTTGAGGTATTTTATCTAGCCAATCATCTAACGGTTTGATTGCGTCGAGTCCTACAAATTGACCTGTAATTTGTGGATAAAATACCAACATATCTGGGGCAGAATTGCCTACAACTGCCGTTAATATTTTGGGTAATTGTTGATCAGTTGTACCTGTAAAAATGGAATCTACTTGAATATCTGGATGTTGCTGATTAAATTTATCTACCAGTTTATTAAAGACATCTCGATTTACGGGGGGGTTAATTCCTTGCCATAATGTTAAATGAATTACTTGATTTTGATTATTTTTTGTTAATTCACTTTGACAACTTGATAAACTGACTAAACAAAATCCCAGAATAATGCCGATGAAAAATAAACGCCGAGAGGAATTTATGTATTGATATAAAAAACGAATAAAACTAGAAATATAATTGTGTTTTATCATTGTGTTTTGTCATTGGGAATTAGATTTTTGAGTGAGTTGTTCTAACAAAGTTTGGGTAGTGCTATTTTCTGATCTATTGTAAACATAGGTTTCTGGTTGTTTGATTTTGTAGGTTTTACATATTTGTTCTGCTCTTGACCATAATTCTGCATCTTCTCCATAGGAAACATCATTAAATCCTCGCAGTTCAAAGAATGCTGTTCTTTTACCAAAAAATGTTGCTCCTACCACACATTCTTTAATACTAATTAACTTATCTGGTTGAAAACAATCAACTAAAAAAAACTCTTCTTCTATTTCATATCCACCTTCAATTAAATCTATTTCTGGGTGAGATAGCATAAAATCTATGCGAGATTCTAAATGATGTGATTTATAGGTATCGTCACTATCAAGAAATGTGATATAATTTCCGAAAGATGCTTGAATTCCTGCATTTCTGGCGTAAGCAGCTTTACGATTTTGGTGTTTAAGATAGCGGATGTTATGAAATTTTTGTAGGTAGGGATTAACAATTTCAAAGGTATGGTCTTGGCTACCATCATCGGCGATAATTAATTCCCAATCTGGGAAGGTTTGATTAATAACACTATTAATAGTTTTATCTAAATATGTGGCTCTATTGTAGGTACACATAACTACTGATATTTGAGGAACTGGGTCAAATTTGATAGGAGTCATAGGATATTAAGGTTTGATTGGCAAATGCAAGTAAGTAAATGTCAATGACAAAATTAGGCTTACATATATTATCATTTATAAACTAGCATGAGTATCATACCAGGGTTCTTTAATATTCAGTGTTTCCAAAACCATCCTGCCTAAAGGCAAGCGGGAAATTATGCCTTTCACTCCAAAGATTTTGTAGTTTGTAAAAATGCCTTTATATACATTAATTATTTCAGTTTCTGATAGCCAATCACCTGGTGTTTCTTCTCCAAAAAGTCCACTAGCACCATATTCAAATTTATAGGGAATATATTTTCCTTCTTTTGCTGGTGAGGGACAAAGTTGTTGAGTTACTTTTGCTTGGTTGACGGCTTTAAATTTCTGATAACCAAGTTCTTTCAATAATTCCAGTTCCTCAAGTAAAGCTTTCCAAGAAGCTTTGGTGGATTCTATAGATATAAACTGTGGTTTAGTGTCAAATTGCTGTAATGCTTTGACGCATAATAAATCAGAACCTTCGATGTCTATTTTCAAATAGTAAGGAACTCCAAACTCTGCTAAAATGCTTTCAAATCTGCGTCCTGTGACTGTCATCTCCACTGAACGAGTACCAAAAGAGCGATTGTTTTCCTTGACTCTATCGGGTGAAATTGTACCCCAAAAACTTCTATCTAAGTTCGCATAAAAGGTGATAGGTTCATCTTTCGGCGAAACTGCAACATTTAAAAGGGTAAGTTGACCACTTTCTACATAAGATTTGAGGCGGTTTTTTGCAGATTCATAAATGTCAGGATGAGCCTCAATACCAATAACTCGAAAGCCTTTTTTTAAGTAAAATTCTGTATCCTGTCCTGTGTTAACACCAACATCAATTATTAAGTTTTTATCCATAAATTATTTACTCCTCAGATAAATACGATGATTAATTTATTCTCAATTTACAGCAATTTTACACTATTGATGATATCAGAATACAGTGGCATTTTTTCAAAGGATTTAATCAAGAGTTTCCTTTTCATTTGGATGATCCGCAAATAATAGAAGCCTTTTTCAAAACAATTCAGAGTAAGTTTTTGGGATTTTTCCATCCTTACTATACCACGGCTCGTTGTTATCGTAAGTGGATATAAAAGAAATTTTTTGTTAGTTAAGATGAATATCTAATATTCCCTGTTCTGCATCTAAAGTTGCTTTTACCCCCACAGGTAAAGCCGCATTAGGGTTATCATGACCAAAGGGTAAATTAGAAACAATGGGAATACCTAAATTAGATAATCGGTCTTGTAAAACTTCTTCTATACTCAAACTGGGTATATTCGGAGGTGCTTCACACTTGGTAAAACCTCCCAAAGCAATACCCCGAACTTTAGACAGCATACCACTTAACCGCCATTGAGTTAACATTCGATCAATGCGATAGGGTGCTTCTGTAACATCTTCAAAAGCTAAAATCACACCATCTAGATCCGGTAATAGCAGTGTACCCAAAAGATGAGTTGCTACCGTGAGATTACCAGGAAGTAACACCCCTGTCACCGTACCACCACCCCATCCTGTACCCTGTAAAGGTGCAACAGAACGACCTGCCAAAATATCAAATAACCGTTTTATTGACCATTCCGGCTCATCTTTGAGGGTAGTAAGTACAGCACCATGTAAACCGGAAATACCAACCTTGTAGAGACTCCAAAGCAGGGCTGTGATATCAGAAAAACCGATCAACCATTTAGGATCTGCCGTTTTTTGTTCCCAGTTCCAATCTTCTAAAATGCGGGTACTCCCAAAACCACCCCTAGCGCAGATAATACCGCGACATTCAGGATCATGCCATGCTGTAGCGAGTTGTTGACGACGGTGAGCATCAGTACCGGCAAGATAACCATGTCTGCCGTCTAAATTATCACTAATTTGAATATTGTAACCATGCGATCGCCAAATTTCTAGACTTTGTTCAAAAGCTGCAAACTCCCGTAAAGCGCCACTAGGAGCAATAACCCGCAATAAATCACCAGGTTTTAAAGGAGGAGGTAAAATAATTTTAGACATAAAATGATAATATTTTAGATTTTCAAAAAACGAAAAAATTAAAAAATATCTTATTTCTTTCTCTGCGCTCTCTGTACCTCTGCGGTTCGTTTTCTTATATTTAATTTTATTAAACCACGAAGACACGAAGGAAGCGAAGAGAAGAAAGTTTTAGAGAGATTTTCAGTTATTTTGTAAGTTCTGAATTTCCAAATCTCTACAATAATTTACACTGTCCATGATGTCTTAAAAGATGATCGCATAAAACTAAAGCTACCATCGCATCAACCATAGGAACAGCACGAGGTAAAACACAAGGATCATGTCTTCCCTTTCCTGCTAAAACTGTTTCTTCACCTTCTTTAGTTACGGTTTTTTGTTCTTTTCTAATAGTGGCGGTTGGTTTGAAAGCAACTCTGATAATAATATTTTCGCCGTTAGAAATTCCTCCTTGAATACCTCCAGAACGGTTGGTTACTGTTCTAATTTCTCCTTGTTCATCAATATAAAATTCGTCGTTATGTTCAAAACCTGTTAACAAAGTTCCGTCAAAACCTGAACCAATTTCAAAACCTTTACTTGCAGGAAGTGACATTACCGCTTTTGCTAAGTCTGCTTCTAATTTATCAAAAACTGGTTCTCCTAAACCTTTGGGAACATTCCGCACTACACATTCAACTACACCACCAATAGAGTTACCATCTCTACCAATTTTTTCAATTAATTCTATCATTTGGTTGGCAATTTCCCCATCGGGACAACGGACGATGTTACTTTCTACATCTTCCAAAGTGACGGTGTTTGTATCAACATTTCCTTCTAAGTCTTTGATGCGTTTAACATAGGCGATAATTTCTACACCTGCAACTTGACGGAGAATTTTTTTGGCGATCGCCCCAGCAGCTACCCTACCTATTGTCTCACGTGCTGAGGATCTGCCGCCACCTTGCCAATTTCTAAACCCATATTTTGCATCATAGGTAGCATCTGCATGGGAAGGACGGTATTTTTGCGCCATTTCGTCGTAATCTTGGGAACGGGTATCTTTATTTCTAACTAAGATAGAAATAGGTGTTCCCAGGGTTTTACCTTCAAATATCCCTGATAATATCTCACAGGTGTCCGCTTCTTTGCGGGGTGTTGTGATTTTACTTTGTCCTGGCCGTCTTCTGTCTAGTTCAAATTGAATTTCTTCCGGGGAAATTTCCAGTCGTGGAGGACAACCATCAATTATAACACCCACACCGCCGCCGTGAGATTCGCCAAATGTCGTGATTCGGAAAAGATGACCAAATGTGCTACCCATGTTGTTGAGGAAATACAGTCTGAATTATGTATTTTACATGGTGTTGGGGATTTTTTACCCTCTGCAACATCTAGATCCCCGATTTCTGAGATTAATTTCTCATTTTTTGAGAGGATGAAAATAAGAAGTCGGGGATCTTATCCAAAATTACTCACAATAATTCAATAAATTCATCTACACTTAAACCTGCTTGTCGAATAATTCCCCGCAAAGTACCTCTATCTAATTCTTTATGATCTGGTACAGATATTGTACTTCTGGGTTCTTCACTAACCAAGATAATGTGACTTCCTCTTTGTCTATCTACAAAAAAGCCGATTTTTTCTAATGCTTTCACACATTCTAAACCTGAGATAATAGGTAATTTACTCACACCAATACTACCTCAACTGTATCTTCTGGAACAGGTTCACCTCTATCTTGTAAAACTTCAATATATAAAGATATTGCTTCTTCAATATTAGCTAAAGCTTCCTCACGGGTTTTACCCTGACTAATACAACCGGGTAAACTTGGTACTTCGACGACAAAATACCCATCTTCACCATGAGATAATAGCACTTTTCTTTGAGATTTCATTGTTTTCATAGTTCAATTAGTTTGAAGATGGAATGATAGACAATGACAGACATATTTTAATATATTTTATGGTTGTAAATCATTTATATGTTATAACATTATTTGTTAGGTTGCCAGATGTATTTTAAAGAGAGTTAGGGATTTTTTACGCTATATTGATTATGCGAATTATAAATATTGATGTAAAATGTTTACAATATAAGCAAAGTTCCAATAATATGAATTATGATGGAATTTACAGTATTCTACTCTTGGCAGTCTGATTTACCAATAGAAACTAACAAAGGACTAATTCGAGGGGCTATTAAACAAGCGGGTAATGAACTGGAAGATGAATTTCAAGCAACTGAGTTACGTATTACTGTAGATGAAGCAACCAGTAATTTACCTGGAAGCCCTAATATACCATTAACTATTTTTGATAAGATTGCATATGCTGATGCTTTTATTTGTGACATAACAACAATTAATAAAGAAGTTATAGAAGCTATAACAAATCGGGAAGCTATAGAAGGTATAACAAAGCCACAAAAATTAAGAACTGTTCCTAATCCGAATGTGATGATTGAACTAGGATATGCAATTGCACATCTTGGTTGGGACAGAATAATTATGCTGTTCAATACGTCCTATGGTACTTTAGAAGATGTACCTTTTGATATAGATAGACATAAAATTTATCCCTATAAGTTAAGTCCTAAACTCAAAAATAAAACCAAAAAGCAGTTTGAAGGAGATCAAAAAATAATTATCAAAGATATTGCTAAAGATATTTATAATAACTTGAAACTAATCATTGAAAAATCGCCAAACAAACCAAGATACAAAGCTGAATTTACCCCAGAAGAAATAAAGCGTAAGCGTGACATTTCCACTATTAAAACTATTCTGGAAACAATTCATATAACGAGTATGAAGAACCATATAAACGAAGCACCACAAAAAGTTTATACTGAAATAGTCTACTTTTATAACAGTTTTGAAGGAAAATTGACTAGCGGAAACTACCATCTTTATGATGATAAGCTTAAAGACTTAGTAGAGAAAGTTCATGTTACATGGGGTAAAACTCTATCATACGGTGAACATTATTATTTTCCACCAGGTCGTTGTCTCTTTTTTCAAGTTCATGACTATATGCCATTAACCGACAAACAATAAAAAGATTGGAATGATATGGAAGAAGCTTTAATACAGCTTGAATTAGTATTTAATGAATTTCTAAATTACATTCGGGAAAATTATTTAGAAATTGATCTTAAAGAAACAACCTCTACAGCGTGGCGTGAATATATTGATTTCATGAAGGAAAATGGAAATGAAACTGAATAAAATTTAATCGTAAAAATTCTCATCCTGTAAATCCTTAAATCCTGGACATCCTGATTCAGACAAAAATACATTTAAAGCATCATTTTAAATATCTTCTTCATCTGGTTTTATTTCTTCTTCTGTCTTCTCTACCTCAAAACTTTCAATAGCAGTAAAAACCTGTTGTACTGTTTTCGGATGTAGAATCTTACCTGAATGAAAAGGAATCACAACTCTCACATTTTCTCGAAAATAAATTCTGTGACTACCTTTGCTTCTCATTTCAATAAAACCAGCATTTAAGAGTAGTTTTTCAGCATCTTTGGCAGTTATGCGAGGTAGTTTAGGCAACTTTTACCTCCAAAGTCATAGTTAATATTTCTTTGTGCTGAAGTGCTTGTTTCTCCAGTTCTGATAATGTTTCTATATATAATTCAACCGCTTCCTTAATATTTTTTTGTACTACTTCTAATGAATCACCTTCAGATTGACAACCAGGAAGTTCAGGACAATAAGCATAATATCCATCTTCATCTTTTTCAATGACAATACTAACTTTATAGGACATAGAATAACTTTTCCTTGTTTACTAATAATTGGATATTATATCATAATCTGGCATATTTTCACCTTGTCCATTATTTTGTAATATGAAAATGCGGTATTTTGCTTCTTTCAAAATGTCTTGATTATTTATATCAGCCTGTTTTACACATTCTAAATCTAACCTTTCAACCAAATAACCATAAACCTCTAAACCCTTTTCATAGTTTTCTGGCTGATTCAATAAATCATCACAAGCAGTTAAAGTATCAAAAGCAGATTGATAATTTCCCTGCTCACAATGATGATAAAAAGCATCAATATAATCTGTTAAATCATCTTCCAAACCCCAATTTTCCAGCCAATCACCTTCTATATCATCAACATAAAGATGAATATAATCACCACCATAATTTTGTTTATCTAGTTGCAACTGTTGGGATGCTTCCAGATACTTCCAATCTATCTCAGAACTGGACTGATTATAAATCTTTACATCCTTAGTCATAATACTATCCAGGGAAGGGTATAACAACATGATGAAAATTATTTAACATTCAACCTTGCCAGAACCAAACCGCAAATCATGTCATGTTTTATACATTTATATTCTAATTTCCTAAAACTCCGAGATTAATTGATCATTTTTTGATAGGATGAAAAAAGAGTTAGGGTATCTTATCTATCGAAATTTTCTAAACTTTCATGTAATTTAAAGTTCTATCCATTAATAGACATCTTACTGTAAACTAAACCTATGAAAAGTTTAGATAGTATTACAATTCATCAGTTTAGAGGACTTCGAGATTTAGAACTAAAGGATCTTGGACGTATTAACCTGCTTGTTGGTATTAATAACTCAGGTAAAACCAGTGTTTTAGAAGCATTAGAGATTTATTGTCACCCATTAGATATTAAAGTCTGGTTTAGTACAGCACTTCAAAGATCATCAGAAAGTAGACAAGATCCAATGGATGCTTTAAAATGGTTGTTTACACGCTATGCTGAACCTATAAATCCAGAAATTAATAAACCAAATATTCTGATATCGAGTGATGGTGATTATTTTATCACGCAATTAAAAGCTAGTTATGAGCAAATGGAAGGAATAGCGTTATCTACAAAGACAAAAAGAAGTAATTCTATTAATATTATAAATCTTGAAATTGATGATGATTCACCAGGATTAAGAAAAGGAATTGACTTTAAAATAGAAGTATATACAAAACAATTACCATTACCGTTGTTTGATAATTCTCCTCATTTTATAGAAACTTTCCAATTATGGGAAAATGAAGTTTTTCCTTTTACATCTAAAAAAAGAGACCCACACCTAAGCTTACATACATCCACAGTTACACCTGTATCTCACCGTTTTGAATCACAATTTCGGTTATTTTCAGATGCAAGATTTAAAAACTTTAAAGTAGATGTACTGAAATTACTTCAAAACATAGATAACAATATCTTAGATATAGAAATTTTATTACCACCACAATCTACATCTACATTTAATATATATATTCAACATCAAAAATTGGGACTTGCACCAGTGAGTAGTTTTGGTGATGGTATTCGTCGCTTATTACATATAGCTTTAAAACTAGCTAGTGTTAAAGGTGGTATTCTTTTAATTGATGAATTAGAGTCAACTATTCACACAGAAGCTTTACAAAATTCTTTTCACTGGTTGGTTAAATGGTGTCAAGAAATGGATGTACAATTATTTGCTACTACCCATAGTTTGGAAGCTGTTGATGCTTTATTAGAAGTAACTGAATCAGATTCAGATTTAGTGCTTTATCGTTTAGAACCCAAGGAAGAAAAAACGAGAGTAGTTAGACATGATGGACATAGGTTAAGACGTTTAAGACAAGAATTAGGGGAGGAGGTACGTTGGTGAATAAAAAATATGTTTTAATTGGTGTTGAGGGAAATCATGATCAGGCTTTTATTGCTAAGATTTTATGTAAATTATTCAAATTTTCTGAATTTACGGGAGAAGAATCAAAATTAGATAGTTTTTGGCGCAAATTTATCCCTACTTATCCCAAAGGGGAAAATTTATATAAAAGAATGGATATGCCGACAATATTATATAATGAAAATTTTTCAATTGCTCTATATGTAGGTGAAGGAACTAAATTAATTGAAAAGTTAAAATTAAAATTGTCTAATATAGATTATGAAAATGATCTTTTTGCTTTTGCAGTTATAGCTGATGCTGATAAAAAGACACCTGATCAAGTAGCAGAAGAATATTATCATGGTTTAAAAGAAGATTTACCTAAATTCCCTAATAAGGTCAATTCAACTGGTAATTTTATAGAAGGTTCACCCAAATTAGGAATTTACATATTACCTGATAATATTCAACAAGGTGTTTTAGAAAATTTGATATGTGATTGTGGTGATTTAGTTTATCCTGAATATATGCAACGAGCAAGAGAATATATAGATAAATTTTCTGAAGAAAATAGAAAGCAAAAGGATTTAAAATGGAAACCTTTTGATAGAGAAAAGCTTTAGTTGCCACAATTGTTAGTGTCCTTAAACCCGGTTTTACTAATACAGTTAGTATTAAGGCTGATAAATGGGTTAGTGATAAAACTGCTGAAATTCCAGCTATTCAAAACCTAATTCATTTTCTCAGTAATTTGTTAAATTTAGAACCTTAAATATCTTCCTTTTGACTCATAAAATCCCCATCCTGTAAATCCTAAAATCCTGAAAATCCCAATTCAGACAAAAAACACTTTTTATACTAATGTAACAAGACCCCTATTCCCAGTAAGTATGTGCTAAATTATAGCCAAACTCGTAAACTCAAATAATCATGGGCTTTATCTTACGAATTATCGGCTTTGGCTTGCTGATATTAGGCATCTACTTTGTAGGACAAAATATTATTTTTACTACTAACGTTTATCCCTATTAGTGGCGCGGAATAGCAGCAGATACATCTATCCTTGCACTTACCATAGGCGTAATGATGTTAATTTTCTTCCCCAGAGGTATGAAAGAATTGGGTTGGATACCCGTAGTTATGGGAATTATCCTAGTATTTCTCAGCAGTCGCGCTATCCTCAAACCTACCACTCTCTGGCAATTTTTCCTCTCATTAACCCTCTTATCAGGAGGTTATAAAATGTTTATTACCGGACGTTTACCACTTTAGAATCATATAAAAAAGTGGCTCTGATATACTCAGAACCACCTATACTTTCTAAAGATTAAAGATTGAACTTCAATTATCTAACTTGACCATGTGCAGAAGCAGCATCAAGGGGTTTCATTAAATACAAGTTCAAGAATTGCCAACCATGAGAAATGTAAATTGGCAGTTTTTGGAAGAATTGCAAGAATTTAGGACTATTAGAGTTAGAAATCTCTCTCAATTTCTCGTTATTTCTAACGCAAATATCCAAGCGTTCGTAGAATGATGGATGATCAACATTCAACATCACAGGGAAAACACGTCCCGCTGTTTCATTGGTTTTCTTAATTACAAGAATGTCATACTCACGCGCATCTAAACCGAGAGTAGCATAAAAATCTTTACGCTGAATATCATTTAGATACATGGTACCAAATACTGACAACAGGAAGAAGCGACTCCAAAGTTTTGCTCTCCAGTCGTTGAGCATTTGGGGTTGCGCTCTCATAATTGCGTCAAAGAAGTCACCATGACGGTTTTCATCCTGACACCAATTTTCAAAGAAGCGGAAAATTGGGTAAATTCTATCTTCAGGATGTTGTTCTAAATGACGATAAATGGTGATATAACGCCAATAACCAATCTTTTCAGAAAGATAAGTAGCGTAGAAGATAAATTTAGGTTTAAAGAAGGTGTAACTGCGGCTCTTAGTTAAAAACCCTAAATCTAAGGATAGATTAAAGTCTGACATTGCTTTGTTTAAGAACCCAGCATGACGGGCTTCATCCCGTGACATCAGGTTAAAACACTCTGCCAAAACAGGGCTTTTATCTTTTAAGCGGCGGCCTAGTTCTTTGTAAAGCAAGAAACCGGAAAACTCAGCGGTACAAGAACGCTCCAGAAATTCAATGAACAACTGACGAGTTTCCCCATCAATATGATCCCAGGACTGTTCAAATTCAGCATCCCGGACAAAGTGATGGCGGTTGTAGTCAATGCGAAATTCTTCGAGGATGGCTTTTAACTCGTCTTCGTTGACGGAAATATCCATCCGCGCCATTTCGTCAAAATCTGTTGTGTAAAACCGGGGTGTTAAAAGGGTTTCCTTAGAGGGGACTTTCACCCCAGGACGCATTTCTTCAAAGCCTGGTTTTTTGAGGGAATCTACCATCTGTTAATTGCTCTTTTGTCTTTCTTATGTTTGATTACACCAGACAGCTAAATTTATGCTCTCACAAGGTGCAGCTAAGGACAATAATTACATTTGTATGAAATCCAGTGTAGCAAGCTGTTGGTAGTAAATTCAGAATAAAACATTAAGAGTTGCAACAAATCTTTAACAGTTACGGAATTTGCCTCGGAAAATAGGTAATTAACTAAGATTCTAGATTCCAACTGCCACTGAAAGTCTTGAAGTTTAACACATATAATTGTAATTGCATTTTAAAAAACTAGCATAAACGCTTGATTTACAGAAAGCTATGAACACAGAAAAAAATACTCATCAAGAGCGTATAATTGCTTCATATATCCTATGTGCTGCTGGTTTCTTGGGTTTTGCCGGGCTACATCGCCTTTATAACGGCAAAATTGGCACAGGGTTACTTTGGTTTTTTACTTTGGGATTCTTCTATGTTGGACAATTGGTAGATTTGGCCTTAATTCCAGGTATGGTAGATGAATATGAACAGAATTTGCGCTTTAGGAAGGGAATAGGGAATAGGGAATAGGGAAAAACTAACTACTAAGTACCAATGCCCAATGCCCCATGCCCTATGCCCAATGATTAATTTCTACCTAACCATTTTTGACCGTTTAAACGGTATAATAGACGAGTTACTAATAACTCAAGGGTAGTTTTGCGCTCATCAATGAGGAATGACTCTAGAGTGCTGGGTTTTTTACCTTCATGACAGGAAAATCCCTTTTTTCCTTGGATATCTGCATCAGGGAAATAAACGTTAAATTTACGCTGTCCATTTTGCCAACTACCGACAACTTGCCAGCATTCTTCAGCAGATTCAAAACCAATTATGGGGTATTTCTGTTTGGTAAAGGAGATATTCGCGTCTTTTACTCCTTCCTTGGCGATCGCCTCTTGTAAAGCGGGTAAAAAATGCTGCTGCATAAACTCTTCAAAGGGTTTATCTTCCACAGCAGGGGGTTTTTCTTTCTTGGCCGCTGGTTTAGTCTCTGGTGTTTGCTTGGTTTCTTCTGCCATTTTTCACATCAATCCTTTATCTAAGTCAATCACTTTTATTTTGACATAGCTATTACTCATATTTTTGATAAATTATAGAATCTGTTAATTTATAACCTAACATTTACTAATATTTAATACTTATTAAGTATAGTCAAAAATACATAATTCTCAATTTTTAATGATCCTAAAAGATAATTTTATCAAGTTTTTGATCCGGTTTTAAATACTATCAAAAATAATTAGGAATGACAGCAAAGATTGAACGCAGATAAACGCAGATTGAGTTAAATTGAGGAGTATTTTGAGGATTTGGTGTATACAGCAGTTGCGACATGAAAGATGTACAAATTTAGATCACAAAACCTGACACCAAAAGGATTTTCAAGCTGATCGCTGATAGCTGAAAGTTGCTGTATCTGTTATTATCAATTTTGTGCGATTAAAATAAAATTGATTCTAGGAGCTAACAATGGGTAGGAAATATGATGTTTACGGTGTGGGTAATGCTTTGGTAGATATTGAATATGAAGTATCTCCAGATTTACTACAAAAGCTGAATATTGATAAAGGTGTGATGACTCTCCTAGATGAAGAAACTCAAAATCTGATCTTGGAAAATCTGCAAAGTTTTGATTGTCATAAAAGCTGTGGAGGTTCAGCCGCTAACACAATTGTAGCAATTAGTCAATTAGGAGGAAAAAGTTTTTATTCCTGTAAAGTTGCTAATGATGAATTTGGGCATTTTTACATTCAAGATTTACTAAATTGTCAGGTAGATACAAATTTAAAAGATGCTGATTTACAATCAGGAATTACAGGTAAATGTTTAGTATTAGTAACTCCTGATGCAGATCGGACAATGAATACATTTTTAGGAATTACGGGAGAACTTTCTATCAATGAATTAGTTCCCGACGCGATCGCCAATTCAGAATATTTATACATTGAAGGTTATTTAGTCACATCTCCCACAGCAAAAGAAGCAGCAATCAAAGCTAGAGATATCGCCAAAAATGCAGGAGTAAAAACCACCATGTCTCTATCTGACTACAACATGGTAAAGTTTTTCAAAGATGGTTTATTAGACATGATTGGAAACGGTTTAGACTTCATTTTTGCTAATGAAAGTGAAGCGTTAGGTTTAGCAGAAACTGAAGATTTCCAGGTAGCAATAGACAAATTAAAAATATTGAGTAAAGCATTTGCAATTACTCGCGGTGCGAAAGGTTCGGTTATTTTTGATGGGGAAAATATCATTGAAATTCCTGCACCCCAAGTCAAAGCGATAGATACAGTTGGTGCAGGTGATATGTATGCAGGTGCTTTTCTCTATGGAATAACTCACGGTATGACTTACGAAGCTGCGGGTACATTAGCTTCTAAATCAGCTTCTCAAATTGTCACCACCTACGGACCAAGATTAACAACCCAAGAGTTAAAAGCCTTATTAACAGATTAGTAGGAGATCAAGGAGTCAGGAGATCAAGGAGTCAGGAGATCAAGGAGTCGTAAATATGTAGGGGTTTAACAGTAAAACCGATAACCCAACTGGGAATTAATTCCCAGTCTAATAGCAAAAGTCATCTAAAGATGACTAAACACTAAAAAAATTTCTTAGTCCGTTTTAACGGACTTAATCTATGAGGCAGAGAATTTATTCTCTGGCTTAACGTAAAACAGATAACCCAACTGGGAATTAATTCCCAGTCTAATAGTAAAAGTCATCTAAAGATGACTAAACACTCAGAAAATTTCTTAGTCCGTTTTAACGGACTTAATTTATTAGACAGAGAATTTATTCTCTGGCGGGTGTGGAAGCAAACTGCTAAACCCATTTTTTTCGTTAATCAATTTTTCACTGATAACTGTTAACTGTTAACTGAATTAACCACCTGCTACAGCAGGAACAATACTCACTTCATCGCCATCATTTAAGGCAGTTTCTGTATTTTCCAAGAAACGGATATCTTCGCTGTTAACGTAGATATTCAGGAAACGACGGGGTTTACCAGCTTCGTCACAGATTCTTTCTTTAATTCCAGGACAAGCTGTTTCTAAAGAATCTAACAATTCAGAAACATTACTACCACTACATTCTAAAGTAGCTTGGTTGTTTGTGTATTTTTGCAGAGCGGTAGGAATTAAAACTTTAACGGCCATGATTTCTAGGTGAGTCTTTACTTTTTAAGTGTGAAGGAATTTATAGGGGTTCAGCAATGCTAAACCCCCTCAAGTCAGTGGTTCAATTTTACGTTACCAAGGACAGAATTTAAACTAAAACTTGTTGCCATTCTAGGCGATCCAAGGTGCGGGATCTTTCTAAAGCTCTTTCAAAACTATCTAGTTTAGCATCAATGGTTAAAGGTTCACCGATATAACCTTGTAATGCTTCTTGGGTTTTCAAACCGTTACCTGTGATGTAAACAACGGTAGTTTCATCTGGATCAATTTTGCCAGCTTCCACTAATTTTTTGAGTACAGCAATGGTTGTACCACCTGCGGTTTCGGTAAAGATACCTTCAGTTTCTGCTAGGAGTTTGATACCTTCGATAATTTCTGTATCATTTACAGATTCGATGTTACCGTTGGTTTTTTGGGCAATTTCTACAGCATAAACACCATCTGCGGGATTACCAATAGCGATGGATTTAGCGATAGTGTTGGGTTTAACTGGTTTAATGAAGTCTCTACCTTCTCTGAATGCTTCAGCGATGGGTGAACATCCTTCCGCTTGTGCGCCGCTGAAACGGACTTGTTTACCTTCTACTAAACCGGTTTCTACAAATTCATTGAAACCTTTATAAATCTTGGTGAACAATGAACCAGAAGCTAAAGGTGCAACGATGTGATCTGGTAATTCCCATCCTAGTTGTTCTGCAACTTCATAACCTAGTGTTTTTGAACCTTCGGAATAATAAGGACGAAGGTTAATGTTGACAAAACCCCAACCATGTGTATTGGCAACTTCAGAACACAGACGGTTAACTTGATCGTAGTTGCCTTTAACTGCCATTAAGGTAGGACTGTAAATTAAACTACCTAATACTTTACCAGCTTCCAAATCTGCGGGAATAAATACACAACAATCTAAACCAGCATAGGCCGCGATCGCCGCTGTAGAATTTGCTAAGTTGCCGGTACTAGCACAGGATACTGTAGTAAAACCTAATTCTCTAGCTCTGCTAAGTGCCACAGATACAACCCGATCTTTAAAGCTCAGGGTGGGCATATTAACAGCATCATTTTTAATATAAAGTTTCTTTAGACCCAGGCGACGGGCAAGACGGTGAGAACGCAGTAAAGGAGTCATCCCTGTTCCCACATCTATATAGTTATCGGTAGCTACGGGTAAGAAGTGACGATAACGCCAAATTGAATTAGGACCAGCTTCAATAGTTTCTCGACTTACAGACTGACGCAAAGCATCATAGTCATACTTAACTTCCAAAGGCCCAAAACACAACTCACAAACATGACTTGCTTGGAGTTCGTATTCCGCGCCACATTCTTTACACTTGAGTGCTTTTAAGATGGAAGCGTTGGCTTTGTTTAAGTTTGCTACTGCCTGTGTCATAAACTATCTTTCCCCGTATATTCCTTAACTTTGAAAAAATACTAACACGCCCGAAAATACCCGTCAAACATACCCGACTATTTTTGTCGGGATTAGGCATCGGGCATTGGGCATTGGGCATTGGGTTATTTATCTTTCTCCCCCTGCTCCCCTGCTCCCCATCACCCCATCACCCCATCACCCCATCACCCCATCACCCCATCTCCCTACCCTCCACTCACAGGGGGAATGAGTACAACCTCATCCCCATCATTTAAAGGTGTGTCTGGTTCAACAAACGTTAAATTAATACCGAAACGGGTAACATCACGCCATTTTGCTAGTTCTGGGTGTTCTGAGATTAGGCGATCGCGTACAGATTTGACTGGTGTACCATAGGGAAGTTGCAAGGTTAATTCTGGTAATTGATATGCTTCTTGATAAGCAGCAAACAATTTAACTGTGATAGTAATTGCAGATTTAGACATAAAATAGTTTACTAATTTAAACCCTAGTTGATTTTAAAATAAGTATAATGCCAACAGAATTTAACTTTTTCCAACATTGGTATCCTCTCTCACCTGTGGAAGACCTTGATCCAGAACGTCCTACTCCGGTAACTTTGTTAGGAATGCGGTTAGTAATTTGGAAACCGAGAAATTATCAAAATTATCGAGTATTTTTAGATCAATGTCCTCATCGTTTAGCACCATTAAGTGAAGGAAGAGTTGATGACAAGACAGGGAATTTAATGTGTAGTTATCACGGTTGGCAATTTGATCAACAAGGTACTTGTACAATTATTCCCCAGGCTGAAAACCCAGAAATAGTTGAAAAAAACAAAGATAATTTTTGTGTAATTTCCCTACCAGTCAAAGAAGAAAATGATTTACTTTGGGTTTGGCCAGATATAAAAAACTCAGAATTAGCAGCAAAAACACCCTTACCTTTATCACCGCAAATAGATGCAAGTAAAGGATTTGTGTGGACTTCTATAGTGCGTGATTTAGAATATGATTGGCAGACATTAATAGAAAACGTAGCCGATCCTAGTCATGTTCCTTTTGCTCATCATGGAGTACAAGGTAATAGAGACAAAGCAAAACCCATCCCCATGAATATCATTCAATCAACAATTGATTTAATTGAAGTATCTCTTCCCAGAGATTTACCAACAACAATCACTTTTCAACCACCTTGTCGTTTAGAATATGCCATTAGTCTTGGTGCTAATGAAAAGAAATTGGGACTAATAGCTTATTGTGTTCCTGTATCTCCTGGAAAGTCAAGAATTGTCGGTCAATTTAGTCGTAATTTTGCCAAAAAACTCCATTACCTAACACCCCGTTGGTGGGATCATATTAATAATAGAAATGTGATTTTAGATGGTGATATGATCTTATTAAATCAACAAGAATATTTATTGCAACAAAAACAAGAAAAAGAAAGATGGAAAATAGCTTATAAACTACCAACAAGTGCAGATAGGTTAGTAATTGAATTTAGGACTTGGTTTGATAAATATTGTCAAGGTAAATTACCTTGGGATCAAGTGGGAATTAAGGATACACAAAGTAAAATTAATGATAATAAATTGGTAATGTTGGATCGTTATCAACAACATACCCGACATTGTAGTAGTTGTAGAACTGCACTGAAAAATTTCCAACGTTTACAAATTGGACTTTTAGCATATTTTATAGTGGTTGTTTCTGGGGTAGCGATACTTCCTGATAGTTTACGTTTATCAGTAGGTTTACCATTAATAATCACAGCAATTTTAGGAATAGGAATTTCTGCGTGGTTGAAATTTTCACTAATTCCCAAATTTTACTTTATTGACTACATTCACGCAGAAAAGTAAGATTTAATCATATTCAGATCCCCGACTTCTATATTTAATTTTGGTTTTCTTAATAAGTTAGAGGGGATCTGATCACTGGTTTATTGTTTCAAATTCAATTCTTGGAAAGGTTCAGATGATTGATCTAACTTTAAATTACCCCCTGATTTCCCATTAATTTCCAATTGATAATTACCTTGGGGTAAATTTTCTAAATAATAAACTCCCGCACCATTAGTCACAGAAAAACGCCTAATTCCTTGTGTTTTTTCTATTGCTTCTACCCTTGCACCTGCTACCGTATTACCATCACCATCAGTGACAACTCCTGATATTGTATAGGAGAGAATTAAGGGAATAATTACAGGGGTATAACTACCAGGAATGACATTAACAGCTAATGCGGTATTGTGAGGTTGCCAGTCGGGGGGAAACCCTGCTGTATCAAGGTCTAAACGGTATTTTCCTGGGACAAGACGGATTAAAATGCGATCATTTCTAATATCTGGGACAAAAGATTTCAAAGGACGATTATTAACTATTACTAATAATTCTGCATTTTGAGTATAAAATTCTTCATTAATATCTCGTTTACCATTGTTATTTTTATCAAAAAATGGCTGAATTAATAAACCTCCTTGAGTGCGGAAATAATCAGAACGTCTATCACTGGTTTTTATACCTCTTTGTAAATTTAGACCTGATACTAAATCAATACTAAAACTACTTTGATCAGATGTTACAGATACACCTTCGTAACGTCCTCTTAACATTAAACCCGGTAAAATCGTAGTTCCTAAAGATGCTATCATACCTTCACCTTGTGAACCAATACCATAACCTAATTCCAGATCCCAAAGATAATTACCATCTAATGCTTTTTGATCAGAACGATAACGCCAACCCAGATTAAATAAATTATTAGTAGTATTTTGATTATTAGTTTCATATCTGAATAAAAGGGAATTGCCAGAATTAAATAATCTATTTTCTGATAACTTATAATTTAGTTCCGAAAAAGTACCAATTTCATTACCCCGCTGTGTTAGTTCTAATTTATTTAACCTTTGTGATAAATTCCAACGAATACGATCTTTGTCATCAAAACTCACACGACCAAAAGTAGAAAAATTAAGGTGATTATAACTAACTTGTAATCCTCCTGATGTTGCATCACGGGAATTATTTAAAGCAAATAATGTTAAATTAGGAAATACCCGCCAATTAATTTGGGAACGTTGGGAAAAGCGATCACTATTAAATGTTAAATTCAAATTAGAAATAGGATCATAGCGAACATCTGCGTTAACATTTCCATCCTCTCCTGCAAGTGCAAATAACGCCACCTGTACAGGTACATTTGTAGGACGATAAAATAACTCTGCTAAAGCTTGGGGAGAGTCTTCATACACCCCACCAAAACCCACCGTTAAACTTTCCGATACACCCCAACGACTTGCAATACCACCACGAAAATCTGAAAAATCACCTAATAAACTTTCGTTGTTAGAAAACTCTCTTTTCATCCCTCCAGAAAACATAAAAGCTGATGCACCAGCAGGAATTTGTCCCAAAACATTAGTAAAACTCGCTTCTTGTATTTCTGGTTGTGCGGTTAATCTTCCTTGTGGATATAATAAAACTCGATAATTATTACTACCAAATTTGCTATCATTTTTAATATCTTCAAACCGATAAATACCAGAAGAATCAACTAAAATTTCTGCAATTACTTTATCATTACTAAAACCTTGAACTAATCTTGCTAAAGTTCCTGGTTCAGCTTTACCTGCGATAGTTCTACCAATTGCAGAAGATTGTAAACGTTGACGACTATCCACAGCACTACCCCCAAAAGGTTGAGGAGGTGTAAAACCATTTCTGTGAATATAAGTTACACCCCAAAAATCCCCTTGACTTTGCCAAAAATTACGCTGAGAACCAATAATAACATCTGTAGATTTTGTAGGTTTAAAAAATTGCGCGTCTCTAATATTCCAAGTTGGTAAATCAGTTAAATCTCGCTGATTTGTCCGTAAAAACCAAGAACCACCAAAAGCACTACCAACAGTAATTAACTCACCTCGATAATTTGTATCTCTTCTGTTACTTCCACTAATAGTTACGTTTTGTTCTATTGCTGAAATATTCACATTTTCTGGTTGAACTTCCGGTAGTCCTTCTAATAAAATATTCTCTTCTGAACTGGGAATATTTGCACTAGATTGATTTTGCCAAGGAACTTCTAAAATAATCGCATATTCATTAATATCAAATTTAGTTTTTACACCAAATAAATTTTCTAAATCTGCAACACTAAAAACTAAACCTAATTCATTATCTTGACTGATTTTGTTAGGATCAATTTTTGTAATTAAACCTGGAGATTTTACTTGTAATTGTCCATCTTCTAAAGTGGTTACTTCTAAATTTAAAGCTGTAATTATAGTATCATAAGGTAACAACCAATTGGCAAAATCAACAGCTTCTAAACCATCTTCTTTTCCCTTCACTAAAAAACTAGATTTTACCGTTCTTTTACCAATATTTAAACCTACAGGAAAAACCGTAAATTCCGTTTGTGCAGATTCAGATATTATTGTTTTTTCAATCTTCTGATTATTTTGAAATTGATTTTGTTCATCTGCTTGAACTGGAACTATTATCAATTGACATAAAAATGGAATAGTAACAAACAGACAAATACCTATTTTATGTGTGAGATGCTGCTGCATATTCTTAATTTATCCGCGTTTATCTGCGTTCTCTGATTTTCGATCTTTTAATTTTTATATTCATCTATTATTATTTTATTTCTGATTTGACGCAGGTGTCATTTTAGGTATGGAAATATTTACATTAAAGGGTAATTTCTGTTGATTGTTTTCCCAGATTAATTCACCACTGAGTTGATATTCACCAGGAGTTAAGGTAGGATCATCCTTACCAGGATAATTTAATAATAAATTCCGCTCACTATCTGGAACTATAGAATTAGGATCTATTTTCCCTGTTTTGATTTCTTTATCCCCTTGTTTTAAGATCCAATTTACTCCAGTCCGCGCTGTTGCTTCACCATTATTCTTAACTAATAATTGGATTTGTTTTATGTCTTGATTAAAACTAGCACCAGCGACTTCTAAATTAGGGAAAATATTCCCTTTTCTGACATAGAAAGTTACACCAATTCGCGCTACCAAAGCAACATTATTACCTTGAGGGTTTTTCGCTTCTGTCAGAGTTTCATTAAAAATTACGGCTCGATATTCTCCATCTGGTAAACTAGGAGCTAATCTAGTAATCAGTCTCACTCTGCGACTTTCTCTGGGTTTAATTGTTAACTCACGGGGGGAAAATTGCAGATATTTGGTTAAATCGGTGGGTGTAGATGATAGGATTTGAAATCCATTATCACGACTGTAGGTAAAAGGTTGAGCGTAAACTCGTACACGGGTAATATCATTACTGGTATTTGTAATTGTAATCATTCCCTGTGCTTGTCCCCTTTCTGCTTTACTTTCAATTATGAGAGGAGAAACACTAACTTGTGCTTTTGCTGGATTGGGAAATAATGTTAAAGTTGATAATGTTAAGCCAAAAGCAAGATGAGAAAACCAGGATTTTTTAATCATATTTATAAACATATTTATTTTAGGATATTAAGATCCCCGACTTCTATTTTTAACTGATAAATAAAATCACAATTAATCATAGAAATAGGGGATCTAAATCTAGTGATTTACAAAGGTGTAATATTCACAGTTGTGACAAAATTATAAACACCAGGTGTTAAGGCCACACCCTTATCTACAATCATCCCTACGTCTAACTGAGTAGGACCACCCATAGGAATAATGTGTGTACCATTATTTCCGTTCATATCTGCCCAAGATGAGCCATGAGGTGAAACTACATTACTGTAAAAGTAAATAGGTATAAAACTAGGACCACCTGTTTGGACAGGTACAGTGACACTCACCTCAGAATTTTGGTTACAACTAACGGAAACTAGACCTCTTGTTCCTCCGTACATAGGCTCAGAAATTAACATTGTAGGATTTCCTGGGTTAGGACTATAAGAACCCAACACACCAGGAGTAACCTGGCCAACATTACAAGCACCACCTATACTACCAGTAAAAGGTACATCAACACTCTGAGCGCTCGCTTTGGGTGCAATAGCAACACTACCAGCTAAAATTAAAGCAGCAGTCAATAAAGAACGACGAATCATAATTAATCCTTTTGCAAAAAGTAGATTGACACCTAGTCATTAAATAGGAACAATGTCTAAACTTGATTTATGGGGTAACAGTGAGAGTAACCGTATATGTATAAGTCCCGGCTGGAAATGCAGTCGGCCGTTCTACCAACATACTCACCTGTAAATCATTTGTTCCCGCAGGTAAGGGCGCACTTCCACCACCGATATCACTACTGTAAGTATTTCCACCAAAACTGACATAACCTATTTTTATAGTTCCTGGAGGGTCTTCACTCGCACCAGATACTAAAACCGGAGGTGAAACGGTAATGGTGGCATTTGTGCTGGTTTGCACATTAACAACCGCTGGAGTTAGTGGTTCTAACTTACTAGGAAGACCATCAGAAGTCTCTGAAATAGTTGGTTCTACCGTTGCTGGGGTAGTTTCAATAAAGGTGGCGTTAACGGGAACTGTGCCATTAAAAGGAACGTCTACACTTTCAGCAATAGTAATATGTTGGATAGCCAACACACTAGCTAAGGCTAAAGTTGAATTGACGATGAGACGGTACAACATTTACATATCCGCCTGATGACTCAATGCTGTGTTTGCATACAACATGATTGTAGCTTAACTAAGTATATTAGATTATGCCTACAGTAATAACACTTAAATAAATACACGTATATAAGTTTAGGTGAAGTAAATTATTATTAGGTTACTATTATGTTAAGTATATTGAAGAAATAGTAACATTTTATAAACTTTAATCACCAAGTGTTAAATTTTTAACCCCAACTGTTGGAAATCTTGTTGAATTTCATTTAACAGAGCTTTATTATGAGGGTCTGTTTTCAAAGCCTTTTTCAAATAAATTCTAGCTTTGGGCAGTTGTTTTTGGGCAATTAACGCCCGTCCCCAAATTTGGTAGGATATAGCTTGCCATTGTCGTACTTCTATATCTTCTGGTAGTCTAGCGGCTAAAGCCTCAACCAACGCGATCGCCTGGGGAAATTTTTTATCTTGGAGAAACCTTTGTAACTGTTCATAGGTCTTCCACTTCAAGCGTTGCTCGATATCCTCTATACTGGGGGGATCAGGCATGACAGTCGTCGAAGTGACTTTAGTAGTTACTTTAGTATCATTTATCTGTGTATTAAACTCTTCAAATGTTACGCTAGTGGCGTTAGTATTTAATTTTACAGCCTTGGGTTTTGCGGTTATTTCCTCTGGAGGTGCTACCGTTTGCAGCAGTTTATAAGCCTCTGTCAAGGCGATAAATTTCTCTTTTGACTTTTCATCTGGGTTAATATCTGGGTGATATTGCTGCACCAGTCGGCGATATGACGCTTTAACCTCAGCAAAAGAAGCTCCTGACCTTAAACCCAATAAACGGTAGCAGTCTCCAATATCCATATTTATCTCCAATTCAAAATTCAAAATTAAAAATTCAAAGTAAATAATTTCTACTCTTGAACCTTTAACCTTGAATTTTGAATTTATTTTTCCTGGTTTAGATACGTTCTTCGATCACACGGTCAATTAAACCATATTCCTTGGCTTCTTGAGCAGACATGAAGAAGTCACGATCCATATCTTTTTCAATCTTAGACAAAGCCTGACCTGTGTTATCAGCATAAATTTGATTTAGCTGACTGCGAATTCGCAAAATTTCCCGTGCTTCGATTTCGATATCAGAAGCTTGGCCACGAGTACCACCTGATGGTTGATGGATCATGATCCGGGAGTGGGGTAAAGCTAGACGTTTACCTTTTGTACCTGCTGTCAACAGGAAAGAACCCATAGAAGCAGCTAAACCAACACAGATGGTAACAACATCAGATTTAATGTGCTGCATGGTGTCATAGATAGCCAAACCAGATGTCACCATCCCACCGGGAGAGTTGATGTATAGGTAAATATCTTTACCTGGATCTTCGGAGTCCAAATAAAGCATAACGGCGATAATTTGGTTAGCAATTTCATCATCTACATCTTTACCCAGGAAGATAATTCTTTCTCGGTAGAGACGGTCATAAATACTGATCCAATCTGTATATTGTCCTCCGGGCATCCGGTAAGGAACTTTTGGTACACCTATAGGCATTTTTGTGACTCCAGTTTTAATTTATTCAGGGAATAGGGAGGTGGGGAGGTGGGGAGGTGGGGAGGTGGGGAGGTGGGGAGAGAATATTAGCTTCTGCCTCCTGAATCCTGACTCCTGACTCCTTGATCTCCTTCTTAAAGTACACTTGCAGGAATTGGGGGGTTAGCTAGTTCTTCTTTTTCAAACACCCGGTCTATTAAACCGTATTCCTTGGCTTCGTAAGGTGTCATGTAGAATAGCCGATCCATGTCTTTGGTGATTTTTTCTGATGCTTGTCCTGTGGTGCGTGACAGAATATCCACCATTGAGGCTTTGTTTGCCAAAACTTCCCTAGCGCGAATTTGAATATCTGTGGCTTGTCCTTGGGCGTAACTCTTGGGTTGATGCAAGATAATACTAGAGTTGGGTAAACTTGCACGACAACCTTTTGTACCAGCACTTAATAACATTGCTGCCATGCCCATTGCTGAACCAATACAAATGGTATGAATGGGGGGCTTGATGTATTTCATGGTGTCATAGATGGCGAAAGCTTCGGTTTCAAATCCGATGGGTTCACCACTGTAACCAGATGTACCGGTAGAGTTGATGTAGATTTTAATGGGTTTTTCTGGATCGTCTGATTGCAAAAATAGTAATTCAGCGATGATTAACTCTGTAACCGCAGGTACTAATGGCATCCCCAGATACACTATTCTTTCCTTTAGTAGTAGGGAAGGTAGGTCTGGTGGTGGTGTGCGGTAGGAGTTTTCGCCGTAATAGGCGGCTTGTGCAGCTTTGATGGGAAAATGTTCCATAGGATCTCAATCGCCTGAAACTATGCCGTTAACTGTATTACATCCTAGCGCGATCGCCAAATATTTAAAGGGTGCGGTTAGAATTTAGAATTTAGAATGAAGAATTTAGAATTAGGTGAGTGCTGATTGGCGATCGCCTATTTTTTCTATTTTCCTATTTATTTTAATTTTATTTTTCGACTTGACAAGCTGTGAATACTGTTGTAGACTTATGTTATGAGTAGAAATCTTTGGGCGCAATATATATAGGGTTTTTAACTACTTGGGTTGGGATTTTGGGGAACGCGGATAAACGCAGATAGACGCAGATTTTTTAAATCAGGATTTTCAGGACTTTCGGGATTTTGGCGATCGCCTATTTTTAGGTGTTTTGTGTTTTTTCTATTTATTTTGGTTTTCGACTTGACAAGCCGTGAATATTGTTGTAGACTTATGTTATGAGTAGAAATCTGTGGGCGCAATATATATAGGGTTTTTAACTGCTTGGTTGGGAATTTTTGGGAACGCGGATAAACGCAGATGGACGCAGATGTTTAAATCAGAATTTTCAGGATGAGAGGATGAACAGGATGAAAACGCAAAATCTCTCTAAAACCTCTTCCCTTCGCTTCCTTCGTTTCTTCGTGGTTTCTTCCATAACTTAGTGCGTAACCAACCATCGTTAAATAACATCCTGTAAATCCTAAAATCCTGGAAATCCTGATTCAGACAAAAAACGCGCATATTCAAATTCTAGAGATATCTATTGTTGCATTGCGTAATTAGCGAGTATATTTTTGTATATGTTCTAAAAATTAACGTATCTACCCCAATCCATGAATCAGATATGTTGTCTGAACCCGACACCAGACTGTCATCATCCACCTGTACCTGAGACGACAAAGTTTTGTCCTCATTGTGGTGTTCCTTTGGTTATGCTCAGAAACCGTTACCGTCCGGTGAAAGCTTTGGGGAGTGGAGGTTTTGGGAAGACTTATTTAGCTGAAGATATTGATAAATTAAATGAGAAGTGTGTTATTAAACAATTTGCACCTCAAACTCAAAATATCTACGCCTTAAAAAAAGCCAAGGAATTATTTGAGCAAGAAGCAATACAACTAAAAGACCTCAAACATCCCCAAATTCCCCAATTACAAGCTTATTTTGATGAGGATAATTGTTTATATTTAATTCAAGATTTTATTGAAGGTGAAAATTTATTAATTGAGTTGGCAAATCAAGGAAATTTTCATGAAGAAAAAATCCGTAATTTATTACTGGATATCTTACCAGTTTTGCAAATAGTCCATAGTAATAAAATCATTCACCGCGACATCAAACCAGAAAATATTATGCGTCGTCGCAGTGATGGGAAATTATTTCTAATTGATTTTGGTGCTTCTAAACAACTTCAGGGAACAATTCAACCAGGTACACAAATCGGTACTTATGGTTACGCAACTTTGGAGCAAATGGAAGATAGAGAGGTTTATCCTGCTAGTGATTTATTTAGTTTAGGTGCAACTTGTTTTCATTTAATGACAGGGGTTTATCCTGGTGATTTGTGGAGTAGACAAGGTTACAGTTGGGTGAAAGAATGGCGTAAGCATTTACAGCAATCTGTGAGTTTAGAATTAGGAAATATTTTAGATAAGTTATTAGAGGTAGAATATCAAAACCGTTATCAGTCAGCAGGGGAAGTTTTAGAATTTGTAAAACCTCCAGTTAAACCACAAACACAACCAAAATATGGAATAAATAGAATTGTGGTTTTGATAATAATTTGCTTATCAATACTGATAGGATTTATATTGCAACCAGATATAGTTGGTCCAGTTACACCCCCAGTCACCCCCAAAACCTCAGCAATCTTAATTAATACCCTGACTACACATGATGATGTAAATTCTGTAGCTATTAGCTCCGATGGTAACACTTTAGTTGGAAGTGATGACAAAACTATTAAAATTTGGAATTTGGTTACAGGAGAATTGAAATCTACTCTCACTGGTCATTCTGACTGGGTTCTTTCCCTAGCTATTACCCCCGATGGTAAGACTTTGGTCAGTGGGGATTATGACGAGACTATAAAAATCTGGGACTTAGCTAAAGGAGAATTGAAATCTACTCTGACTGGTTATTCTAACTTAGTTGATTCTGTGGCGATCAGTCCTGATGGTAAAACCGTGGTCGGTGGGAGTTATGACGAAACTATTAGGATTTGGAATTTGGTTACAGGAAGATTAAAGTTTACCCTGACTGGTCACTCCGGTGAGGTTTATTCCGTAGCCATCAGCCCTGATAGTCAGACTTTAGTCAGTGGAAGTAGTGACAATACTATCAAAATTTGGAACTTAGCCACAGGAGAATTGAAAACTACCCTCACTGGTCATTCTCAAGCGGTTCAGTCTCTAGTCATCACTCCAGATAGTAAGACTTTAGTTAGTGGGGGTTATGACGGCACTATTAAAATTTGGAATTTGGCTACAGGAGAATTAAAATCTACACTCGTTGGTCATTCTCAGTCAGTTGATTATTCTAGGTCGGTTTGGTCTCTAGCAATCAGTCCCGATGGTCAAACTTTAGTCAGTGGAAGTTATGACAAGACTATTAAAATTTGGAATTTGGCCACAGGAGAATTAAAATCTACCTTGACTGGTCACTCTGACTCAGTTCGTTCCCTAGTCATCAGCCCTGATGGTAATACTTTGGTCAGTGGAAGTGATGACAATACTATTAAAATTTGGCGGTTTGAATAGTCTGAATCAGGATTTCCAGAATTTTAGGATGCACAGGATGGTTTTTGAAGATTGATCTAAATTTTCAGAAATTGTATTTTGTCTGAATCAGGATAACCAGGATGAGAGGATGAACAGGATAAAAACGCAAAATCTCTCTCAAACATCTTACCTTTGTGTACTTTGCGTTCTTTGCGGTTCGTTCCTTATATAACTTAGTGCGTAACCAACCATCATCAAACAACATCCTGTAAATCCTAAAATCCTGGAAATCCTGATTCAGACAAAAAGCCTTAAAGAATAACCAACCATCGTTAAATCAAATCATCTAAATCATAATTCAAATAATCTGCGTTTATCCGCGTTTATCTGCGTTCCTATTAAATCCTGAATTTTTAATTTTAACAATACTTCTCCCTTGGATTATTCGCAAGACTATCATATCACAACCTTTTCAGAAGTCAAGACCCTTGATATTACGTTAGTCATTCGCAACCATTCTCAATAATTTTGGGGGTAAAAAAGAGTGCGAAAACTTTTTTGGCATTTTTGGGGTCAAATCGCAATAAGAATTGTAAAGTGTCAAGTCAGAGGTATAACCTCTAGGATGATATTCCCAGTCTTGAGACTGAGAACGAGGTAAAATAGGGTTTTACTCCTGACTCCTGACTCCTGCCTCCTGCCTCCTGTTATAAAAGTGTTTTCCGTAGTCTGTGAAGTGGTGATTGAAGTTATTTATAAATGTATATAGATAATTTCGTTAGGAAAATTGCTTTATGAAGGTTAACCTACAACCCAATCTCAATGATGCTAGTGTGGACGCTAATCAGCCTAGTAGTCAACGTCAGTTAGCGGTTTCGATTTCGGCGATTGGGGAAACTATAGATCGGAGTGTGCCGTTAAATTTATGTTTAATTTTAGATCATAGTGGTTCGATGCGGGGGCGATCGCTAGAGAATGTCAAAAAAGCTGCTTGTTTATTAGTAGATCGCCTGAGTTCTCAAGATCGGTTGAGTATTGTAGTATTTGATCACCGAGCTAAGGTATTAGTTCCTAATCAGGTAATTGAAGATCGAGAATATATTAAACAACAGATTAACCGTCTTTCTGCGGATGGGGGTACTGCAATTGATGAGGGTTTAAGGTTGGGAATTGAGGAGTTAGCGAAGGGTAAGAAAGATACTATTTCCCAAGCATTTTTACTGACAGATGGGGAAAATGAACATGGGGATAATAACCGCTGTTTGAAATTTGCTGAATTAGCTGCCGGTTATAATTTAACTTTAAATAGTTTGGGTTTTGGGGATAATTGGAATCAGGATATTTTGGAGAAAATAGCGGATGCAGCTTTAGGAAGTTTGTCACATATCGAACGTCCTGATCAGGCGGTGGAGAAATTCAATAGTTTGTTTACGCGGATGCAAACTGTGGGTTTAACTAACGCTTATTTGCTAATTTCCCTGATGCCGAATGTGCGGTTAGCGGAATTGAAACCTGTAGCCCAAGTTGCTCCAGATACCATTGAATTACCTGTACAAACAGAACCAGATGGACGGTTTGCGGTGAGACTGGGTGATTTAATGAAAGATGTAGAACGGGTAGTTTTGGCTAATATTTATTTGGGACAGTTGCCAGAAGGTAGACAGGCGATCGCCAATGTTCAAATTCGCTACGATGATCCCACTTCAGAACAAACTGGTTTATTTTCCCTGAACTTGCCAGTCTACATGAATGTAGAGCGCATTTACCAACCGAGTATTAACCCCCAGGTGCAACAGTCTATTTTGGCTTTAGCTAAATATCGTCAAACCCAGTTAGCGGAAACCAAACTTCAACAAGGCGATCGCGCTGGGGCAGCGACAATGTTACAAACTGCTGCAAAAACAGCTTTGCAAATGGGAGATGCTAACGCTGCGACTGTTTTACAAACTTCAGCTACTCGTTTACAAGCCGGGGAGAATTTATCAGAGAGCGATCGCAAGAAAACCAGAATTGTCTCCAAAACTGTTTTGCAGGATGCTCCTCCTAAATGAAAGTTAAATTATTAACCGCACTAAATGATACTAATGTTGATGCTGCTCAATTAACTAACCAGCGTCAACTAGAAATTTCCATTTCTGCTATTGCAGATGAACTTGATCCTAGTTTACCCTTGAATTTGTGCCTGATCCTAGATAGAAGCGGTTCTATGGACGGTGAACCTATCAACATGATAATTCAGGCAGTGGAGAAATTAATTGATCAGCTAAAACCAGGAGATCGCATTTCTATTATTGCCTTTGCTGGTACTGCTGAGGTAATTATCCCTAACCACGTTGTTAAAGATCCTGCCAGCATTAAAGCCCTGCTACACAAAAAACTCAAGGCTGGTGGTGGTACAATTATTGCTGAGGGTTTATCTTTGGGAATTACGGAATTACTCAAAGGTACAAAAGGTGCTGTTTCCCAAGCCTTTTTACTCACCGATGGTCATGGTGATAATGGCTTAAAAATCTGGAAATGGGAAATTGGACCCAATGACGGTAAACGCTGTTTGCAATTAGCCCAAAAAGCCACAAGGGTAAATCTCACCGTCCACACCTTTGGTTTTGGTAATGAATGGAATGAAGACTTACTGGAAAAAATAGCTGATGCTGGTGGTGGTACACTTGCTTATATTGAACGCCCCCAACAAGCTGTAGATCAATTTAGTCGCTTGTTTAAACGTATTCAGTCTGTGGGTTTGACTAATGCTTATTTACTGCTTTCCCTCGTTCCCGGTGTGCGGTTAGCTGAACTTAAACCCATCGCGCAGGTTGCACCAGAAACCATAGAATTAAATGTGGAAACGGAAACTAACGGTAGTTATGTGTTTCGTTTGGGTGACTTAATGAAAGATGTTCAGCGGGTGGTGTTAGCGAATATCTACTTAGGAAAATTACCCCAAGGTGAACAGGTTATAGGACATATTCAAATTCGCTACGATGATCCAGCAATTAACCAACAGGGTTTACTTTCTCCCCTCATTCCCATCTATGCAAACGTCACAAGTTCCTATCAACCGGCATTAAACCCCCAGGTGTTACAGTCTATTTTGCTATTAGCGAAGTATCGTCAAACCCAGGTAGCAGAAGCGAAATTAGAACAAGGCGATCGCACTGGTGCTGTGACTATGCTACAAACCGCAGCAAAAACCGCCTTACAAATTGGTGATACTAATGCGGCCACTGTACTGCAAACTTCCGCAACTCGCTTACAAGCAGGTGAACAACTCTCAGAAGCAGAACGCAAGAAAACGAGAATAGCTTCTAAGACTATTTTAAGCGAATAATTAAGTAGGGGTTTAGCAATGCTAAATCCCTAAAAAAACATCTATCTATAGTATATTTATATGTAAATTTTATGATTACATAATATAATATAGCTAACATTGGTTTAGAGTTTGATATAAAAAATGTCAACTCATGATGTATTTTGATAGTTATATTCTATAATATTCTAAGGTTTGAAAAAATCATCTATTTATGGGAATCTAAATACTGTTGACTTCATTAACTTGTAATTCATAATTAATGTATATCACTGTTGAAAAATATGAAAAGTTTAAGAATTCCACAACAATATCAATCTGGTATTAATTTAATTATCAATATAGATCAAATTTTATTTGATAAATTACTGAATGTAATCACAGAAGCTCATCCTTTCGTAAATATAGATAGCATATTATTAGAAATATCGCCAAAAATAGAGGAAATTGATATTAATGCTTTGGAAGATATTTTAAGAGCTATTCGTTCGATTTACTCCCTCCGTATCCAAGAGAATCTCAGCAATGATGAAATAATTGCCGGATTGAGTAATTCTTTGTCTAGAGAAGATATATTTTCATTTGAAGAATTAGCACTTTTTGAACAAAGAATAAATAAGATATTAGAAATTGATGGCTCTATAAGTATTTCTTCTAAAGCTATAGGTTTGTTGCAAGAGTATGATAGCATTTTCTTGAGTTCACGTATTGTTACAGATATCAGACCTGTTTTTAAGACTGAAACAAAAGCAGGTGTAGCTGGAGCTTTGGTAGTTCATACATTAAGAATTGCCTATCAAGATGCAAGTGATACAAAGGAGTTTTATGTAGCGTTAGATTCAAACGATGTAAAAAAATTACAGGAACAATTATCTCAATCTCTAGCAGAAGCAGATGTTGTTAAATCCATACTAGATAAAGCAGATATTCTGTATCTAGATTCTAACTCTAGTTCTAAATAATGAAGGTGGTAAAATGCTCTTAGAACAGCAAAAAGTATCTATAAACACTGGGCTTAAAAAAGATAATTGGTTTCAAAATGTAAAAATCGAACAACTACACAAACCTCTTTTAGAAGATACTGGATGGACTAATAAATTAAGAAAAATCAATTCTTTGTACATAGTAGAAAACAAAGTTGATGTACACAGGTTTTTACACAAGCATTCTAATTTAATAGATGTAATACTAGAAGCTCATCCACAAATAAGAAAGTATTTCCCCACTGAGAAATTACAATTAAAATTGTACGTTGATCCTGAATCTCCTGAATGGGAATATCTAATTGTTTGTATCTGTGCGAGTCCAGAATTTGTATCTGAGGCTTTCAACAAACTAACCGATTTTAAGAAAAGTTGGTGGAGTGAGGCTTCATATGGAGTTGCTGTAAACCTATCTATAGATTTGGAGTTTGAATGAACTTCAACTGGTTAAGTTATCTAAAGGTTGCAGAGATTCTTCTTCAAGAAGAAAATAGTTCTTCAAGTCAGGAAACAAATTTATCGCTGAAAGAAGCAAAGATACGCTCTTCGATTAGTAGAGCTTATTATTCTGCTTTTTGTTTGGCTAGAAACTATTTACGTGATATTGAAAAGGATAGTGAATTACAAAACCTAACAACTAATGTACATAAATATGTAATCAATAAATTATTAGAGGCTGAAAATAGAGAACTTAGAGAGTTAGGTGAAGACTTACGGACACTGCGAAAAATGAGAAATTCAGTTGACTATGACGATAAAACTAAAAATTGTTATATTTTATTTACTAATGCTGAGGAATCTTTAAATATAGCTAGTAAGATTATTAAAGTCCTCGATGAATTGAGTAAAAAGCCAGAAAAATAAAAATTATAATAGTAAATACCTGACCAAGTTATGAGAATATCAAACATTCATCACATCGCTATAATTTGTTCAGACTACCAAAAATCCAAACATTTTTATGTTAATATTCTCGGTTTTAACATTATACAAGAAACCTACCGCCAAGAAAGAAACTCCTATAAATTAGATTTAAAAATTGGCAATTCTCAAATTGAACTATTCTCATTTCCCAACCCTCCCCAAAGAGTGAATAACCCGGAAGCGTGTGGTTTAAGACATCTTGCGTTTGCGGTTGATGATATAGAGGAAAGTGTCAAATATTTAAACTCTGAAAATATCGAAGTTGAAAATATCAGAGTTGACGAAATTACAGGTAAAAAATTCACCTTCTTTAAAGATCCAGATAATTTACCCTTAGAAATTTATGAAGTTTTTAAAAACCATATCCTGTAATTATATTCATATCTAAAAATCACCTAATTCTACATTCTAAATTCTACATTCTAAATTCCAAATATCCATCTTCCATTTTCACAATTCGATCAGCAATATCCAAAATACGATTATCATGGGTAACTAATAAAATTGTACATCCTTGTTCCTTCGCTAACTTCTGCATTAAATTTACCACATCCCTCCCAGACTTACTATCTAAAGCTGCGGTGGGTTCATCTGCTAAAACTAATTTAGGATGGTGAACTAATGCACGTGCAATAGCAACCCTTTGTTTTTGTCCTCCAGAAAGTCCATCAGGATAATAATTTAACCTTTCTCCTAAACCCACAATTTTTAACATTTCCGCTGCTTTAACTTGTGCTTCTTGAAAAGAAATGTGTGGATCATTTTCAAATGGCATTTGTACATTTTGTTGAGCATTTAGAAAACCTAATAAATTATGTGCTTGGAAAATATAACCTATACTTCTTCGCACCTGTAGCATTTGATTTTTGTTCGCACCATTTAATTCCTTACCCAATATTTTCAAACTTCCATTTTGTACAGATCGTAAACTTCCAATTAATGTTAATAATGTAGTTTTACCTGAACCAGATGGACCAGTCATGATCACAATTTCTCCTGGTTGAATTTCTAAATTAATATCAAAAAGTATTTGTTTTTTTAATGTACCTTCTCCGTAAAAATGATTGAGGTTAGATACAGAAATTGCAGATAAAGTATTCATATTTCCATCTATGTATGTAGTAAGGACTTTAGTCCTTTTCAAATTAATATGAGCGATTAATATGAGCGATAAATCGCTCACTACGAACGAACTAGAAAACATCAGCAGGATCAGCAGATTGGAGTTTTTGCATTGCTATTAATGCGGAAATTGAACACATAATGGTGGTGAGAATGAAGATGAAAATTGCCCGATCAACTGTCATTATTATTGGTAATAATGTTGCTTGACGAGTGATTAAATATAAACCTTGGGAAATTGCAAAACCGGGAATAAAACCAATAGCTGCTAAAATTAATGCTTCTTGAAATACGAGAGTTAGCAAATAACTATTTTTGAAACCTATTGCTTTTAATGTTGCATATTCTGGTAAGTGATCGGAAACGTCACTATAGAGAATTTGATAAACAATTACTGCACCAACGATAAAACCAATTATTGCACCTAACGTAAATGTAAAACCTACAGGTGTACTTGTATTCCAAAAACTTTTTTCCTGTGCTATAAATTCCTGTTTAGATAAAACTTTGACATCTTTAGGTAAATTGGATCTTAAATTTTTTAACACCCAGTTGACATCTGCTCCTTCCTCTAATTTAATTAACCCAAAGTCTATTAAACCTTTTTGTCTTCTTTGTTTACCAAATAACCTCAAAAAATTTACATCACTGGTAATTATATTTCCGTTCACACCAAAGGATGTACCTAACCTAAATAAACCCACAACATCAATTTTCCGGTTATTTAATTCCGTCCTAATTTTTTGATTATGCTCAAATTGATTAACAATATTCCCAAATTCCTTCCTAGAACCTTGATCAAATAATACGGTATCTGGTTGTTTCAAATAATTGATATTTTCTGTAACTCCCGGTAAATTTACAACCTTTTCTTCTGGGTTAAAACCAATGGTGAAAATGCGCCAAGTTTCCTGATTTTCAGGATTTTTCCAGGGAATTGAATCTAAATAAATTGGACTTACAGATTTCACCCCTGTAAAACCCAAAGTTTGATATAATCGTCTTTGGGAAAACTGATCTAAAGAAATTAACGCCTTATATTCAGAACTAACTAAAACAATTTCCCCCTCTAAACTCTGATGGAATTGTACCGCACCATCAAACAGAGCTTCCCGAATTCCCAACTGTAAAAACATCAACACATCAGCAAAAGCAATTCCCGCAATAGCAACCGCCATCCTTGCTTTTTCTCTCGATAATTGTAACCAAGCTAAAGGAATTTTATTTCTAAACATCATCAGAATACCATCACTTAATCATCTGCGTCTATCTGCGTTTATCTGCGTTCAATTTTCAAATTTTACCTAAAGAAATTTCCACCCTCACCTGAGAATTAGTCAACCCAGAAACCCGTTTACTAGACTCATCATCCAACTTAATTTTCACCTCTATTACCCTTGCATCAATATCAGCAGCAGGATCAGTATTTAAAACATCTTTTTTAGCAATTAATAACCCAATCTGATCAACTTTACCCGTTAATTTTCCTGGTAAATTTAATTGAGTAATATTTGCAATTTTCCCAATTTTTACTTTATTGATATCATTTTCATAGACTTCGGCGATCACATACATTTGTTGAATTTTACCAACTTCTAAAATACCTTGACTACCAATTATTTCTCCTGCAAAAGTGTGGACTTTTAAAACTTGTCCATCTTGAGGCGATCGCACATAAGTTAATTCTAAATCTGCTTTTGCTGTCTCTACCGCAGCTTGAGCATTTTCAATTTCTGCCTCTGCTGTTTGTATATCTGTCGGTCTAATTTCTGCTATTCTATTTAATGTTGCTCTTGCTTGTTTGAGTTTTTCTCTTAATGTTTCTGATGTCTGATTTTGGTTAGCAATTGCTTCTTTTAAACTAGCTTCCGCTGTATCCAAAGTTAACTTTTTACTATCACGAATTGATGCAGAAACCGCCCCTTCTGCTTGTAAAGATTGATAACGCAGATATTCAATTTTGGCATTTTTAACTTCTGCTTCTAATCTTCTCACCGTTGCTGTTCTCGCTGCACTTTCTTGACGTAACAATGCTTCTAATTCCGCAATTGTCGCTGTTTGTGCCTCAATTTCTCCCTGTTTTGCACCTGCTTTAACCTGTTCTAACCTAGCTTGGGCAATTTTTACCTGTTGTTTTGCTTGGTTGAGTGCTGCTAACCGTCGTTCTTGACTATCCAAAACCGCAATTATTTGACCTTTTTTCAAGGTATCACCCTCTTTCACCAATAACTTCCCTACCCGGTTACTACCCCCCATTTGCGACGCGGAAACCTGTATTACCTCACCTTCCGGTTCAATTCTTCCTAACGCTGTCACCGCTTTGAAGATGGGAGTTTCATTAACCGCTACAGTCACAGGTTCAGCAGACTGACGATTTGATAAAACATAAACTGAAGTACCAATACTTAAAAAAGCTAAAGTTACCGCACCTATAACTAGCTTGTTCGGATATCTCCAATTATCAAGGTTTTGCATATTCTCACCTTATTAGCTAACTTTGCTGTTTACACATAGTTTATAAAAAATAGTTTTATTCAATTTGTTGTATACAATTAATAGCTTAACCTGAAATAAATATCTGTCAAGTAGTCAAGCAAAAAGATTTTAGTTTTTTGAACCTATGAGCTTATCACACGCATTGTTAACTTGTTTAATTGAAACACCACAAAGCGGATATGATCTTTCTAAAAGATTCAGTGAATCAGTGAGTTACTTTTGGAACGCATCTCAGCAGCAAATTTACCGAGAATTAGGAAAACTGGAAACCCAAGGTTATGTAGTTTCCGAAGTTATTCCCCGTGAAGGCCGTTTAGACAAAAAAATTTATTCTATTACCGAAGAAGGGAAGGAATATTTAATAGCATGGATGAAAAAACCTAGTGAACCAGATACAATTAGAGAAGATATTTTAGTGAAAATATTTTCCGGTAGTTTAGTAGAAACTAAAGTTTTAATAGCAGATATAAAACGACGGCAAAAAATCCATGTAGATAAATTATCAAAATATAAGGAAATAGAAGAAAAAAACTTTGCTAAAGTAGGAGAATTAACTAAAGAAGAAAAGTTAAAATATCTGGTTTTGAAAGCAGGAATTAGATGTGAATTAGAATGGTTAGATTGGTGTCAGGAAGCGTTGGAAATTGTAAATAGTATAACATAAAAATAGCGGGCTAAAGCCCGCACTACGATCAATATCATCAACCCAAATTCTCGATTCCTAATAATATAAACCCTGACCAAAAATAAGGGGAATTATAAGGTTTTGTTTGTGGTGATAATTGTCTTTGTGCTTCAATTTGCGTCTTGATATAATTGCTCAATTTTAATGCTTCTGGATGCAAGTTATTTTGTAAATCTTCATACCATTTAATTAAATCAGCAACATTGATATTTTTCAGCCAGTTTGTAGCTTCGCGTATCGCAATTACTGGAGATTGATAAACGAGTAATTGCCGATAAAATTCTATTACAAATATGGCGGTTACTGATGATTCAATTTGCCAAAGTGTAGTGACGACACAGGGAACACCAAAACTGAGTAAACTTGTGGGTAAATTGATATATTCACTGTTGATATTTTGGATTCCATAACTAGGGTTTTGGCAATTAGTGAAGGTGAAAAGATGATAGTTATGAAAATCACACTGCATTAAATCTTCCAGGGTAAGTTGTTCTTCATTTGCTAGTATCAAAGCTGATTTCTTGATGTCTCGATAATTATTAATTACATTCCCTGTAAAATGAAATATGTTATAATTAGCAGATAGGGCATTTTTAATATTCTCTATCTCAACTTGTTCCCCTTGCAGATGTTGAGCGTTATCAAATAAGTTTCTTACAACTGCTGCGGCAAAATCCACATCTGAAATTTCTTGATTATTATTACCTATATTTTCAACACTGAGGAATTTTTGATCTTGCCAGTTTGACTGATAATTCTGATTTAATTCTAGTCCCACTTGCACGCTAGGTAAATAGCTAATTGTGTATTTGTCTTCTGGTTTGTTAAGGGGAAAAAGTGTATGTAGTGGTAATTTATTTAAGTCACGATGGGGAATTAAAATTAGGTTTTCAATTCCTTCTAATTCCTGAATAATTGTAGATATGTTCAGGATTTCTTGCAATTGTGATAACTTTTCCGCTATTGCTAATTTCCAGCTATGGGAACTTTCTTGATGTTGCTTTTGCCAATCTTCTAACCAATTTTCAAATTTAACTAGGCGTTGTACTGTTTCTGGTAAGGTTTCTAAATCTTGGATGGGTGTAAGTAATGATAAAGGTGATGGGGCTTCATGTTTGATAATGAAGGTGTGTAAAGCTACTGGGCTAATATGCCAATAAATAATGGCTGTGGTAGGATTTAGTAGTTTCTGAACTTCTCGATATGCAGGTGAGTAAATTTGCTCTTGCCAACCAGATAATGTTAGTTTTAAACAGGTATTTTTTGATTGTTCAGCAATTTCCCAAGCTTCTACTAAGTCACCTGTATTTACTGCTAAATCAACTCCTAGTTGTTGAAAGGTAATGAATTTTAAGGCTAGTTGTTTTTTACTTTGTTCAGAACGAGTGTTTTGATTTAGTAATTGTCCTAATAAATCTAAACCTTGCTTTTGTAATTCCTGGGCTGTTGATGTTTCTCTAGTAATTATTAATACTTTGGTTAAGGCCTGTAGCACTTCTAGATGTAATTCTGTGAAGTCTTCGGCGGTGAGGGTTAATAATGCCTGTTGGTAGTCGGATCTGGCTTGTTGCCAAAATTCGCGGGGTGAGGGTTGTTTTTTCCCATGTTCATAGTTGGTGTTACCCAAGGCTAAATGCAGTCTTCCCCAGCCTTCTGGGTGGGTGTCAGGACGCAGATATTTTAATCCTTCATGATAGGTGGCTAGTTTGCCTTCGTAACCGCGACGGTTTAATGCTGGGTTGGCTTTGGCGATCGCACTGGGTACTGTTAATGATTCTTTTTCGTCAACTATCTTACCCACTGCTAAGGCTCTACCTAACCACGCTTCCCAGTAGTCTAATTTAATTTCTAAGGCATTGTCATAACAAGATATTGCCTCTGGCAATCTGTCTAAATAAAATAATGCTACGGCTTGATTGTACCAAGCTAAATGGAAATCTGGTTTAGCGTTAATAGCTTGTTGATATGATTCTATAGATTCTTCTCTTCTACCCAGATTTTCTAAAGCAATACCTCGGTTATACCAAGCTAAATAAAAATCTGATTGAATAGCTAAAGCTTGATCCCAAGATTCTATAGCTTCTGACCACCGTTGCAAACTAAAGAGAACTACACCCCTGTCAATGAGAACTTCATGATAATCTGGTTGAATTGTTAAGGCTTGGTTGTAGGAGGCGATCGCCTCTTCAAATTGTTCTACTATTCCCAATGCCACACCGCGATAATACCAAGTTTCCTGATCTTCTGGTTGTAAACTCAATGCTTGTTCATAACTAGAAATAGCTTCCCAGACTAAACCTAATTTCAACAAAGCTAAACCACGACTAGACCAAGCCTCTTGGTAATTGGGTTTAATTTCTATAGCCTGATCAAAAGAGGCGATCGCCTCCTCAAACTCACCTAACTCACCCAAAACACCACCCCGGTTATACCAAGCCTTAGCAAAATCAGGTTTTAACCTCAAAGCCTGATCATAAGCTGCAATTGCCTCATCAAAGCGATGTAAATGGAACAGAGTTAAACCTTGATTAAACCAGTAATCATAATAGCTAGGTTCAAGTTGGGTAGCTTGTCCATAAAGACGTAAAGCCCCTAATAAATTACCAGACTTAGCCTGTTGTAGTCCTTGATAGAACCACTGTTGAGCTTGGTTAGCCACAGTCATTTGCAGACTAGGACGTTCAAAAATATCTAAGCGTTGGTTGTTTTCAGCATAAGTATCACGTAGTGCCAACTCTGAAGCTAACTGCTGCACTAAACTGGTACTTTGCTCCAACCTGACAACCAACTCATCTAGAGTTTGTGCCACCTGGGGTTCTAAATGAGTTAAAGAGTGATCCAAAGTATCAGTCACAGGAGACGGTAAAACCTCTTGCACCTGCTCCCCAGTTTCTAACTCCTCATCCTTGACAAACTCAAACACAACAGACTCAGAAGTTTCTTCCTGATGATGAAGACTTTGAACATCACCATTTTCCCAAGTCTCCTCCAACCTCACAGCTACAGGAGCAATATTGATATGGTTAGGTTCTGATCCTGGTGTTTGCTCCTCATATTCCCAAAGCTGCTCACCCATATCCCTTAACAACTGCTGTCCGGGAGTATCTGCTAAAACCTGGGAAGTTTCCACAGGTTCTTCTTGACGTTGGGGAGCAACATTTTCTAAAAGTTGTTCATGCCTGTTGTTAATTAGGAAATCACGGCTTAATAACTGTACACCAATCTCCGATGCCAGTTCACCCACCTTACCGATATTTAACTCACCTAGTTTAACCATCCGCGTTGCCGTCTGACTGTTTGGTGCGGGGGAAGATAATAATTTCTCTCCAAATACCAACAACCAGTCTATCCAACGGTCAACAGTAATTCTCGGCTCCATGCGCCGCAAAAACTTGAGCGCCCACTCTTGACCTTTGGCTTGGTGTACGCCTTCGAGCAACTCATTAAACAATAATTCTAAATCAGCATTGGTTAACTCTGGCAGATTATTTTCTAACTCATACGCTTCTGCACCGTCAGCTTGAGGCCGACGACTGTCAAAGGGGTACTTGAACAACTTGTTAAACCACTGCAATAGCCACCTGAGCATTTGCCACATTCTTGGATTTTCTTTCTCCTAGATTGTAGCTATCGTTGTGTCAAAAAAATCATTAATCACCTAACAGATTAGTCAATTAATTGAAAAATAATTTAAAAATGACTACTCATGGTTAGAAAAAATACACAAAATTTTACTGCACTACAGAAATTTAACCACTTTGGGCTTTATTGATCAGTGCTTGAATAATTGCTTGTGGATCATCAACTTCAATCCCAAAATCGTGGATAATTTGCTGACGTAGTTCCTCATTCTCCTGTAACATAATCAATAATTCATCCCATGTTACAGTTTCATACTCTTCATCAGCAAAATTTTCATTGGCTATCACAGGCTTTGTTTCATCTGGTCCTGTATATTCCCAAATTGGCTCAACTGGGGTACGGGTTAATAACTTCATCCCAATTTTATATGCAGTATCACCAACCTCACCTATCCCTAACTCACCCAACTGTACTAATCTTGAGGCTAATTCATTATTAGGCAAACTAGCGGCTAATACTTTTTCTTCTAACTTATTCAACCATTCTAACCACCGTTGAGTGCTGACACGATGTTCTAGTTTATGTAACCAATTTTGCGCCCAAGCTTGGCCTTTGGCTTGATAAACACCTGCTAATAGTTCCGTGAATAAAAATTCTAGATCCGTATCACTCAACGGTGGAACTGCTGTTGCTTCAACATCCTGTTTTACTGGTTTATGTGTTTGTTTACTACCAAACAAACCCCGCCAAAATCTTTTAAACCATTGAATTAAACGTTTGAGCATTTTGCTACACCATTGAGTTTTCCCTGATTAAAATTTTAACTATGGTTGGGAAAAAAGTCTGTTTTGGTCATGGGTAATAGGTAATTGCTAAAAGATATCTAATAAAAGCAATAAAAATCACATAATATATAAAAAATTCAATAAATATACTGAAAATATTTTTTTCCAGAGGAAACGGTCATCAATTGCTAAAATAGTGAAACCTTCAACTCTAGTAAGTAGCGATACCCCGAAACTGTTTACTGTTAACTGTTCACTGTTAACTGATTAACTCCCATGCCTTACGAACCTCTGCACCATAAGTATCGGCCGAAAAGTTTTGCTGAATTAGTAGGACAAGAGGCGATCGCCACAACCCTCACCAATGCCATTAATTCCGCAAAAATCGCTCCTGCCTATTTATTCACAGGTCCTAGAGGTACAGGTAAAACTTCCAGTGCCAGAATTTTAGCTAAATCATTAAATTGTCTCAAAAATGACAAACCCACCCCTGAACCCTGTGGAGTTTGTGAAACTTGTCAAAGTATTACCAAAGGCTATTCTTTGGATGTGATCGAAATTGACGCTGCTAGTAATACTGGTGTTGATAATATCCGGGAATTAATCGAGAAAGCCCAGTTTGCCCCGGTGCAGTGTCGCTATAAGGTTTATGTGATAGATGAATGTCATATGTTAAGTACCGCCGCGTTCAATGCGTTACTTAAAACCCTAGAAGAACCACCAAAGCACGTAGTTTTCGTATTAGCAACCACTGACCCCCAAAGAGTATTACCAACCATTATTTCCCGCTGTCAAAGATTTGATTTTCGGCGCATTCAACTAACAGCAATGGTTAACCATTTAAGTAAAATTGCTGCTAACGAAAGTATTACTATTTCCAAAAATGCCATTACCCTTGTAGCCCAACTTTCACAAGGAGGGTTAAGAGATGCAGAAAGTTTATTAGATCAACTAGCACTATTACCAGGGGAAGTATCACCGGATCAAGTTTGGGACTTGGTAGGTTCAGTCAGTGAAAAAGACTTATTTATTTTACTAGAGGCGATCGCCCAAGATAACTCAGAAATAGTATTAGACGCTACCCGGAAAATATTAGACAGGGGTAGAGAACCATTAATCATACTTCAAAACCTAGCCTCATTTTATCGAGACTTACTCATTGCCAAAACCGCCCCCACACGTCAAGACTTAGTAGCCTGTACCCAAGAAACCTGGACAGAATTAGTCAACTTTGCCCACAAACTAGAAACACCCACAATACTACACGGACAGCAACATCTGAGAACCGCAGAAGTCCAACTCAAAAACACCACCCAACCCCGGTTATGGTTAGAAGTCACCTTATTAGGTTTATTACCCAGCGCCAACATCAAAACACAAGTTATCACCCAAGTAGCAAATATACCCCAAACAGTTAGTGCCGCTGCGGTATCTCCACCACCACCACAACCCACATATACACAACCAGCAAATTACAACCCACCCCCACCACCACAACCAACACCACAACCAGCAAATTACAACCCACCCCCACCACAACCACAACCAACACCTACTGCACAAACAACACCAACACCTACTGCACATCAACCAGAAGTAGCAAACCCAGCACAAAATAACCTAAGTCAAATTTGGTATCAGGTACTAGCCAACCTGCAACCACCATCAAGAAGAGAAATGTTGCGACAAATGAGCGAATTGTTAGACTTTGACGGTAACTTAGCTCGCATTGCCATTAAACAAGCATGGTATGAAAAAGGTAAATCAGATTTACCGATCATTACCACTGCCTTTCAGCAGACATTTCAACGAGATATTCAAGTCACCTTAGAAAAAGCCGCATCAACTCGTCCTACTACCGGAAGAAACAACACTCAACCCCAAGACTCTACCCGTGTTCAGTCACCACCCACAACTACTACCTACTATCAACCATCACCAGCACCCACATCACTACCAAGTGAACCAGCAGTTACCAACACACCCCCATTAAACAACCCCACACCCATATCACAACCACCCGCACAACCAACACCCATATCATCAACACCCATATCACAACCACCCGTATCAAGTTGGGATCATGAAGAAGTGACAAAAGCAGCTAAAAGTCTAGCTAACTTCTTCTCTGGGGAAATTGTTCGGATGACAGATGATAGTTTTGATTTATCGGATCTTGGAGTATCACCAGATATGGAAATATATGATATTGATGATTAAGGAATTTAGAATTTAGAATGAAGAATTTAGAATGAAGAATTAAGGAATTAATTAGGGCTTGCTGAATAAAACCAAAACCCTTATAAATCAAAGGTTTGAGGCTGAACACGAGAAAATAAAGTGCAAGATATTTGAAGGTTAAGCTGTTACGCACCTGTTACGCACCTAAAGTTTATAATCCTAAAATAGTTAAGTCTTGTGGGGTGGGCATCTTGCCCGCCATAATTATACAAATTAAATGCACAACAGCTTAGACCTGAAAAACTGTGCATTTTAGGACTAAGAAATTCAAAAATTTGGGGATGATAGATAGCTGAAACTATTCCCTATTCCCTATTCCCTATTCCCTACCTCAACGAACAGACTTTTTCAGCAAACCCTAAATATTGTTTAAAACAAAAAAGCATATCTAAATACATATAATTGTTAAATCCGATAACTATAAAAGCAACATTTCTGAAAGCTTAACTGCAAACTAAGTCCCGGATTCCGCTAAACTGAGACTTGGATTATTGAATTTTAACTAGATATGGAAATCGGACAAAAAGTTAAAGTAGTTCGTTTGCGCGATCGCGTCTCTACTGCTATCGCGGACAAATTAGGCAAAACTGGCGTGATTGAAGGCTACAAAGTTACTGATGGTAGAGGTATTGGTGTAGTAGTCAAATTTGATGACAACTTTTCTACATGGTTCTTTGATGACGAAATTAAAGCTGTGTAGGGAAGTGATCAATTGTCAATGAATGCTAAGTTGGAGTTGAAAAAATAGGCGGTAATTGGAAATCACGTAATGGCCTTGATACTGACATTTTTAGGCAAAAACGGCATCGCTCGAAGCAAAATTGCGATCGCCGCAGCCAAGCTATTGGCAAACCAAGGCAAACGGGTACTTCTAGCAGGATTAGCAGAACCAACGTTGCCAATTTTACTAGAAACTACCCTGTCTCCTGACCCCCAAGAAATCGCTCCCAACTTGCAAGCAGTACAGTTTCAAGCATCTGTACTGCTAGAGCGCAACTGGGAAGAATTGAAAAAATTAGAAGCTCAATATCTCCGTACACCAATTTTTAAAGAGGTCTACGGACAAGAACTGGTAGTCTTACCTGGTATGGATAGCGCCCTTGCGCTCAATGCTATTCGTGAGTATGATGCCAGTGGCAAATATGACGCAATCATCTATGATGGCACAGGAGACGCTGCCACCTTGCGGATGTTAGGGATGCCAGAATCTTTGAGTTGGTATGTACGGCGTTTTCGGCAATTATTTGTTAACTCAGATTTGGGTAAAGCCATTTCTGAATCACCATTGATTCAACCTCTAATTACCAGTTTATTTAATGTTAATTGGACTGCTGATAGCTTCGCCCAACCCACCAACCAAATTAATAATTTACTTGATCAAGGAAAAGCAGCTTTAGGTGATCCAAAACGTGTAGCCGCTTTTTTGGTAGCAACTACAGATCCCATAGAAGTAGCTAGTAGCCGTTATTTTTGGGGTGCTGCTCAACAAATTGGTTTAACAGTAGGTGGCGCGATTTTCATATCTGCGGATAATAATAATCAAGCATCAGGGGAATTTTCACCTTTACCAGTGAGCATTGTTCCCGATGTTACCAAAGGTGAATGGCAACCTTTGATAGATGCTTTACCCGACTTTTTAGAACAGGCAACAACAGCACCCAAACCCATAGAAATAGATGTACATAATCGCCAAGTACGCCTGTTTTTACCAAGTTTTGATAAAAAACAAGTCAAACTCACTCAACAGGGTCCAGAGGTCACGGTAGAAGCGGGAGATCATCGTCGTAATATCTTCCTACCCCCTGCTCTCAGTGGTAGACCTGTGACTGGTGCAAAGTTTCAAAATAGTTATTTGATTATTTCTTTTTAGGGAATAGGGAATAGGGAATAGGGAATAGGGAATAGGTAAGAATTTTACCAATTACCCATTAACCATTACCTATTACCCATTACCAATTACCAATTACCAATTACCCATTAGATAATTATGTCTGAATCAACTCCCATAAATCAAAATCCTCAGCCAACTGAGGCTGTAGAATCTGTAAATCAGGCAGCTACAAATACAGAAGATCGGAGTGCGAAAACTCGCCAACTTCTGGGAATGAAAGGTGCAGCACCAGGAGAAACATCAATCTGGAAAATTCGTTTACAGTTGATGAAACCTATCACCTGGATTCCTTTAATTTGGGGTGTTGTTTGTGGTGCAGCGTCTTCAGGAAATTACACTTGGAGTTTAGAAAATGTCTTAAAAGCAGCTTTGTGTATGTTGCTTTCTGGACCATTGTTAACTGGTTATACCCAAACCATTAATGATTATTATGATCGGGAAATTGACGCAATTAACGAACCTTACCGACCGATTCCTTCTGGGGCAATTTCAGAAAAACAAGTAGTTAGCCAATTCGTGCTTTTACTATTATTAGGATATGGTGTAGCCTACACTTTAGATTTATGGGCTGGTCATTCATTTCCTAATATTTTAGGACTGTCTGTTTTTGGTTCTTTTATTGCCTACATTTATTCCGCACCACCATTAAAATTAAAACAAAATGGTTGGTTAGGAAATTATGCTTTAGGTGCAAGTTATATCGCTTTACCTTGGTGGGCGGGTCATGCTTTATTTGGTGAGTTAAATTGGACAATTGTAGTTCTCACCTTACTTTATAGTTTGGCAGGTTTGGGTATTGCTGTTGTTAATGATTTCAAAAGTGTGGAAGGCGATCGCCAATTAGGTTTAAAATCCTTACCAGTTATGTTTGGTATCCAAACCGCAGCCTTAATTTGTGTCATCATGATTGACGTATTCCAAGGTTTAGTAGCAGGTTATTTAGTCAGCATTCATGAAAACCTCTACGCTGCAATTTTGGTACTTTTAATCATTCCCCAAATCACTTTTCAGGATATGTATTTTTTACGTGATCCTATCGCTAATGATGTTAAATATCAAGCCAGCGCCCAACCTTTCCTAGTCTTTGGAATGCTAGTTACAGGGTTAGCATTAGGCCACGCAGGAATTTAACAGTTATTAGGGAACAGGGAACAGGGAACAGGGAACAGGGAACAGGGAAGAGGTATTATTTTATCTTTACTTCTGACTTCTGACTTCTGACTTCTGACTTCTGACTCCTGACTCCTGACTCCTGACTCCTGAATTCTTGAATATATCTTTAGCTAGACGTGATAAATGAGGAGTTAGGAGTTATATTATTCCTAGCTCATCACCTGTATTAGAACTTGCCGTGTTAAGTTTTTTATCTTTTGTTATTAAATGGATACAACCATTTTTAATTCCTATTTGTTTCGTCATCGCTTGGACTACCATAATTATGATGTTTTTGAATTTATGGACAGCGACAAAAGAAACTGTCAAAACTGCCAAAAAAATGCACCAAATACCCTGTCATAACTGCCAGTTTTTTACTAATAATTATCGTCTTAAATGTACTGTACACCCTTATATCGCTAATACCGAAGAAGCTATTGGTTGTAAAGATTACCAAGCTAATTAATTTTTTAATTTTATGATATTTTCCTATACACACTCATCCCGACATAAAATTATGTAAATTCTCAGAAAAAATACAAACATTTGTAACAAATATTGCCATCTTCACAAATCCCTCAACTTTGTAAGTTAAATTACAACAAGTAAATTACAAAGTTAATGGATAAATTATGAGTATTGATCCTGTAGTGTTTCTGAAAACATTATCAAAAAGATTTGATTTTACAGAAGCAGATAAAGCAAATTTAACAGCAAATGCAGACTGGGGATTAGAAATTGCCGCAGAAATGGCTGATCATTTTTATGCTTATTTAGGTCGTGATGAAGAAATGAACGCAGTTTTAAACGAAACTGAAGGTAGAGTTCATAGATTAAAACAAACCTTTGTTACCTGGTTTCATGAAATGTTTACAGGTATTGATAATTGGGGTGATAACTATGCCCAAAGAAGATGGAAAATAGGTTTAGTTCATGTTAAAGTCGGTATCCAACCCCAACATATAGTTCCTGCGATGGCCACCGTAGTTAACGAAGTAGGAAAAAAACTCAAAATCGAAGGAAAACCAGAAGAATTACAGGATGCTTTGAGTAAAATTTGCATGATTGATTTAGCATTTATTGAACAATCTTATATAGATGTGGCGACAAATGCAGTTTTAAAAGAAACAGGTTGGTCAGCAGCTTTATTTAAACGTTTAGTTACCAATGGTGCAGCAACAATGTAATATTTTCCGGTTAATACTTTTCAGTTAATTGAGTTTTTTCATGTTATCTAAAAAGGGAACAGGGAACAGTGATAACTGATAACTGATAACTGATAACTGATTAATTCATATCTAACAATACCTTTAAAACTCCCTTAGTTTGTGCTTTTGTAAAAGCAGCTAAACCTTCATTTAAAGGATAATGATATTGAATTAGTGGTGTAACATCTACCTGATTTTTTGCTAATAATTCCAAAGCTGGAGAAAAGGGACCACAACGAGAACCTATCAGGGTAATTTCATCTACCACTAATGAAGACATATCTACACTTAAATTACCAGCGTAGGTACTTTTTAAAACTAACGTACCTCTAGGACGTAAAGCGCGACGTGCAGTAGCAAAACCTTCTGGATTTCCTGTACAATCTACAGAAATATCAAAACTTCTATCTTTAATATCATCAGCTAAACCTGTTTTTATGCCTCTATTTTCTAAATTTTGTAATTTATCTTGATGTCTTCCCACTACTAATAAATCACAACCAGTTAACGCTAAAGTTTGCGCTATTAATTGTCCTAATTTTCCATCTCCAACAACTAAAACTTTTTCATTGGGAGTAATTTTTACCTGTTCTTGAATTTCTAAAGCTGCTGCGATAGGTTCAGTAAAAGTTGCTGCATCTGTAGAAACATTATCAGGGACAATATGCAGATTTTTTTCAGGTAAAGAGAGATATTCAGCAAAAGCACCATTTCTATTCACAATACCTAAAACCGTGCGATTTTCACAATGGGTAGGTACTCCTTGCAAACAAAAACGACAATAACCACAAGCTGCGTTAATTTCTCCCACAACTCTTTTATTAATGAGATGTTCTGAACCTTGTTCAACAACTCCTACAAACTCATGACCTAAAATTCCTTTATAGGGATAATAACCGCGAATTAATTCTAAATCAGTATTACAAATTCCTGCACGTAAAACCTTAATTAACGCTTCATCCTTGGGAGGTTGAGGAATAGGAAGATCAGTTTTTAATTGTAAATTGTTATTTTCTAACCAAAGTGCTTTCATAATTTGGTAATTGGTAATTGGTAATTGGTAATTGGTTATGATTTATTATTTATTCCTTGTAAAATACCGATAATTGAACTAACTAAATTATCTACATCTCCAGGAACTTTAAACAAATTAATATCTTGAGTAATTTGTTTTTGACTACTATCAATTTTACCAAATTGCCAAACATTACCAATAGTCACAGCACCATATAAAACACTGTTTTCCTGAACTTGAGATAATGCAATTAATTCTACAGCTAATTGAGTAAAACCTCTAGTCAAATCATCATTTTTCGCCTCAATAACCAAAAAATTGTTATTTAAACGTAACAGATAATCAAGATTACCCTTGAGTTGATTATTAATAGCAAGAGGGTATTCTATTCGCATTTGACAATGACAATAACGAATTACCTCCAACAAAATTGGAGACACCAAAGTTTCCCTTCTTGCAGTTTCATTACTCAAACTCACAAAAGGTAAAATATCCTCTATTCTTTGTTTGAGTGCGGGTAATTCGTTAAGTTCCTGCTGAGTTTGTGGTAAAGATAAATGCGCCTTAATCAGAGTATAATTAAACTCAGCCAAAATATCATCAGCTTCATAAGGTAACTCAAAATAAGAACGAAAAGTATAAGACTGATCTTCCTGCAAAATTTTCATTTTAGCCATAGCACCCACCTTTTTTATTTCAAATTTGCATTTCTCTGCGTCCTCTGCGTCTGGAGCGGTTAGTTACTCTTAAAAATCACAACTTAACACCATCTAAAAAAGGAGTAAACACAGATTCAATCTTTAAATCACCAACAACCAGAGTCGGAAAAGATATACTACTATAATCAACACCTGCTATTAACGGAAAAGGTGGATTTTTTAAAGACATCCAAAAACCACCAGCAGCTTGTAAAATAACCCAAGCACCCGCAATATCCCAAACTTTAGGAGTCGCTTCAATTCCTCCCAAAACTGCACCAGTCGCAACAGTTAAAAAATTATAACTAGCAACACCCAGCATTCTTAACTTACAGGGAAAACCAGGTTGAATAATTCCCGTACTCCGAGAACACAAATTAAAAAAATGATTCCCACTGACATCATCATTACTGGTATGGATAGGATGGTTATTTAAAAATGCTCCCTTTGGCATTTCCAAACCCGAAGAACCAGCCCAAAAACCATGAAATGTTTGATTTAAAGGTGGTACATGAACATAGCCAAAAACGGGCGTACCTTGATAAAGTAAACCGATAGAAATACCCCAAATAGGAATACCTCTAGCGAAATTTGTTGTACCATCTAAAGGATCAATTACCCAACACCATTCTTTATCAGGAAAGGTTTGATCACTCTCTTCACTTAAAATTCCATGTTCAGGAAATTGAGCAGATATAGAATTTCTAATTTCATGATCCGCCCATTTATCAGCTTGAGTAACTAAAGTTCCATCAGATTTTTGATCAGCTTGAACATTGCCAAAATCAAGCATTAATTGTTTTCCTACTCTGGTAGTAGTTACTGCACAAAAATCTAAAATTGCATCCCAAAAATTATTCATTTGTTATTTGTTATTTGTTATTTTTTATTGTTCAGAATTTACCTTCTTACCTATTCCCTATTCCCTATTCCCTGTTCCCTCTTTAATCTAAATCACTTTCCAAAACAGATGATAATGCTTGTTTAGTATTAGTTTGAAATTCCTTCACATTGATTTTGCTCAGAAAACTAAGAGAAATAATCATTCCTAATGCTTCCAAAGCAAACACTAAACCATAAGCTAATACTAAATTATTGGGAAATAAGAAATTACGACCGATATCTAAAACAGTACCACCAATAAAAATAGCGATACCTCTAGATATAGACTGTGCTAAACCCCATGCACCAATAAAAGTACCGGCGGCTTCTGCTACAGTTAAATCTAACATTAAACTGACAGCAGCGGTAGTTAAAAATCCTGTAGATAAACCAAATATAACTAACCCAAATTTTAAGAAAATAGGATTTGCAGAAAATCCAGAAAAGCCTAATAATAAAGCGGAAAATGCAACTAAAAAACAACCTAATTTGATGGTTTTTCTTTTGCCGATTCTAGGAACAATAAAAAATCCCGTTGTTCCATAAGCAATTAAAATTCCTACACCATAAAAAACGTTGAGTTTGGTACTTTCAGATAATGGCATTTTGAATACTTGACCAGCATAAGGTTCTAGAATTGGGTCTTGCATAAACAGGCTAATTGTCATTACTAATAAGAATGTAAAAAACAATCCTGTTTGCCGACTAGCTGTTAATATTTTCCATGCAGTACCTAAACCAATGCTATCTTCTCGGTTGTCTGGTGTGGAACGTTGGGAAAAACGAGAATATTTTTTTTCAACTCCAAAGGTAGCAATTACTGACAACCCAAATACGATACTAGGAACAACCAAAAATAAACGATTAATTGCTGCTTGTAGGGTTTCTAAAGGTGCATCACCATCTATTTGTTTTAATAAACTAGAACTGACAATTGCCCCTACTATAATTCCTACCATCAGCATTGACCAAACAATTCCCACAACTTGAGAACGGTTTTCTTCTTCGGAAATATCTACTAATAATGCGGCAAAAGTCGTTCCACTTAAACAAACAGCTAAACCATAAATTGCAAAAACTAAACCTAATAATGCTGTTAAACCTATGGTTTGGGTTGTCCATACCCAAGTATCACCACTAGCTGCTGCATTTAATAACCATATTACTTGGATAGCTAAAAAGGCGGCGATCGCAAATATTCCCGCCCCTATCCACACATAAGCTGTGCGATGATAGCCCAAAAAGGGTTTAACGTCGGAAATTTGTCCAAACCAAATTCTTGTAGGTGCAACAAAAGCCGGTAACGCTAACACCAATGATACTAAAGTTGCAGGAAGGGCAATTTCCTGGATCATGACTCTATTTAATACCCCCAGAGTCAAAATTGACATCATACTTAACCCCATCTGAAATAATCCTAGCCTAAACATAGTTGGTATGTTGACTTTGGGTTTTGCTAGGGAGTTTTGAGGAGTGTTTAAAATATCACCTGCCATAATTCTGTTTTGATATTTCTAGAATTGCATCTTCCATTAAATAAGATAAACCGAAATCTCCCAACTCTTTAGATTTACCTGAACAAGTTGAGAAATAATGTCGAGAAATTTCATTGTTCCGGGTTTAATGCTATGTAACGGTAAAGCAAAAGCTAAACCTAAACCCTACTCAATACTTTTCGGTTAAGCTGAAAACAACGAAATCACGTAGATTGGGTTAAGGGACGAAACCCAACATTTACAAGGGTTGTTTGGGGTTCACGTTGTTCAACCCAACCTTGTATCTTAGAGGAGGTTGCATCTTGATATCTAAGAGATATTTTAGAGGAAGTGGTAGACCGTCCCAACCTTGGTTTTGAAAGACCGC
>RDXV01000294.1 GCA_004292695.1 Nostocales cyanobacterium | reverse complement strand
GAGGGTGATATTTTGTAAAACGGTTAAATGGGGAAATAAATTAAACTGTTGAAATACCATTCCCGCTTCTCTGCGGATTTTTTCAATATTTTTTAAATCACGACTGAGGGTAATTCCATCAATGGTAATTTTACCTTGTTGATATTCTTCCAAAGCGTTAAAAGTGCGGATAAAAGTTGATTTTCCCGAACCAGATGGACCCATTAACACAACAACTTCGCCCCGGTTTACAGTTAAACTCACACCTTTGAGAACATGAAATTGACCATACCATTTATGTACATCTTCAGCGATAATTACAGGTTCTTGAATTTCCATGATTTTTACCTCAATTGAATTGATTTTTTTGAAGGAGTCAGGAGTCAGGAGTCAGGAGTCAGGAGTCAGAAGTCAGGAGTCAGAAGTCAGGAGTCAGAATAATTTTAATATCTGATTTTCATAAATATGAGAATATATTTTATGATCAGATTATGATGTCAAACTATTCTAAATTCTAAATTCTAAATTCTAAATTCTGACTTTATGATTTTAATTGTTGTTCTATGTTTCTTGCAGCTAAAGACATAGAATAACAGAATAGCCAATAAAGGAAACCAATGAATATATAAACTTCCGCGTATTTTCCTAAAAATCGTGGTTGAGCTAATATAGTTCTGGCAATTCCTGTTAATTCTACCAATCCTACCAAAGATAACAAAGAAGTATCTTTAAATAAACCAATAAATTGCCCAACAATAGCAGGAATAACAGCACGTAAAGCTTGGGGTAATACAACTAATATTAAAATTAAAGGAGTATTTAATCCTAACGCTTTTGCTGCTTCAGTTTGTCCTCTAGGAATTGATTGTAGTCCTCCGCGTACATTTTCCGCCATATATGCAGCACTGAATAAAACCAAACCTGCGACACCTCTAAATAAACGATCTAAACGTAAACCTGGGGGTAAAAACAAAGGTAACATTACTTGAGCTAAAAATAAAATTCCTATTAATGGCAGTCCCCTAAATATCTCAATATAGAGAATAGAAAACCAACGGAGAATAAATAAATTACTCGTTCTACCCAAAGCCAATAATACACCAAGGGGAAAAGAGAGAACAATACTCACAGTTGCCATTAACAAAGTTAATAATAAACCATTCCATAAATTAGTAGATACAGATTTTAAACCTAAACCGCCACCAATTAACCAGATATTGATAGCAAAAGATAATAACCAAGCAGGTGCAATTAGAGGAATAAGAAAGTGAGCTATTTTCTTTTTGATGAGCAGAGGTTTTTTAGTTAAACATAGCCAAGTAATTAAACTTAAAAATGTGATAATACCCACAACCACCCAAAGTCGCCAATATAGAGATTTAGGAAACCTACCAACCAAAAATAACTGTAAATTCAATTGAACAACTTGCCATTGAGCTTGAGTAAAAGACCAAATAATAATACCCTTAACTGCCCAATATAAAAACCCCAAACAAAAAACACTTAAAAGACTATTATACAAATTACTAAACAAATTTTTTCTTAGCCAAAATAACATATTCATTAATCAAAAATCTCCTCTAAAAACATCATTTAATATGTTCTTTCTTCCTCTGCATTCTCTACGTATGGAACGGTTCATTTATCATCTTTCCTTAATTTGCACAGAACGATTAAATAAATTCATCAACAGAGAAATAATCAAACTCAAAGTTAAATAAGTGAGCATAATTAACAACATCACCTCCACAGCTTTACCAGTTTGATTAAAAGTAGTAGAAGCGACAAAATAAACATCTGGATAACCGATAGCAATAGCCAAACTAGAATTTTTAGTTAAATTCAAATATTGGCTAGTTAGCGGGGGAATAATTACTCTTAAAGCCTGGGGAAAAATCACCAAACGCATCACCAAAGAAGAGTTTAAACCAAGTGACTTACCAGCTTCCCATTGTCCTTTATTAACAGATTTAATACCTGCTCTCACAATTTCCGCAATAAAAGAACCAGTGTAAAAAGTCAAACCTAATAAAAGAGTTGCAAACTCAGGAGAAAAATTAACACCAAAAAATTTAACTCCATTTTGACTAAAAGCAAATATTCCCCAAATAGAAACTTGGTTTTCAACTTTTGGAAAACTTAAAAAAACCGCAAAATACCAAAACAACAACTGTAACAACAAAGGAGTATTTCTAAAAATCTCCACATATACTAAACTGATATTTCTCACTAACCAATTATCAGATAAACGAGCAATACCAGCAGTTACGCCTAAAATTGTGGTGAGGATAATTCCGGTAATTGCGATTTTTAAAGAGTTAAGTAAACCCACTAATAAAGCCCGGATATATGTATCTGTGGGACTATAATTAATAGGAGTTTCCCCAATATCAAAAGATGCTTGTTGTTGGAGAAAATCAAACCCGAATTTAATTCCTAATAGTTGTAAGTTGCGGTTGAGATTCATTGCTAAGATGACAACTATCGAGATAGCCAAAATTACAGCGATGACTTGTGTGGAAATTTGCCAGAAACGAGAATCTCGCCAAATTGGAGGTTTGGAATTAGTCATTAGTTATTAGTTATTAGTTATTATTTATTTTTTATTATTTATTTGTTATTTGTTATTTGTTATCAAGAGAACAAGGTAGAGGATATGCAAAAGTTAATATTTGTTTATACAAATTTTGCTGAGTTCAAAAACTTGTTACCAACAAACAGCTAAAACTGTCAACTGTCAACTGTCAACTGTCAACTGTCAACTGTCAACTGTCAACTGTCAACTGTCAACTGTCACCTGTCAACTGTCAC
>RDXV01000129.1 GCA_004292695.1 Nostocales cyanobacterium | reverse complement strand
AACTGGCTCACGGATACCGTCAATGTCAACGGGAGGAGCAGCGATGAAGGCAATGATGAAGCAGGTGGTTGCTGCTAATAAGGTGGGGATCATGAGTACACCGAACCAGCCGATGTATAGGCGGTTGTTGGTGCTTGTGATGAACTCACAGAAGCGATCCCATACGTTTGCGCTTTGGCGCTGTTGTAAGGTTGTAGTCATCGTTTATGATTGCTTGGTTTATAATATCGGCGAGATGTTTCGCTCACCTGTATATAACTTAAACTGTATATTTAGTTTTGTAAAGAGAAATTAATTTTGTGTAACTTATCACAGTTATATGTTTTGCTAATAGCATCAGAAGTTACAAAAAATAAGGTGAGCAAAATGCCCACCCTGTAAAGGTTGTAGATGTTTAAGATAGCTGTCAGCTATCAGCGATATGTCTGAAAACTCCTCTAATGCAGGAGTAATTATATTAAGTTTTGTAACTAATTTCCTCTCTCAACCGGGCGGCCAAGATAAGGAACGCCCACCTAATATATGTATATGTAGGTGGTAGACTGTTTGCCCACCATCATTTCCGGTGTTCATAACCAAGCGATAACCGTTATCCAGTCCAGCTTGAGCGGCGACTTTCTGGGCGGTTAATAATAGATGTCCCAGTAAAGATTGATCTTCTGGTTCTGCGGTAGCGATGTTGACTATGGGTTTTTTGGGAATGACAAGGATATGAACTGGGGCTTGGGGGTTAACATCTGTGAATGCTAAAGCCAAGTCATCCTCATAAACTATGTTGGCGGGAATTTCCCGACGGATGATTTTACCAAAAATTGTATCTGTGGTGTTGCTCATGCAGATTTACATTTGATTTAAACTTATTCAGGGAGGTCAAATAATACAGTGGTCATGTAATTTTCTGCCCAATCTGTACCAAATGCTTTTTCTAGAACACGTCTAGTTTTATCATTTTGTTGTTGTTTAGTACAGTAATTTTTTTGCCCAGCAATGATGACAGCTTCTTGTTCTGGTGTGACAGGATGGGAGGAAACGGCTTGATGACAATGTATTTCTAAAAATTCTTTTACTCGCCCTAAAAATATACTTTCTTCTTCCACAGAACCAGGACGAATAAACAGACAAAAATCAGAAAAGATATGACCCCATTCTGGTAATTCACGAGCTTGAGAAAAATTGATTGGTGCTAATTGAGATAATTGGTGATTGTAACCATCGGGTAATTTTCTTTGTAAGTTCACAGGAGAAAGATCAGCAATTGCAGCGCTAATTTGCCCTCTACCTCCTACTAAGTCACAACCAAACATGGGAATATCATATTCAGTTTTAGGAAACATCACACAATGCAAAATGTCTAATGTATTACCCACTCTTGCTAGTTCTAGGTGCATTTTGCGAAATTGTGGTGTTTGATAACAGCGATTTTCAATGATTAACTTTTCGCCTTCTAATCTACCTTCTACATATCCTAATTCAGCAGGTAAGTGATAAGGTGATAATTCTAAATTTTCATGCCAGACTGCTTCAATTGTATCAGCAAGTTGACGAATCAGGGGGTGTTGTTGTTCACGGAGGGAGGGTGTAGAAGTGGAAGACATATTATTTAGATGATGTACTTTATTCTTTAGTTTACAATTTAGTGAGTACACCTTCTTATCCTGAGAATTATAAATTTACAATTATTTCTTTTAGCTATGAATATCAAAAACCAAGAATTTATGCAGCTACAAGACAAGAGAGAAAAACCAGAGAAGCAGGTAGTTGGTTAAATAAAAAACTGAAGCTTATTCTGAATACAGATATCATTAATGCTTATTTTCGGGAGGACATTATGCAAGAATCTGTAGTGTATCAAAAAATTGTCAAGGAAAGTTTAGAACAGGGAAGATGATCAGAAGTGAAGTTAATTATGCGTCAACTTCAGCGTCATTTAGGAACATTAGGTACGGAAATTCAAAATCAAATTTTAGATTTATCTTTTACACAGTTAGAAGATTTAGGAGAGGCTTGATTAGATTTTCAAAATGAAAGTGACCTCAGAAATTGGTTAAGTGAAAATTGTGATTGGGGGGGTTTAGCATTTTCCAACTTTTACTATTGCCAAAAATCTGTGATTTCATAACCCAATTCTGTGATCATTTGTCGCAGTAATGGTAAACTTAAACCAATTACATTACTGTGACAACCTTCAATTTTTTCTATAAATAAACTACCATAACCTTCTAATGCAAAAGCTCCGGCACATTTGAGAGGTTCACCTGTTTTGACATAAGCTGCAATAGCTTGATCACTCATTTTGGCAAAATAAACTCTAGTAACTTGATGTTTGACAATAGTTTGATTTTGAGTATTATCAATTAATACATGACCAGTGTATAAATCACCAAAATTACATTGCATTAATTGCCAACGGTTAATAGCCACTTCTGCATTTTCTGGTTTACCATAGATTTCCCCATCTATAGCTAAAACCGAATCACAACCCATTACCAAACCTTTAGAAAATAGGGGTGCTACAGTTTCCGCTTTACACCGTGCTAGGGTTTTTACTAATTGAGCAGGATCATTAATATCAATTTGTGATTCATCGAAATCACTAGCTTTAATTATCGGTTCAATTCCCACCGTCTGCAATAAACGACGACGAGCAGGAGAAGCAGAAGCTAATACAAATTGGGGGATATTCATGATTAATAATTAGTAATTGGTAATTGGTAATTGGTGATTGGTGATTGGTGATTGGTGATTGGTGATTGGGAAAAGATAAGAATAAAAGGTAAAAGATATTTGAATTTTACCAATTACTCAGTTTTTCCCAATTACGAAAATTAATACACTTTAAAAGAACCAACTACTTCATCAATCATCGCTTGTAGTTTTTTCCAACGTTTTTCGGGTACTGAAGCATTAAATGTAAACAACTTACCACGACTAACAGCAATACTCGCTACATTATGTCTTTTTTGATTGTTAGGAAGTTTGACTTCGTATTCTAAAAAGTAATATGTATTACCATCAATTTCTTTTTGTGCAACATTAGTTAACTCTGCGGAACGGCCAGAGTCTGGGGGAGCAAGAGCAGCTTTTCCTAATCTATATCCTACTTCTGTGGGTGTTCCTAATTCTGTTAAAGATTTCCCTTCTGGTACAGGACTAATTACCACAGAAACATTTTCTGATACTTCAATTAAATCATGAAACACCACATCAGGACCGTTGGCAACTTTCACTTGCAACCAACCATTAGGATATAAAAACTGATAACCATCCGCAGTATCTACAAAGCTGTTGAGTCCAGAAGCAGCAGCTTTACCAGGGTTACTGAGGCTGATACTCAACACTAAAACTAAGATTAACGCAATTCGTTTCCACATTAGACAAAATTCCTCTGGGCTGGAAGCAAGACAAGATAAATGTGATTTAACTTCACTATTGTCTCATCAATTGGTACTTTATGGGATGATTAATCACAGTTTTATGATCTTTACAGCGTTCATTACCTAAATAAATATGGTGAATCATTTTCCTTCTGTTTGGCTACCTGCACCCCAAACTTTATCCCAAAATCTACATTTATCATCCCATGATGTACATATTTGGAAAATCAATCTTAAACAATCGGAGGCACAAGTTAGAACATTTCAAGAAACTTTATCAAGTGATGAAATTGCCCGTGCTAAAAGATTTTATTTTCCAGAACACCAACAACGTTTTATTATTGGACGTGGTAGTTTACGAATGATTTTAGGAAGTTATCTTAATATTGAACCTCAAAAAATAGAATTTGATTATCATGAACGGGGAAAACCATTTTTAGCTGCTAAATTTCAGGATTCAGGACTTTTCTTTAATTTATCTCACTCCCAAGATTTAGGATTATTAGGTGTGAGTTATCAACGATTAATCGGAGTAGATTTAGAATATATGCGTCCTATGTCAGATTTAGAAAATCTCGCTCAACGGTTTTTCTTACCCGCAGAATATGAAATTATTAAATCTCTCAACAGCGATGAAAAGCAAAAGGTGTTTTTTCGTTATTGGACTTGTAAAGAAGCGTATTTAAAAGCTACTGGAGATGGTTTAGTAAAATTAGAAAATATAGGAATTGACTTAAAAATTAACCAAGCTGCTCAATTATTATTCACTGGTAATTGGCAACTGCAAGAATTAACACCAGCAGATAATTTTGCCGCAGCGGTAGTTGTTGCCAATGATCACAAAAAAAACCATAACTTTCATTTTTGGCAATATCAATAAATGCTATTTCTGTAAATTAAATCTATCAAGAATAGCCTAGCTTCCGCTAACGGAATGTGTCTAGGTTTACCTTGATAAATAATTTGGTATTCATTGATATTTTCCCCATCTCCATATCCAGAAATTAGCTTACGGTGAAATGCTTCTTCCGCTAATTCTCTAACTTCATTTCTCAGCACAGTTGATGTTGTATTCATAACAATAATAAATATATACTGTTATTGTTGTATTAAATAAACAAGATAATTACATCTTTCCCAAGTAGGATCAGTATTATTCTTATCCTCAAGACATTAGTAGTAATTTAATAGACATCAATTCAGTTAAAAATATACCCTTAGATAGCGGAAATTTATTCATAATATAAATATATTAAGGCTAGGTAACTAGCCACAAAAATTGTCAATAAATTAAAAATCAATGGTTCAAGAGCAAAGTACCGATGTCATCCGCATCAATGCCAGAAGAACTGATGTATTTGATATTTTTAACTTCACCTATTACGTTGGACCCAATCCTTATTTAGATACGGGTGCATTAGTATTTGATTTTACTTTAGCTGAAAATTCAGAACCTCTACCTATCAACAATTATATTGATATAATCAGTGATTTCTACCCTCATTTAGCAGAATATAATTATCAATTGTATGCTGATTTATTTGCCCGTATAGCTTCGGAAGTTGGTAAATTAAATATTGGTTTATATCTCAATACGTGGAGTGTAAAACCATATCATTCTTTCATGAGAATTGCCATTCAAGCTATACATGAACGCACAGCGAGAGCAGCAGTTTATTTAGTTTGGGACTGGTTAGAAAGTATTACTCAAAATGAATATTTTCCCTTTGAAGAAGAATTAATTAAGCTCCAAAAAAAGTTCCGAGAATCTGTTTATGGTGGACCAACAGTTTATGCTTTATGGCAAACTGCACATCAACAAGGAATTCCCACATTTTATTTATGGGAAGAAGGTTTAATACAGTATGGTTATGGTAAAAAACAACTGCGAGGAGTAGGAACAAGTTTTCATGTAGATAGTCATTTAGACTCAGATTTTACTACTCGTAAAGATGACTGTAAAGAATTTCTAGCAAGGTTAGGTTTTCCTGTTCCTATTGGTGATATTATAACTTCCGAAACGGAAGCTTTAGATGTAGCTAAAGAAATTGGTTATCCGGTTGCAGTTAAACCAGTGATAGGTCATAAAGGAATTGGTGTGACTGCTAATGTACAAAATTCTAGAGAATTAGAATATGCTTATAATTTAGCAAAGTTAGCAATTCCTGAAGGTAAATCTACAAGAATTATCATTGAAAAAAGTATCATTGGTATAGACTATAGACTACTCTGTGTAAATGGTAAATTTATTGCTGCTACAGAACGTCGTCCACCATCAGTTAAAGGTGATGGATATGCAACTATTGAAGAATTAATACATAGGGAAAATCGCCAACCAGAACGCCAAGATACACCCACTTCTCCCCTCAGTCAAATTATTATTAATGACGTGATGGAAGAATATTTATATGAACAAAGATTGAGGTTAGATAGTATTTTGAGGAAAGATGAAATTATTTATCTGTCTCCAGTTGCTAATATTTCCTCTGGAGGTGTAAGTGTGAATGCTACGGATAAAATTCACCGAGATAATATTATTTTAGCTGAAGAAATTGCTCAAAATTTTCGTCTTACCTGTTTGGGTATTGATATTATTACTAATAATATATCTCAATCTTGGCAAGCTAGTAATTTAGCAATTTTAGAAATTAATGCAGCACCTGGAATTTTTATGCACCTGAAACCTGCTATGGGTACAAGTGTTGATGTTCCTGCCAAGATTTTAACAAACTTTTTTCCTTCTGCTCAAGATGCCAGAATTCCAATTATTACTTTTAATCAGTTGACTTTTGATGAATTACAAATTATGATTAACCGCATTCTGCTGAAATATCCTCAATGGAATGTTGCTGGTGTTTGTCGGGAAGGAATATTATTCAATCATGCAGAAAAGTTATTGGGTGAAGACTATAATCGTAATATTCAAACTTTATTACGTCATCCTCAACTAGATTTATTAATTGCTGAATATCCAGAGGATATTTTAGAAGATGAAGGTATGGTTTATAGAGGTAGCAATATTGTAATTTTAGACCACCCTACAGAAATAGAAATGATGTTATTACGGGATGCTATAGATGGTTCAATTTTTATTATTAAAAAAGAAAATTCTGTGTCTATTCAACATAAGGGTTTAATAGAACATATCCAATTGCATGAAGAAACGGAATTTTTGGATGTTTATTTACAAATCATTGAGGCTTTTTTGTAATTCTAGGGGAAATAGGGAATAGGAAACAGGAAATTACTAAAGGGAAATTATCAAATTTGATATGATAATTGAATGCTAACATAACAAAGATTTCCTATTGCTTTTTCCCTATTCACAGATATTCAGTTTTTAACAAGTAGCTAAATTTAATCTATCTAAGTTTATCATAGGCGGCTAAAATAATTCTTTCAGTTTCTTCCCAACTAATACATTTATCAGTGACAGAAACACCATATTGTAATTCTTCCCTTTTACCTGTAATTGGCTGATTACCTTCGTACAAATTAGACTCTAGCATCATTCCTACAATGGAAGTGTTACCTTCCACAATTTGCTGAATTACATTTTCTAAAACTGTAGGTTGTAATCTGTAATCTTTATTGCTATTTCCATGACTGCAATCAATTACTATTCTAGGCGGTAAATTTGCAGACTTTAATTGTTCCTCTACTAATTTAACGTTTTCAGAATCAAAATTAGGAGTATTTCCACCACGTAAAATTACATGACCATGAGAATTTCCTCTAGTTTGAAATACGCTCACTTGTCCTTTTTGATTAATTCCCAAAAAATTATGGGGAATTTTCGCTGATTTGAGGGCATTTAAGGCTACATTAATATTACCATCTGTGCCATTTTTAAAACCTACGGGCATGGAAAGACCACTGGCCATTTCTCGGTGAGTTTGTGATTCTGTGGTTCTTGCACCAATGGCTGACCAAGATACTAATTCACTGATATATTGAGGTATGATTGGATCAAGTGCTTCTGTGGCAGTTGGTAATCCCATTTCTGCTAGTTTTAATAATAAACTTCTAGCTATTAAAATTCCCCTTTCCACATGAAATGAATCATCCATATCAGGGTCGTTAATTAATCCTTTCCAACCTACGGTAGTTCTTGGTTTTTCAAAGTAAACCCGCATAATTAGTAGTAATTTATCTTCTACTTTTTCTGCTAGACTTTTTAATCTTTCTGCATATTCTATCGCTGATTTTGGATCATGAATAGAACATGGTCCAACTACAATAAATTTTCTGCTATCTTGGAAGTCAAGAATTTTCTCTAATTCATGTCTGAATTTTAAAATTGTGTTTTCCGCTGTTTTTGTGAGTGGTAATTTTTCTTTAACTTGATTTGGCGTTAATAAAACGTGGGAACTTTTGATGTTAGTATTTATTAGTTTATTGATCATGGTGCAAATCCCTGAAGTTCTATGATGCTAATTATTGTGCAAACGACTAATATACACATTTTTAAGAAAAAATACAAGGTATATGCTTATAGGTAGTGGTAGTAAAATAACTTTGATAGTTAACAGTGGGAACAGGAAACAGGGAACAGGGAACAGGAAGTCAAGAATATAGATTTTTTTTACTCCATAAGTTCAGTTAATTTTGCTTGGTTACTTAGTCTTGATATCATTATTAAATTTGATTAATCACTAATTGTCTGTTATTGCATTTTTTTTAATGCTAATCATTGTCTGAGGTTTATATTATAAATTTATTAATACAATGAATAATCAACTTGAAATCTACAAAAAAGCAGATATTTGGTAAATGTAAATATTTATATACTTTCCACCTATCTGCTATGTGATAATTATTCAATTGTTATTCGATTTTACCAGTAGTAATCATCATATAACTTAGTAACCAATTTGCTGCTGTCGCTCTGCGGGTTTGTCGGGGTCCAAATTCGCCGATTTTGTAACCTTTAAACCCTAGTTTTTGTTTGAGTAGTTGTTTATTTTCTTGAGGTATAGAACGGGTTAATTTCATCGTTGCCGGGCGAGATTCAATGAAGTTGCCAGGTTGGGGATATTCTGTTAACCATTCCGGTGCAACTAAGCTAGTATCCCATGTTTCTGTGCTGGGATCGTAACGATAGCCTAAATAATGCCATACCATTTGATTAACGGTATGATCATCAATGGTTTCGTTGATAATTGCCCAAATTGTATCTTTGTTCAACGGTGGTAGGTGAGACATAAAGAATTTTGATCTTGTCATGATTCAGATTTAGCTATTGATAATTTTATCTTAATAATTGGGCAATATCAGACTTATTAGTTACAACTAAACCCATGTCTTTATTATTAAGAATTTATTTGGATGTTTCTGGTAATTTAATACAGTTTCTACCTGCGGCTTTAGCTTTATATAAAGCCTGATCTGCAACTTGTAATAGTTCATCTTCATTAATGCCATGCTCAGGAAACATTGCTATACCACCTGATACGGTGGCAGATATATTTTTATCTTCAAATTTGATATTCAATAGTTGAAATTTTATTCTGATTTCTTCTGCGATTTGATAGGCAGTTTCTAAATTTACTTTTGGTAAAACTATAACAAATTCTTCTCCTCCTAAGCGATAAGCGATAACTTCATTGTTAATGTTATCTTGTAAATTTTTAGCAAATAATTTTAAGACTAGATCACCTACTCTATGTCCAAATGTATCATTAATTTTTTTAAAATAATCAATATCCATCATGATTAAAGCAACAGAATAACCAAAATTTTCGCCTTGTGCTAGTTGTCTGGGTATTACTTGATCAAAGTAATGTCTATTAAATAAACCTGTGAGTCTATCTGTATTTGCTTGTTTCTCTAATTTAGCTTGTAAGGCTTTAATTTTATGTAGCTGTTTTTTGAGGTTTTTATTAGCTTTTTTTAATTCAATTTCTGCTGTGTATTTTTTGGTTATATCTTGTAAAATTATTAGTCTGCCAGTTAAGTTACCATATCTATCTCTTAAAGGTGAAATTCTGGCTTCTACATAAGCTAGTGGATTTTTTGAGATCAATACTTCTGTGGTAAAGTCTTGATTTTGATAACATAAATTAACTATCTGCTGCCATTTCATTAAAATTTTATCTGCATATTTACTTATAGCTAGGGGTGTAATTTCTAATAATTTCTGTGCAGAGGGGTTAATATCAACAATGCGATTATGTAAATCTAGAACTAAAACACCATCTCTCATGTTTTCTACTAATGTATCCCGTGCCACAGGAATTAGATCAAACATCCCAAAGCGAATAATGTTGTTAAGAAAACTAAAACCAGTAATTATAAAACACATAGGGGTAATATTTAAACCAGGAGGAGTTAATTTCAACATATAAAAAGTGCTACCTAATAAGGGTGCAAGAGAGCCAATTAATAACATGATTGCTTGGCGACGAAATAATAATGATTTACCAAAGGCAGCTTGATAAGCAATAATAATTATGCCAGTAACTGTGTAAAGATAAACATAAATCATGATCCAGAAAAAACCATATCCATGTTGATAAATTATCTTATTTTGATCATAAGGATGAGTTAAAAAACCAGTCCAAACTAGGTGATGATATTCATTAGTTGCCACCAAAATCACATTACAAATAGGAATAATACTAATTGCTAATAATTTAGGAAGTGTTAACCATTGTTTTTGATATGTAAAGTCAATAGCAAAAATTAAAAAGAATGTGACTGTACTATGAGAACCCAAGTATTCCAATTTTGACCAAAATATTTTATCTTTGAGAATTATAGAAGCTGATTCAAAAGCCGCAAATAAAGCGTATCCAGTTACGGAAAACATCACTAGGGTAAATGATTTTCTACCTGGGTTAGCTGGATACTGCCATGTAATCACACCAATAATAGCTGATAGAAAGGCAGTTAATCCTAAAAGTCCAGCATAGTGAGTATATTGGATGTACATTTTAAGTAAGCGATCGCCACTAATAAGTATAGTTAAAATATAAACTTAAATGCAGATAGCAAATATTACTTCATTGATTAGGGCTGGCTGATATAGGTACATTTATGTTTGTGATGGGGTGATGGGGAGAAATATTTATGTTGTGACTCCTTGAACTCCTTGAACTCCTGACTCCCTGAACTCCTTGAATTTAGCGGAAGATGTCGTTAAAGAACTGTTTCATGGCGTTCCAAGAACGTTTATCCGCCTTTTCGTCATATAGTGCGCCTTTAATTTCACCTTTATACTTGGGGTTTGTAAAAGCGTGAACTGCTCCACCGTAGGAAATAAACTGCCAGTCTACCTTAGCTTCCCGCATTTCTTTTTCAAAACCTTCTATTTGTTCTTTGGGTACAAAGGGATCATCCGCACCATGTAAAACTAATACTTTGGCTTTGATGTTTTTAGCGTCTTCTGGGTTGGGTGTGTCGAGATTACCATGAAAACTGACTACACCGTCAATATCTGCACCGCTACGGGCTAATTCTAGGACTGTACCACCCCCAAAACAATAACCAATGGCGGCAATTTTGCTAGTGTCTGTCATGGCAAAGCTTTTTAATTTTTGTAAACCAGCATTGACACGCGCTCTCAGTAGTTGCCTATCTTTACGGTAAAAACTTGACTGTGCGGCTGACTCTTGGGGGTTTTTTGGTCTGACACCTTTACCATAGATATCAGCAGCAAAAGCTACATAACCAAGTTTTGCTAGTTGCTCAGTGCGTTGTTTAGCATAGGACTGTAAACCATTCCATTCATGAACAACTAAAACACCAGGACGCTTGGTTTTAACCGAGTCGTCATAGGCTAAGTAACCTTGCAAAACAGTATTACCTTGTTTGTATTCAACTGTCTTAGTAATAATTTCTGCTAACGCATTTGTGGAAGTTAGCAAAACGACTACAGGAGTAAAGAAAACGGAAAGTAGAATTTTCATGAAACAGTAAATACTACGACACTGATCATGGTAAATTATCACCCAAAAACTATTAGAATATTTAGCTATGTCATATCGCTGACTAAAAATTTGGCTGTTGCTTTCAGGTAAATTTTCAAGCATTCCTAAGAGTGCCATTATAGCAAGCTAAATTTTTTAGTTAAGTTAGATTATTAGTTACATAAATAAAATCATTGTTGTTTTGCCCTAATCATCGGCTACTAACATAAAACCATGAGTGCAACTGCTATTATTTCTCAAAACCCCCTACTCCAAGCTAAAGGTTTACCTCCATTTGCAGATATTACACCGGAGCAAGTCGAACCTGCTTTTCAACATCTTCTGGCAGAATTACAGGAAGAATTGGCAATATTGGAAGCTAAGGTAAAACCTACCTGGAGTGGTTTAGTTGAACCTTTAGAAAAATTGACAGAAAAGTTATACTGGAGTTGGGGTATACTGAATCATTTGATGGGTGTAAAAAATAGCCCAGAACTACGCATAGCTTATCAGAAAGTTCAACCTCAAGTAGTACATTTTATTAATATTATAGGTCAAAGTAAGCCCATTTATAAAGCTTTTACGGCTTTGAGAGATAGTGATAATTGGGAAATTCTCGACTCAGCACAACAACGTGTAGTTGAGGCAGCTATTAGGGATGCAAAACTATCTGGTGTGGGTTTGGAGGGAGAAGCAAGGGAGCGGTTTAATGATATTCAAATGGAGTTGGCAGAATTAGCTACTGATTTTTCTAATCATCTCATAGATGCGACTGCTGCCTACAGTTTGGTGTTAACTCAACCAGAGGATGTTAACGGTTTACCTAGTAGTTTATTAAGTTTAGCTGCTCAAGCTGCTCGGATCGCTGGGGAAGAAAGCGCGACTCCAGAAAAGGGTCCTTGGCATATTACCTTAGATTTCCCTAGTTATTTTCCGTTTATGCAGCATAGCACAAGGCGGGATTTACGGGAAAAATTGTATAAGGCATATATTACCCGTGCTTCCAGTGGGGAATTTAACAATAATCCCCTAATTGAAAGAATTTTACAGTTAAGACAGGAATTATCAGAGTTATTGGGTTTTAACAACTATGCTGAACTGAGTTTAACTAGCAAGATGGCTAAGGATGTGTCAGCGGTAGAAATGTTGTTGGAAGAATTACGCCAAGCTAGTTATGATGCGGCGGTGAAAGATTTAGATGCTTTGAGGGAGTTTGCCAAGTCTCAAGGTGCAGCAGAAGCTGGTAATTTACAACATTGGGATATTAGTTTTTGGGCAGAACGTCAACGGGAGGCGAAGTTTGCTTTTACTGAGGAAGAATTACGTCCTTATTTCCCACTTCCCCAAGTTCTCGACGGTTTATTTGGGTTAATTAAACGCTTGTTTGGTGTGACTGTTACCCCTGCGGATGGGTTAGCACCAGTATGGCACGAAGATGTGCGTTATTTTAAGATTTCTGATAAATATGGTAACGCGATCGCCTACTTTTATTTAGATCCTTATAGTCGTCCAGCAGAAAAACGTGGTGGTGCGTGGATGGATGCTTGTATTCATCGGGGTAAGGTTTTAGAACAAGGTATAACCACTGTCCGCTTACCTGTAGCATATTTAATTTGCAACCAAACTCCCCCAGTGGATGATAAACCTAGTTTAATGACTTTTGATGAGGTGGAAACTCTGTTCCATGAATTTGGACATGGTTTACACCATATGTTAACCAAGGTTGATTATACTGGTGCGGCAGGTATTAATAATGTAGAATGGGATGCGGTGGAATTACCTAGTCAGTTTATGGAAAATTGGTGTTATGACCGTCCTACTTTGTTTGGTATGGCTAAACACTATGAAACCGGCGAACCATTACCAGAACATTATTATCAAAAGTTGTTAGCAGCACGTAATTACATGAGTGGTTCGGCAATGTTGCGACAAATTCACCTCAGCAGTATAGATATGGAATTACATTACCGCTATCGTCCTGGTGGTACAGAAACAGCCGTAGATGTACGAGAACGCATTGCTAAAACTACTACCGTTTTACCTCCATTACCTGAAGATGCCTTTTTATGTGCTTTCGGTCACATCTTTGAAGGTGGCTATGCTGCTGGATACTATAGTTATAAATGGGCTGAAGTTTTAAGTGCTGATGCTTTTGCTGCTTTTGAAGAAGCTGGCTTAGACAATGAAGAAGCAATACATGACACTGGTAGACGTTACCGCGATACTATTTTAGCCCTTGGTGGTAGTAAGCATCCGATGGAAGTTTTTCAGGCTTTCCGAGGTCGTGAACCCAGCACTACTGCTTTACTCAAGCATAATGGGTTATTGGCTGCTGTGTAGAATTAGAGGTTTGACTGGGGACTGGGGACAGGTGACAGTAAAGAGTTTATCTATTCCCTATTCCCTATTCCCTATTCCCTATTCCCTATTCCCTATTCCCTTTTTTTAACAAAAATTAATGGACGTTAAAAATAATAGTTAACATCATATTTCGTAAAGTTAATTAAGGTAGATTGAGGGTATGCTGATTTTATTGGCAATCCCGTTATTAGTAGGAGCAAACACAAGTAAACTACTGATTATAAATAGTTTTTAGTTGGTAATTGGTTTTGTTTGTAACACATAAAAAACAAAATTTCAACATTAAAAACTAATAATTAAAGTTAATTTGTGTTGATTTAGTAACTAGGTTGTTAATGAAATTTGAGAAAATCAATTCTAAATTCTCAGTATCAGCAGAGAAACCTAACTTAACCTTAACAAGATTCACGAAAATGATACAAAAAATTTTGCTGGCTGTCTCTGGACTGGGACACGCAGAGGAAATGATGAAGACATTGAAGGAAATGCCATCCATTCAGTCTGCAAGAATTACGGTTTTACACGTTGTCCCTTCCCAAAGTTCTGAAGCTGCTATGACTGAAAAATGGGAGGAAGGTGGTAAAATTTTGGCTAATGCCATTCAGTATTTAAACTACGATCCTAGTCAAGTATCTTCTGTGTTACGCCAAGGTGATCCTAAAAGTATTGTTTGTCAAGTCGCTGATGAAATGGAAGCTGATTTGATTATTATGGGTTCACGGGGTTTAAAACGATTACAGTCTATTTTGTCCAACTCTGTGAGTCAATACGTCTTTCAATTATCATCTCGTCCTATGTTGTTGGTAAAAGATGATATCTATGTCAAAAAAATTAAGCGGGTGATGGTAGCAATGGATAATTCTGATGCTGCTAAAAATTGCTTGAATTTAGCTTTGTTTTTACTTAGAGATGTTGCAGGTGGTCAGTTAATTTTGTCTAATATCAATACTGATTTTAGCAGTAAAATGTCGGGAATTAGTGATATTAAACCGGATAGAAATTCACCTTTAGGAAATGCTGTGTCTGCGGCTGAAAAACAAGGTGTTCCTGTGCGTTGTGTTAGCAGTAGTGGTAAACCTGGTGAAGAAATTTGTCGCCTGGCTGAAGAACTAAATGTAGATTTATTATTACTTGGTTCTCCAGATCGTCGTCCTTCTATCGCTAAGAGTTTTGTAGATTTAGATCGGCTAATTGGTGCTTCTTTGTCTGACTATGTACGAGTTAATGCTACCTGTCCAGTGTTGTTAGCTAGAACTGTAGCATAGGTTAGCACAAGTTTGGAAGATTGGGGAATGGAGATTGATGTTCGCAAGATGTTCTTACGTAGCACCAATCACCAGTCACCAATCACCAAACTGTTAGTTTTTTCCACCTTCGCGGCTGGCAGTTTGGATGTAAAGAATTATTAAAAAAACGGCGGGAACAAGTACAAATAAGATACTTGCTACAAACCCCAGGTCATTCACTTGCATGGCAAGATAGCCTCTCTTGATATTGATTTTCAGTCAACAATTTTAGAATAGCATCATAGATGACAGAGTTATCCGAAATTTTCTGTTTTGGGATTTTTTGGGATTCTTAACTTTTGCAAATCAAAAAACCCACACCCCACACTCTACACCCTACACCCAGTCTCAACTTTAGCTTCTTTATCGCCCCTTGAAGGTTTAGGGTTTGGTAATGACGCTGACTGGTCCGTTAACCAAGGTTTGACAAGCTAAACGATAGTTGTCTGGTTTGTTCTTAAATTTGCGCTTTTCTACTTCTGTACGAGGTGAGAGGTTTTCTAGCCCTTCTGCTATTTCCACAACACAAGTTGTACAGCTACCACCACCACCACAATTGGTCATTTTGCCCCAAACTTTATAGATATCAATTCCATTTTCTATAGCTCTGAGTCGCAGGTTAGCACCATTAGCGGCTACTATTTCTTTATCCTCTTTTATAAATTTGATGTTCCCCATTTTGATCCTCTCTCAGTTTCTATGAGCTTAATTTTCTTTTTATCATTAATCTCGTTACATTATTTTACTTAATTGTGTTCTTTTATTGCAAAATATTAAGAAATAATAAGTTAAATTTCATAAAAAAATAGGACAGGCAAAGTTCACCTGTCCTCAAATTTGATGTTCAATTAATTTACCTGAAACCAACAGCAGCTTGCCAAACAAAAGCAAGCAACAGGAAGAATACAGGAATTACGGGCAGAACATCTACTAAGGGGTCGAAGATTTGGTAAGCTTCAGGGAGTTTTGCTAATAAAATGGCTGCTTCCATGTTTGTCTAAATCCAATTAATCCAATACAGATTTCATATTTGAGAAGTATCTTAACATGGTTTAGTTATTAGTTATTAGTTATTAGTCATTAGTCATTAGTCATTAGTCATTAGTCATTAGTTATTGGGCATTGGGCATTGGGCATTGGGCATTG
>RDXV01000128.1 GCA_004292695.1 Nostocales cyanobacterium | reverse complement strand
ACCTTTGTGTCCTTTGCGCCCTTCGCGGTTCAATCATATAAAGGCTTGGAGCGTTTATTTCGTAAGATAAACATAAATTTACACATTTGGGATGCTCCCCATCTGTAATTAGATCATCATGAATATTTGAGAACTAATAATAGTTATCGTTTCACTCTTGCCTCTTGCCTTTTGCCTCTTGCCTTTCCATATAACAACGTTCTACAATGGATGGTAATTCTTTCTCAATATCTATTTGTGTTCCTCTTTTAGAGATTTTCTTCACTTCCTGTAAAATCAGATTTACTAAATTTTGATCTTGTACCAAATCACCTCTACCTATATTTTTCATTGCTATTTCAATAGCTGTATAACCAGACTGCATACCCAACGCTACACTACTTTTACAACCTAAAATTTCTGGATTTAAACTTTGATATAATCTTTCATCTTTACTAATAGCTTTTACATGAACTCCCGCATAATGGGTAAAGGCATTTTTACCAATTATAGGATGATGGGGAGCGATGGGAATATGAGAATGTTCACTAACAAAATTATATAAATCACTTAAATAATTTAATTGCCAAAGTTGTTTAGATTCTCCCATGTCTATTAAATTTATCATTAATTCTGCTAAATCAACAATACCTGCTCTTTCTCCTAAACCCATCACTGCAACATCAATAATATCAGCACCTGCTCGATAAGCGTCTAAAGCATTTGCTAAAGCTAAACCTTGATCATTATGACAATGTACTTCTATTTGTGGATATAAATTACAGTTTTCTAATTCTGTTTTTAAAGTTTGTACATAAAATGAAATACTACGGTATGGATAAAACGGTGTAGCGTAACCCGTTGTATCTGCAATACTAATTATATCTGCTCCTGCTTTCACTGCTGCACTGGCAGCATCAATCACATTTTCTAGAGGCGATCGCAAAGCATCTTCTAACGTATATCTAATTAATAAATTTGGTTGTTGTAATTTTGCATAGCTAATGACTTCTACTATTTTATCAATTGCTTGATTTAAACAGATGTGATAATCAGTTTCTAACCTTTTTTGAGAAACACTAAAAAACACACCTAAAAAGTCTACATCACAATCTAAAGCTTTCTGTACATTATCTATTCTGCATAGTGAATGAGCGCCAATTTTCGCCTTTAAACCAGCATCAGCAATTTGCTTAATAGCTAAAGCAATTTCTTGATCTACCGCTGGGTTTCCCACTTCAATAATATTTACCCCAATCTGATCTAACATTTGGGCAATACGTAATTTTTTATCAGGAGAAAAATACACCCCCGGCGTTTGTTCCCCCTCTCTTAAAGTTGAATCCAGAATTTTCACCATAACTATTTTTGTAAAACATTAGCCATTAGCCATTGAGAATTGGACATTGGGTATTGGATCTTGATAAAAGTTATTTAATTCTCAATTCCTCATTCTCAATTCTTCATTCTAAATTCTAAATTCTAAATTCTTCATTGCCCAAAAATCCCCTCAGCCGCATAACGCCAAGGGGATACTCTTTTTAATACAATATTTACAAAATTTCATCCGTTGGATACAGTTGACCAATGCAAAAACTATGCTATGATCATCAGCGGAAATGTACGGTAGTAATCAAAAACAGCTAAAGGTATTAATAGTATCCATGTTGTGGTTCTGGTTCTGGTTGTACCATTGCAAAATTTGATCCATCGTACAAATAACGGCTTGCTTCCTCCTCTAAGCGGTGAATCAAGTAAGGTTCAATGGCATTGCTCTGTCGCAGGGCGGCTAAAAATCCATCCAAATACATCCGCATATCATCCATACGATAACCGCGATTCCATAATTCGACGAAGGCGTCGGTGAGTTTTTGGTAATAGCGAATGGTTTGTGTATCTTGGAGCATAACTGCTGTGTTAATCTCTTGAGAATTGGAATTGTATATGATTCACGCTTGAAAGTGAAGTATGACTTCCTTCTTCAGTATTAACCCAAAGTTAATATTTTGACGTTGGGTTAGACCCCCCAGCAGCTAATAACCTACTGCTTAGATCCTAGTTGAGAAACCCTTTGGAGGATAGTTTTGTAAACTATTTTTATGTTTTCTCCTTGGAATTGGTCAATTTTAACAACCGACAATCACAGTAACAGGGGTGAAATATATTCATAATGTTCTGTGTCGTCAGACAGATAAAAATTTGACTTGTAAAATAAACCTTTTGATAGATTGCCATTCTAGTTTACTACAATCTTGGTGTTAGATGCTGGACTCAACAAAAATTTTAGTTGACTGAGTTCAGCTTCTTGAGCAGCTGTTCTGTAATCAGGAAACTAAATTGCTAAAATGCTAAGATAAAATTAAATTTTGGGAATTTTGTGGAAATTTTTTTGAATATTTATTTAATGTTTAAAGTTCTTGCAAGGATTTCTTGGAGAAAATGTAAAGATAATTGCAAAGGACGTAACAAAGACTACAAAACCTTCAGCTTGAGATTGTTAATTTGAAAATCAACGACGCTAAGGGGTCTTGCCACTGTGGGTTCGGTTTGTATTGAAATCATTGAGGGGAATCCCCATCTGAGGTCTTTACTGGGTTGGCACTTGCAACAACTAGAATACCGCGTTCATCAGGCCGCGAGTATTTACCAAGCAAGGGAAGTCTTTCTCAGTCATCAGCCAACTCTAGTTATTCTAGATGCGGATTTATCAGATGGAGATGGTATTGAATTTTGCCGTTGGTTGCATCGTCAACAACAGCCTTTAATTCTCATGTTATCTGCTCGTAACAATGAAAGTGATATAGTCACTGGTTTAAAAGCGGGAGCAGATGATTATTTAAGTAAACCTTTTGGAATGCAGGAATTTTTGGCCAGGGTTGAAGTTCTCATTCGTCGCCGACGGACACCAACAGCACCAGCTTATTTAGATTATGGAACTTTACAAATTGATTTAGTACAGCGTAGAGTTCGTTTTCAAGGGGAGTTTATAGACTTAACACCCCAAGAATTTAGTTTGTTGTATGTATTAGCACAAGCAGGTGGAACACCTTTAAGTAGGTCAGAATTACTACGTCGTGCTTGGCCTGATGCTATTGATAATCCGCGTACTATTGATACTCACGTTTTATCACTGAGGAAAAAAGTGGAACTAGATCCGCGTCAACCCAGTTTAATTCAAACTATCCGCAACGTTGGATATAGATTTAACATGGAAATTTTGAACGCTAATGTTCCACCAACACCAACCAAGTTACCAAAGGAAAAATTCATTAATCAACGTTCTACCCTTGCTACTCAAAGTTCATAAATAGGGAATAGGGAATAGGGAATAGGCAAAAGATAAATAATCTAATGCTTGATCTCCTTGAAATCCTGACTCCTCGATCTCCTTGAACTCCTAAATTTACCAATTTTCATCTACTTGTTTTTGAGACTCTATCAAATTGGTTTTTAATTCCTTCCAGTTAATTTCTGCTGCTGGTAGGTTTAGTGAAATTTGACCTTGCTGGAGATGTAACAACCTATTACTAAATTCTTGAGCTAGGTCAAGTTGATGATTTACCATTAAAACCGCAGGTTTAAAGGGTTGAGAAGGGTTGTTAGTTAGTTGGGTGATGACATTGATTACCAGGGAAGCTTTACCAGGGTCTAGGGCGAAAATAGGCTCATCTAATAGTAAAATTTTCGGTTGGATGACTAAAGCACGGGCGATCGCTACTAATTGTCTCTGTCCGGCTGAAAGCTGTACTTCAGTTAGTCCTAACCACTCATCAGGAATTTGTAGTTGTTCGCTCCAATAACTAACTCTTTCCTGAATTTCTGACTGAGATAAGCCTCTCAAAACTAAAGGATAAGCCAAGGCTTCCCTAACTGTCATCCCCAATAATTTAGTTTCTTGATGTACTAAAATAATTTGCTGACGTAGCTGGATCACGGGAATTTGCTGATATTCCCTATTTTCCAGATACATTTTACCGCTGCTAGGTTCTGTGAGGCGGTTAATTAGTCGTAGTAGTGAGGTTTTACCAGCACCATTATGACCAACTATGGTGATGCGATCGCCAGGTAATACCTGAAATGAAATATCCTGCAAAATTGGATATCCCGGTAAGTTACTTTGTAAGTTACTTTTGGTCTGACTTTTTAACTTTGTATATAAGTTAATTTGCTCTAATTTGAGCATAGGGGATAGTTGATAGTTGATAGTTGATAGTTGACAGTTGACTCCTAAATTCTCAATTCTTCATTCTCAATTACCAATTACCTAAAATAGCAGTATTAATTGTCCAAGCGTCCACTAATAAAAGTAGCAGAGTACAGAAAAACAAAATTACATACATCCAAGGTTGAGCTAATGGACGAACATCGGTGGTATCTATTCCTGTTTTTGCTTGAACAAAATTTACTAGACGGTTGAAACCTGCTACACGCATGGGTAATAAATAGGCTTTTCCATCTTGACTGAGGAAATAATAAACTAAACCTCCTTGTCCTGTGGAACGAGGTTTTAAACTTTTAATTTCAGTCCAAGATAATGTCCAACCTTTACGAAAGAAGGAAGGGACCCATACAGGATAAATAACTTTTATTTCCTGATCATTGACAATTACTCTTTCGGTTAATACTGCATATAATCCTACAAAACCAATGGCAATTCCTATCCATAATAATGTCGGTGGTGTGGGTGCTTTTGTTACTTCTGCTAAAAACGGTAGGGGAACTGTTAACGCTATATATAATGTTAACAATGTAATTCTAATTAGGGGAGAAAGACGAAAGGTGGTGGTTGTGTTGTTGGTTACGTTGGTTGTCATTGTTCAATTTTCATAGTATTTCTTTTTTATTATATAGCAGTTAGGAGTCAGGAGTCAGGATTTCAAGAGTTTAGATTTTTTAGAAGGTTGATTTTTTAAAAGTTGCAATTTTTCAGAGTTTCGATTTTTTATGAGTTCATATTTTCCGAACTTTTATTTTTTGGAAGTTGCAATTTTCAGAAGTTCGGGAGCATCCCAAATGTGTAAGTTTATTTTTTTGTCTGAGGTCAAGACTGGAAATGAACGAACCACAAAGGACGCAAAGAACACAAAGGTAAGAAGGAAGAAGAGAGTTTTCAGATAATTATTCTGTATTTTGGCAAAATTGGGATGCTCCCAGAAGTTCAGATTTTCGGAAGTTGCAATTTTCGGAAGTTACGATTTTTTAGAAGTTCGATTTTTTGGAAGTTACAATTTTTAGAAGTTCGATTTTTTGGAAGTTACAATTTTTAGAAGTTCGATTTTTTGGAAGGTGCGGTTTTTCAGAAGGTGCGGTTTTTCGGAAGTTGCGATTTTCAGAAGTTCAATTTTTTGGAAGTTCGATTTTTCGGAAGTTGCGATTTTCAGAAGTTCGATTTTTCGAGTAAATATTACTCTTACCCAATCACCAAGTACCAATCACTAATCACCATTTCATCTTCATTTCATCTAAGGTTGAGATATTGAGAGTTGAACAGTATTTAACTCTGGAAATGCTTACATACTCTACAAAACCAACCCTAACAGACAGTTTACCATCATCCTTGCTGTTTGAAAATGTGACAGAAGCATTAGGTAAAGTTCCCATTGTGCGCTTAAATAAAATCCATCCCCATTGTCAACATCATCATTTATATTTAAAACTAGAATCTTGTAATCCCGGTGGAAGTATTAAAGAAAAAAACGCTGCTTATCTGGTTCACGAAGCGGAAAAACAAGGTTTATTACAGCCTGGTGGTACAATTGTTGAGTCTAGTTCTGGTAACTTTGGTATTGGTTTAGCAATTGTTGGTGCAACTAAAGGTTATCGGGTAATGATTGTTATTGATGCAAAAACACCTGTAACTATGCGCAGAATGCTGACAGCTTATGGGGCAGAACTTGTTGAAGTGCCTTTAATTGCTGCCGATGCTCAAGGTTCAATGCAGGTAGCGAGAATGACCAAAGCACAGGAATTAGCCGCAAATATACCTGGTACTTGGTATCCCTGTCAACATAAAAATCCTGTTAATACTGATGCCCATGAAATTTGGACAGCGCGGGAAATTGTTGACGCTTTTGGGGGTGCGCCTGATGCTATAGTTATAGGTGTGAGTACAGCCGGTCAATTAGGGGGTATTAGTCGCTACTTTAAAAAATATTATCCCCAAACCAGAATTATTGGTGTTGATGTGGCTGGATCGGCTATTTTTGGTACTCCCAGACACCCCTATAAGATGACTGGACTGGGTTTGTCTTTCGTTCCCCCCAATTTTGACCCCCAGGTGTTAGATGCTGCTTATAGCGTCAATGATGCTTTGGCTTTTTCTGTCTGTCACTCTTTGGCTAAATATGAGGGTATGCTTTTAGGTGCTTCTACGGGGGCAATTGTGGCCGCAGCTTTAGCTGATACCCAAAGATTTTCTCAACCGCAAACTATGTTGTTACTTAATCCTGATCGGGGCGATCGCTATCTAGAAACAGTTTACAATACTGATTGGTTAAGTGTAAACAAGATCAATATTTTGCAAAGTGACGATCTGGTAACAGCTATTTCTCGGCTTTATCCTGTACATTTGGATCTTGTTAGATCGCAGGTTGGTTGTTAATAGTTAAATATTTTTCTCACGCAAAGACGCAAAGACGCAAAGAGTAAGAGAATGAAGTTAGAAGAGTATACATCTAAGAAGGTTAGTTTGGGGGGTTTATGGCGGGAATTTTTGCCTTTATCTCTGAGTGATGTGACTATGGCCTGTGGTGATCCGATGATGACTACTACTTTAGCTTATCTTCCTGATGCTCAGGTGAATATAGCGGCTGTAGGTGCGGCTAAGTCTTTGGCAATTTTTTTTGAAAGTCCTATTATTATGATCCTGCACGCTGCTAATGCTTTGGCTGGATCACAAAAATCTCGGGCAGTATTATGGCGTTTTACTTTGTTTGCAGGTGGAGGTTTAAGTTTTTTATTGGCTTTGTTGGGAATACCTGTCATATTTAATTCTGTTGGTGTGAGTTTGTTGGGTATTCCTTCTGCAATGTTAGCTACAGTCAGTCAGGTATTATTAATAGCTTGTGGTTGGCCGTTTGCGATCGCATGGCGGCGTTATTTTCAAGGTTTATTAATTTACTACGGTAAACCACGTGCGTTAGCTATAGCTAGTATTTACAGGCTTTTAACGTTGGCGTTAGTTTTGGGAAGTGGTTTTTTTATACAAATGTCTGGGGGTGTGTTAGCGGGAATAGCTCTGATAAGTGGGGTGATAGTTGAAGCTGTAGCTGTAACATTTTTTGCCTATCGCAGTGGTGCAACTATACCCCCAGAAACGGAAACTAAACCTGGTTTACCCGAAAACTTAAACCAAGTATGGAAATTTTATTTTCCCCTCGCAAATACAATGATGGTAGTTTGGGGAGGGAGAGCGATTTTAATTAGTATTCTTGCCCGCGCTCAAGATGCTACAATTGCTATTGGTGCTTGGTCCGCTGCGTGGGGTTTGGTATTAGTAATTGCCAATTCTACCCGCATGGTACAACAAATGGTGATTAAATATCGCCATCAAGTCAGCGATCGCCAACTTTTAACATTTGCTATTAGCGTCGGTGCGGTTTGTTCGACATTATTATTATTGATGAGTGTAACACCCATAGGCGATCGCATAGTTCAAAGTTTTATCGGTAATGATCTTACCCTTGCAAATAGCATCAAACCCGTAATTTTAATATGTTCCATTGTGCCATTATTTGTCGCCTTGCAAAATGCCACCCAAGGTTTTTTAGTCAGTGAAAATCGCACAGGTCATGTTAATCTATCCACATGGTTAGGAACAGGAACTTTATTAATAATTGCCAGTTTAGCTATTAATAAAGGAATGAATGGAGCAATAGCCGCCACCATAGCCATGATATCATCAATGATAGTAGAAATTACCTGTTTACTGTGGAAAAGAGCGGTAAAGACAGCGTAAAAACAGAACCATGATCAACCCGACTTTCTACTTCTAACTTACCTTTATGAGTTTGGGTAATGGCCAAAGCAATAGCTAAACCCAAACCCGAACCCCCAGTATTTCGAGAACGATCAGCATTAACACGATAAAAGCGATCAAAAATATGAGGAATATCAGCAGCAGGAATACCAATTCCTGTATCTATCACATTAATAATAGCATAATTATTATTAGCTGAAAGATGAATTTTCACCTCTCCAGAAACAGGAGTATATTTAATTCCATTACTCACTAAATTTAATAATAACCGATAAATTTGACCTTCATTACCTTGGATATAAAAATCAGAATCTTCAGGAATATGACTAGATAATAAAACATCTGCTTTCATCCCTAAAGGTAATAACTCTTCCTCCACATCTGCAACCACATCATTTAAACAGATTTGTTGTAAATTTAATTTAGATTTTGCGTCTGGTAAACCACTTTCTAACCTAGATAATAACAATAAATCTTCAGTCAAAGAACCCAATCTTTTCACCTGTCGTTGTAGAGATTGTTTAGTTTCCTGAGTGATAAAATTAGTATCTATAATAGTTTGTAGAGAAGCAATAGGAGTGCGTAACTCATGAGCAGCATCACCGGTAAATTGTTGTAATTGTTGATATGATTTTTCAATAGGAAGCATAGCGAAACCAGCTAACCACCAACCCGCACCACCAATAATAAACATCGAAAAAGGAACACCCAAAACGAACAACAAATGTAAACCATTCATATAATGATTTAAACGTTGTACCGATCTTCCCACTTGTAAATAACCCCATAATTGATTATCATTAATAAACAAAGGCATTAAATGTAAATGATATAACTCACCCTGAGAATTTGTGATATCATAGGAATAATTCAGATCAAAATTATCAGGAAACTGATTGGGAGAATTATAAAAAGCAGCAATAGCTTCACCATTTACATTCAATAATCTAACATAATGACCATCTAACAAAAGCCCCATCACCGCAGATTCAGATTTAAAGATAGGACAAGATTGTTTTTGAAAACAAATTTCCGGTAAAGAATTACTAATATTAACAGGTAAAACACCAGGAGTTTTTAAACGTGGTTTTAACTTATCCTCAAAAATTCTCCCAAAAACCTCCAACTCACGATCAATAGTGCGAGTAAAAGCTTTAACCATCACAACATGAGCGAGATAACCACAAATTAATAAAGTTGCACCCATTACCCCCGCATAAGTAATAGCTAACTTAAAACGAGAATAATTAAAAAGAGAATTATGATTCATATAACAGGAGTTAGGAGTCAGGAGTAAAACTCCATTTTAGTAATAATTGAATAATAAATTATTCATAATAAAGAGATTTCCTAAATAAATTTATTTACAAAGATATCACATCCAAAAAATAAAAAATCAACTCTCTGCGTCCTCTGCGTCTCTGTGGTTCGTTAAAAAAACAAAAATATTCAGAACCTAAAATAAACGAGAGTTTTAAAATCATTACCTGTGGATAAAAAATATTCTGACTTCTGACTCCTGACTGCTTAAAAAAATTACTTCCCACCTTCCAAAACAGAAAAACGATAACCAAAACCCCGGATAGTTTCAATAACATCAGAAAAACCACACTCAGACAACTTACGTCTTAATAATCTTACCTGAGCAGCAACAACATTACTGATATTATCACTTTCAAAATCCCAAAGTCGAGCGCGAATTTGATCATGAGTTAAAACCTGTTGAGGATGCTGCATCAAATATTCTAAAAGTTGAAATTCCTTAGCAGTGAGAACAACAGACAAAGAATTATTTCCTGATAAATTCACCACCGAAAAATTACCATAATCTAACATTAAATCACCCACTTGTAACTGTGGAGATTGAAAATTAGGAATCCTGCGCTGTAAAGCTCTCACCCTTGCTAATAACTCCTCCATACCAAAAGGTTTAACCAAATAATCATCAGCACCCGCATCCAAACCCGTAACCCGATCCACCATACTATCCCTAGCAGTTAAAATCATCACAGGTAAAGGATTTTTTTGTTGTCTTAACCTTTGACAAATTTCCAAACCCGATAACTTAGGTAACATCCAATCTAAAATAGCAATTTCATATCTTTGGGGTACAGTCTGCAAATATTCCCAAGCAGTAGCACCATCTTCTACCCAATCTACAATATAATCACGCTTAGTCAGAGCATGATAAATACTACCACCTAAATCCTTTTCATCTTCAACCAAAATTAACCGCATAACTAATTAAAAATTAAAAATTCTTCAAAGTAAAAGAATATAAAAATCAACATATCCTCCTAAAAAACTCTCTGTAAAACTCTTTCCTTTGTGTACTTTGCGTCCTTTGCGGTTCAATCATATCAAGCCTAACATAATTTTTATTTGTCATGGTAAATACTTTTGTACAACACTCCAACCAGTCAAAGAAACCCAAGCAAAACCAAAAAACAGAATCATATTTAAAGTCAGATGTAAAGGTCTAGCCCAAAATTTACCCGCACTAATTTGAGTAGCACTAAAAGCAGAAATTAACACCAAAACTACAACAATTAAACCAGCAAATAAATGTGAAGAATGACCCAAAGATCGAAAATGTCCCAAAGTTCCCACAATTCCAATAACTAACAATAATAATACCAAACTGACCATAATCAACCCAATAATATAATGAAAGTTTTTGACTATAGTATTAACCCTTGGTAAAACCACACCAATAGGAGAACGTCCAGTATTTCTAACTTGCCATAACCAAAAGCCAGACAGTGATAAAATAGCATAGGCTAAGATAGAGAAACCCATAGACCAAGCGGCTATTTTCCAAAGCCATAAAAAAGAAGGTAAATTCATAATAATTCGTAATTTGTAATTCGTAATTCGTAATTTAAAGTTTGTTCCCTATTCCCTATTCCCTATTCCCTATTCCCTAAATATAAAATACCACAGATTGATTACGTCCTTGCTGTTTAGCTTTATAAAGTGCTTGATCAGCTTGTTCTACAAGAGTAGCTGGTGATAATTCCAAAACAGGTATCATAGAGGAGACACCAAGACTAATAGTAACAATATCACTCACCTCTGAACGTTGATGAGGAATTGCTAAATTTTTAATTGCAGCATGAATTTTATTAGCTACTATTATCGCTCCTTTATCATCAGTATTGGGTAAAATAACCACAAATTCTTCACCCCCATAACGTGCTACCAAATCTGCGGAACGATATAAAACTTTCTCTACTATTTGAGCAATTTTTATTAAACATTCATCTCCCAATTGATGACCATAACAATCATTATACTTTTTAAAGTAATCAACATCAAATAATAGTAAAGATAAGGGTTTTTGTTCTCGATATAATCTTTGCCATTCTGATTCTAAATGACCATCAAAACAACGACGATTAGCAATTTTTGTTAACCCATCGGTATTTACCAACCTTTGTAATTCTTTATTTGCTTGTCTCAGATTAGCTTCCGCTTCTTGTAAAGCTATTTCTGCTTGTTTGCGTTCTGTAATATCTTGAGATGTCCCTAATATTTGCTGAACTTGACCATCAGCAGATCGAGAAAAAACTAAATCTCGACTATATAACCAACGCCATTGACCTTGGGAATTTTTAACACGATACTCTGTCTCTATAATTTCATGATTTTGGAGATCATAACACCTTTGAATTGCCTGATAAATACGCTGTAAATCATCAGGATGACAAATAGTAGAAAACAGATTAGCACCCATTTCTTGAATTTCTGCGGCAGAATAACCTAATATTTCTCCTACAGAACGATTAACATAAACATTACGCTGTTCCATTAAGTCATAAATATAAAGTAAATTAGGTGTGAGATATGTAATCTGTTCAATAAACCTTTGACTTTCTGCTAGTGCTATTTCTGCTTGTTTATTTTTAGTGATATCAATAATTACACCATCCCAAACAATATCTCCATTAGCTTTTTTTTCAGGACGGGCAGAAGCCTGAACCCATTTTAATTCTTGATTGGGCATAATTAGCAGGTGTTCTGACAAAAAAGGTCGTAATTCCTTGGCTGAATTTTCTACACTGTCTTTGAGCAAATGCAGATAATCAGGATGTACCATCTTCCATAGTACCTGAGCATTTGTCATCACAATTTCTGGCTCAAGTTCATAAATATTCAGACATCTAGGACTAACATAAGTAAATTCATCAGTTCCATCCAGGTGTAAGACATACTGATAAATCATACCAGGGATATTTTCAGCCAACTTACGAAACTTAGCTTCACTTTTCTGTAATGCTGATTCCGCTTGTTGTCTTAATCTCAATTCTTCATCGAGTTCGGTAATGTCCTTAATTACACCAATTACACAATTTTCTTCACCTAATAATTGCACTCTAGCAGATAATAAAACAGTTTTATTTTGATTGTAGCAATTGTGAAGATTTAATTGAAAATTTTGAATAATTCTTTCATTGTTTAGTTTTTCTTTTATGTAATAAAAATCATCTAAATTTTCCCACCATCCCAATTCTTGACAAGTTTTACCAATAATATTTTCGGCGATATCTCCCCAAAATTCACAAAAACTTGCATTGACATTCAAAAATCGGCTTTCGGTTAAAGAGGCAATCCAGAGCGGATCAGGCGTAGTATTAAAAATAGTATAAAATTTGGTTTCTGATTCTTCAAAGCTACTTTTAATTTGGGCAGACATCCGATTAAATGATGTTGCTAAAATCTGCAATTCGGCAATTTTAATATTTTCTGATATTGGTTCTTGCCATTGACCTTGTGCTAAACCTTGACTAGCTTTACTTAATCTTAAAATCGGTTTAGCTATCCAGTTAGCAGTAAGGCTGCCTGTAACAATGCTAATGATTAAAGCTACGACACAAAGTAAAATGGTTCTGTGAGCATTAGCTTGAATTTCTGACATAAATTCCGATTCAGGAATTACTGTCACTACTAGCCAATCTAAACCATATTTATCCCTGTACGGTTTAACTTTGACAAAGGGTTTTTGTTCTAATTGACCAAGTAAATTAGGGCGAAAACTTTGAGAACTAGAAATAGTTTGTAAACTACCAAACCGTTGAATTAAATCTTCTGTAACTTCGCGGATCACTGGTTCACGACTGTTTACAGCTTTCAGTCTTGTAGCTTTTCCATTAATTATTGGTGCTGGTGATTCATCTTCCGAACTAGCAACTATTAGCCCAGAACGTTCGATGATAAAAATATGACCGGATCTGCTGCGATGTAGTGTTGTCAGAAATTCACTGATTTGATTTAATTCTAAATCTATACCCAGTACACCAAGCAATTTTTTCTGTTTGTCATAGACAGGAGTGCTGGCAGAAATACTGATGCGATCAGGTAAACCGCCCCAAATGTAAATAGAACTCCAAATTGCCTTACCAGCTTTAACTGCTTCTGAATACCAGGCAAAATTAGCAAATTGGGGGTTTTTGAGGGTAGATACTAAAGAAATCCGATTACCCTGGTTATCTACTGAGTAAAAGCGGAATTTGCTTTGATCCGATTTGATAATTTCTGCAATGTCTATATTCTTATTATCCAGTGCATAACCAGCACCAATAAATCCTCCCTCTTGACTGCCAAAGTTAATGTATGCAAAATTGAACGAGCTTACTTGACGGTAAAAATATTTACCCAAGCTGTTAAAATCATTTAAGTCTAAGATTCCTGACTCAAAAGCATCTACATTAGTACGGTTGATTTCTTGGGCTTTGCCTAAATAGCTATCTAAATGTTGAACAATGCGATCGCCCACCTCTATCATTAATTGATCTGCTAACTTCTCTACAGCTTGCTTTCCGCTATAGTAGGATAAAAAGCCAACAAGGGTAACAAGTACCACAGTTGACCCGACAAATGGTAGAATTAACAACGTTCTCAGTTGTACATTAGTGAATACCCTAGTAAGCCATTTAACAGAAGAGAACACAGTCATATTATCAACTAAAGGGATACTTGATTTTAATTTAAACTCATATACAAGATCACAATAGCAACTGGGGACAGTTGACAGTTGACAGTTGACAGTTGACAGTTGACAGTTGACAGTTGACAGTTGACAGTTGACAGTTGACAGTTGACAGTAAAGAGTTCATCTATTCCCTATTCCCTATTCCCTATTCCCTATTCCCTATTCCCTATTCCCTATTCCCTATTCCCCAATAAAAAAGGCCGCTGAGTTCAGCAAGCCTGAAATTTAATAAAAATTTGTCTTTCATCAAAGCATATTAATCCAGGGATTTTTAAAACTTTGCCTTCTTAAATGTCACACTCCCAAATTCAACAAAAACTCATGTTGTACCTGATAGGTTTTCATAGTAGCGGTGATATTTCTTAAAGGTTTTGTGGTATCTTCAATTTTTGTATTAATTTCGGACACCATAACACTGGTGTTTGTTGGTTCTGTTTCTGGGACCGAATTGTGATCATCCTCATCACTACTAGGTTCACTGAGTGCTAGGCGATCGCATGATATAGTATCCGACAAAATCGCACTCGCCATCATTCCCGTGTGAATCTCCATTTGACCTTCCCGTGGAGCTTCAAAAACCAGTCTTTGTCCAGGAAACACCACCCTTTCAAAATACCAGTTAGCAATATTCGTAATCCGTGCCACCTGTATTTTACTTGTAGCATTGACGTAGCAGCAGAGAATTTTCCCCGATTGCTCCGGTGGTAGAGAATCTAATATTTGAGCCATAACTGCTGAGGAGCTTTTACGCCGCAATTTTACATTACAATTTTTAAACTAACACCTGATGATCCCCATTTACTGTAACTGCCACTACCAACTGAAATTTTCAGCATCATTTCTATCTAAAGTTATGTTGCGTTTTGTATCAGGATTTGTAGGGGCAACTCCCTGTGGTTGCCCTCTTGAGTCAGGAGTTACAGCAGATTTCGTTCTTATGAGGTACAAATCATAATCATGAAACTCTTGTGGGGTGGGCATCTTGCCCGCCCAAGTTGTACCTCATTACACCGGAAAATGCTGTAAAATCAAATTCAAACTATCGTGTAAATCTTGCTAATAACTCTTCGCGAGATAACTGTAAAAGCAAAGGTGTAAATTCTTCTCTACTCATTCCCAGCATGGGATTAATAATTGTTTGCAAATCAGAATCAACCTCTCCAAAACGCACTTGCAAAATACTCTCAATCATCGCGCGTCTCTCTCTTTCTAACCCTTCCTGTCTTCCTTCCTGTCTTCCTTCCTGTCTTCCTTCCTGTCTTCCTTCCTGTCTTCCTTCCTGTCTTTCTTGTTTTTTGAGTTCTTCTAGTTGTTGTTGATAAATCTCTGATAATTTCATAATCAACTCCCGATCATCCTGATCAATATCTTGTTCTTGTTGTTGACGCGCAGATAAAACAGCAATTAGGTTATGTACCAATTCTATGATATCTGCTAAAAACGGACTATCATTTGCTAGTGCTTCTAATTCTTCTATGGCTTGTCTTTGTACCTTTCCTCTCCCTAACACTCGTAAAAACAACGTTTCTGGTGTACTGGGTAATTTATGAATGATAACAATTACGGTTTTTAACCCCGTTGGTAAAAAATAAATTCCTTCACCCCAGTTTGTTTCATCTGTTTTCCCATAAAAACTTTCAAGTATATCTACTGATGCTGTAGATGTAAAAATCCAAAGTAGAGGTAATTCTGTTTCATTAATTCTCTGCCCATTGCGTTTAGCTTCCCGTTCTAAATCTGCATGAACGTCAAATAATTTACCCATACAACTACGGATTTCACCCTTGCTCACAGGATTACGGAAAGGTTCAAATATAGCGTAACTCTCCGCCATTTTCCCTAATAATCCCAATCTTTCTAAACTTTGAGTAGGTTGAGATTTAGGAATAAACACTACATCAATCTGTCTCACTTCTGCGGTGATATCTTTACTGGTTTCTACTTCTCCGTAAGGTGTTAAAAGTTCTGTAAAATATTGTTTGGCAAATTGGTCATGTATAAAGCGCGTCATTGATATTGATTTTTGTTAATTAATACATAAATAGGAGTTACGCATTGACAAAAAAACTAATTCATGTAGATTAAGCACCATAAGCATTGGTAAGATTGTCCACAATGTAGTCGCGGACAACTAAAGT
>RDXV01000293.1 GCA_004292695.1 Nostocales cyanobacterium | reverse complement strand
GTTTACTGATTTTTCTGATTGTCCGATACCTGCTGAGTAGATGACACTTTTTATCAATACACTATTTTCCTACTTTGTCAATGCGTAAGTCCTAATAACTATAGTCATCAAGATTAGGACACTAGCTAAAACAGGTGACAGGTGACAGGTGACAGGTGACAGTAAGAAATCTAGCTTTAAGCGTCTGGGCTTCAGTGTTAGTTGGTGTCCTAACTGTCTTGTCTACAACTATAACAGAGTCCAAAGGCTGTCATTGTCTGGGTTTAACGCACAATATAGAGTTTTTTGAGACTAGCTACTAATTGTGCGGTCGCCAAAACCATAAAAAAGATGTACCATAGGAGACTAGGCATAAAAAAATCTCTGATTTTCTTTACGGTGGGTGTGCTGTTGTACCCTGTAAAGGGAGTGTTTATAATTCTTTACAAAGGATTTTGAAATCAATCACTCAAAATCTACAACATGGAAGCATCTTTTCAAATTACCCTCCAGATGGTGTTCACAGTCCTAGCCGGCATCAGCGCCCAAGTGATGGCCGCCTACTTCAAGCTGCCGAGCATCGTCTTACTACTTTTATTAGGCATTCTGTTAGGCGCAGATGGAATTGGATTATTACATCCTCATTTGTTAGGAACTGGATTAGAAGTAATAGTCTCCCTAGCGACGGCAATTATTTTATTTGAGGGCGGACTCAAATTAGATATTAAAGAAATGGGTCGAGTTTCCGTTAGTTTACAATTACTTGTCACCTTGGGGACATTAGTCACCTTAATTGGCGGCAGCATGGCGGCTCACTGGCTGGGGGAATTTCCTTGGAATATAGCCTTTCTCTATGCTTCCATAATCGTGGTTACAGGTCCTACGGTTGTCGGTCCACTACTCAAACAAATCAATGTAGACAGACAAGTAGCCACTTTATTAGAGGGTGAAGGGGTTTTAATTGATCCTGTAGGGGCAATTTTAGCCTACGTTGTCTTAGATACAATTTTGAATGGTGATCCGGACCCGATCAAAGCCATCATGGGTTTAGCCTTGCGATTGAGTGTCGGCGCAATGATTGGCGGACTGGGTGGTTATTTAATGAGTTTGATTTTAAAGAAAGCTAACTTTTTATCCTTTGAACTCAAAAACCTAGTCGTCCTGGCGGTATTGTGGGGTTTATTTACCCTTGCTCAAACTATTCGCAGTGAGTCGGGAATTATGACTACTGTGGTAGCAGGAGCAGTATTAGCTAACTCATCAGTTCCTGAAGAACGTCTATTACGCAGCTTTAAAAACCAACTGACAATTTTAAGCGTTTCTGTACTGTTTATTTTACTGGCGGCTGATTTATCCATAGCTAGTGTCCTGGCTCTGGGTTGGGGAAGTTTATTAACTGTTTTAGTGTTGATGTTCTTGGTACGTCCTATCAACATTCTTCTCTGCACTTTCAAAAGTGATCTCAATTGGCGACAAAAACTTTTTTTAAGTTGGGTTGCACCCAGAGGTATAGTTTCCGCATCTGTGGCTTCTTTATTTGCCATTTCCCTAACACAAAGGGGAGTCAATGGTGGTGATGCGATCAAAGCTCTGGTGTTCTTAACAATTATCATGACGGTTTTTTGTCAGGGGTTAACCGCTGGTTGGCTGGTGAAATTATTACGGATCACGTCTCAAGATGCGACTGGGGCGGTAATAGTTGGTTGCAATCCCCTGAGTTTATTAATTGCTCGCTTTTTCCAGGAACGTGGGGAAAATGTAGTGATGATTGACACTGATTCAGAATATTTTGCTCAAGCTGAAGCTCAACATCTACGGGTAATTGCTAGTAGTGCTTTGGATACAGAAGTTTTGGAAGAAGCGGGGATTGCTTCTTTGGGAACTTTTTTAGCGATGACTAACAATGGGGAAGTTAACTTTGTGTTAGCCCAAAGAGCGGCGGAGGAATTTAGTCCACCCAGGGTTTTGGCAGTGTATCCCCGTAATCCTCAAGCTTCTACCAATAAAACCCAGGCTAATAATAGAGTTAATCAGGCTTTTGTACAGGATTTTCCGATCAAGACTTGGCATGAATACTTAAATGCTGGCCGGGTGAAACTGGGTACAACTACTTTGAGTGCGGCTGAATTTGATGTGCAGCAAAAACACATCCAGGAAAAAATTCAAGATGGGGTTTTAGTACCTTTGTTACTGGAGAGGGAAGAACAATTACAGGTTATGTCTGTTAATCAAAATTGGTTGGTTGGCGATCGCATTATTTACCTGTTATATGATTCCCGTCCAAATTTATTGAAGCGTCTTTCTGGTGCTAGTCAATCTACTACCTTAGCTTTGGAGAAGTTACCAGAGGTGGAAGAAGTACCTACTGCTAAAATATCTCAATTGTCTGCTACTGAAGCATCTGGCAATTCTGTATTGTAAAAATGAAGATGCGCTGACTTAAAATAAACGAACCGCAGAGGCACAGAGTACACAGAGAGAAAAGCTCAAGCTAAAATTTGGCGTATCCTCACAAAGAAATGTGATTACAGATAACCCAGTGCATTGGCAAGACAAGGTAACAAACAGTAAATTAGTAAAAACCTGTTCCCCCTGATCACTCCTATTGCCCACAGAAAAGTTTTTTAGTAAAACTGAAGTATTCCTAGTCTGTTCAGTGTCAGGCAAATCAGTTACATTCAGTTCGTCTTGGTAATCATATTCCTAACTAGGGGTTGCTGAGAAAGTCTTTTCGTGGAGGTAGGGAATAGGGAATAGGGAATAGTTTGAGCTATCTGTCATCCCCCATTTTGGGATTTCTTGGTTTCAAAATGCACGGTTTTTCAGGTATACCCTTCAA
>RDXV01000127.1 GCA_004292695.1 Nostocales cyanobacterium | reverse complement strand
GTTTTAACAACTTGACCAGGGTTACGTAAGTTTAATTTAAGAATAATACCGTTGCTGGTAGATACTATTCTACTTTTACTGATTTGATTTTCTATTTGTTCTAGTTCTTTTTGGAGTTGATTAATTTGATTTTCTAATTGTATTCTTCTTTCCATTAATGCTTGTTTTTCTTTATTTAAACTAGCCAGATTAGCTTTACCTCTTGCTGTTTCTTGGGTGATACGTTCCTGTGCCATTTTCATCATTGCTGTGGTAGGATTTACCGCAGCTTTGGCTGATTTTACTTGAATGTTAGCAATTGCTAATGTCTTTTTTTCCGCAGATAATGTTAATTCCATCTGCTCAACCACAAGCTGTTTCTGTTCAAATTCTCTCCTCCCAATTGCACCAATTTCTGATAATTGTTGATAGCGGTCTCGATCAACTTTGGCAAATTCTAAATCTGCTTCCGCTTTTTTTAAGTTGGTCATCGCTTTTTGTAAATTTGCTGATGATACCAAAAATTCATTATCAGTGTTGATTTTCCGTTCGTGATATTCTCTTTGGTTACGTTCTAAATCAGCTTTTGCTGTGGTAATTATAGTTTCTATTACTTTACTTTCCGCTACAATCTGATTGTTGAAGTTACTAATTTGAGCATCAATTTTGATTAGTTGTAAATTACTATTTTGTAAATTTTCTTGCAGTTGATTTTTTTTAATGAGTAGTTGCTGATGATCAATTTCTGCAATGACATCACCTATTTTTACTGATTGATTTTCTTTAACTAAGATATTTTTTACTGTTCCTTCTATTTGTGATTGTACTACACGAATTTCCCCGGTGGGACGAACTGTAGCGGATGCTTTGACGACAACGTTATATTTTAACCATGAAGAGAGAGTAATTCCAGTTGCAACTGTACCAATAAGAAAAATACCAGTTAAAGATGTCCAAATACTCACAGGAGGTAAAAGTTCATCTTTGTTTTGTGAAGGAATGAGTTTTTGATGATGGGTGTATAACATGATGATTTCCCAAAATAACGGCAATTACTAAATTAATTAACTCTGAAATTAGGTAATTAAAAAGTCTAAATGTTCTCCATTTTTGGTTTTTAATTCTTCTACAGTTCCCTGTATTTTTAATTTGCCTTGATCTAATAAAACTACCCAGTCAGCACGATTAATAATTTGTTGTCTATGACTAATTAAAATTGTGCTTTTGTTATTTCTATGTTGTAATAAATTTGCTAAAACTTGTGATTCACTTACAGGATCAAGTCCCGCTGTAGATTCATCTAAAATTAAAATTGGTGGATCACTAACAATTGCTCTAGCAATAGCTAATCTTTGTCTTTGTCCACCGGAAATATTCGCCCCAAATTCACCTAAAATTGTTTGATATTTTTCTGGTAATTTATTAATAAATTCATCAGCACCGGCAATTTGACAAGCTCTAACAATTTGTTCAAAGGTAGCATAAGGACTACCTAAACGGAAGTTTTCAATAATCGAACGACTCCAAAAATGGGCATCTTGGGGAACAAGAATTACTTGTTGACGTAGACATTCTAAGGAAATATCTTGCAGGTTATAAAGTCCCATTTTGATGTTTCCAGATTGGAGAGGATATAACCCAGCTAAGAGTTTCGCTAAGGTACTTTTACCACATCCAGATTTACCAATTATTGCAACTGTTTTACCCCCAGGAATTGTTAAATTAAATTCTTGTAATAGGTCAATTCTCCCGGTGTAATGAAAGTTGATATTTTCACAGACTATATCAGTATCTGCGGCAATTTTAGTAAAGGGTTTTTGAGCGTCGTTGATATTTTCTGGGGTGGTATCTATGACTTCTGTTAATCTTTGTACTGCTGTTTTTGCACGGGTAAATTCATCAATGAAACTAATTATAGTAACTATTAAACCCAAGAAGTTAGCATTCATTGAATTAAAGGCTAATAGCTGTCCAATGCTCAAGTTTTCTGAGGAATTAATGACTAAGTTACCACCATACCACAGTAAAATTATTGCCCCAATTCCAGATATAAAACTAGAAAATGTATGATTAATAATGCCAATTTGCATGGTACGTAATGTCAAGGTGGCAAGTTTACTAAATCGGCTTTGTAATTCTTCTGTAAATTGAGAACCGGAGGTAGTAGTTTTTAGGGTTAATGCTCCTTTAAATGTCTCAACTAAAACACCTTGAGCTTCTGCATCTTTAACTAATAATTCACGGGTTTTTCTTTGTAATGCGGGTTGAAAAGTTAAGGGAATAATTGTCATTGATGCAGCAATAAACATGGCTAATATAGTTAGTTTCCAACTGTAAATAGTCATTAATATCAAGGAAACTATGGCTATAAAAATTTGACTTGGTAAACTCACAACTACTTGAGTTACTAATTGATTAATTTGGTTAATGTCTCGCAAACGACTGACAATTTCTCCGCTACGTCTTGCTTCGTAATAACTAAGTGGTAATCTTAATATTTGTCGGCAAAATTCTATAACTAAACCTAATTGTAATCTTTGGGCAAAATGAGCGATTAAGTTTGATTGTACCCACGATAAACTACTAGAGATTAAATTCATTACTACTACCGCAATTGCTATGGTAGTGAGTAATTTTGTGTCTCCTCTAACTAATACATCATCGGTGAGAATTTGTAAGAAAAATGGTGATATTAAGGATAATAAACCTAGTAGTAAATTAATAGGTAATGCTTGTAGTAAAATGGTGCGAAAATGCCATACTCTTTTGAAGAATCGCCAAAAACCACTAATTTGATTTATTTGATCATCTTCAGCTTGAAAAAATAATTCTGGATCTGGTTCTACTAATAACATTAACCAATCTGTCCAACCTTCTACTAGGTCTTTTTCGGATAAGTAACGGATACCTACCGCTGGATCAGAGATGATAAATTTTCTGCCTTTTTTACCATAAAAAACTACCCAATGATTACCTTGCCAATGTACAATTGCTGGTAGTGGTGCTTCGTTAATTCTGTTTAACAGTTCTGGTGATGTTTTTACAGGTGAAGCGTTAAACCCTAGTGTTTTTGCTCCTCTTTGTAATCCTAATAATGTTGTACCAAATTGTCCTGTACCTATTGCTTCTCGGATGCGACTTATGGTAAAGTGTTTACCATAAAATTTAGCTATTGCTGCTAAACAAGCTGCACCACAATCTTCTTGATTATGTTGGGAAATATGAGCGTATTTCATAACTGGTTAATTTTGTAATTAAGGTTGTTTAGGTTTTATATTTTGTTGTTTAATGATTATTTTTATAATATAAATTTCTTGATCAATAAACATTAATGATTTATGTAAAAATTTTTTCTGTTTTAGGAACATTCTTTATATCTATCCAATTGATGAAAAATAATTAATTAAATCATTAATCAAATAAATAATAAAAAAACTGAAACATAATGAATATGTCTCAGTATTAACCCAAATGTTTTTAATTAGTTCTATCTGGTTGATTTTCCAAATAAATGATAAATCTAAAATAATCCTATTTCTGGTGGTTCTGTAGGCACTACATCTATAGTATTTACAGGAGTATGATCAGGAATTATACTTCTGGTTTTAGGAAATGAAAAAACACCCAACAGCATTAAAAGCACTGTATTAATAACTATTGGATTTTTGATCATGTCAGGAAATAATTCTTTGACAATAGTGAGATATGCAGCTATCTCTTGTATACTACCACCACTCACAGCAGCAGCTTCTTCTGGTGAAATTTCAGTGAACAAATGATTCTTTTGATTGTTTTTATTATTTTCCATTGGTTTAGTAGTATAGGGTGATTTTACTTTTATTGCTTACCCTTTAATTTGTCATCATGACAATTTTTATGCCTACCTACTTATTGTTAAAATTATTAATCATGAAATCCAATATTTTATCTAGCCAAATATGAAAATAATTAGGGTGAAAATATGAATGTTATCTCTCACCCTATCTTAATTATTCACGTCCTCCTAATGTTCCATGATTAACATGATTCATTTTAATTTGTGGCAGTTGTAAAGAGGTAATTGGAAAGATTGCACCTTGTCTATAATACCCGTACCCTACCTACCTAAAAGCATTAAATTTTTTGAAGTTTGATAAACGCGCCAATCTTGTTTAATAATTAGCGATGAGTATTTATTTAAACTCAATTAGCGCAATTTACCTCAATTTATTACTTTCTAGATTTAGGATTTAATGGAATCCTAATAGTAGCCAAAGTGCAGTATTTTCTACGATACCATTACTTCTTCCACCACGATCACTGTCTCGATCATCTCCCCCTTGTCCAATCCCAAATTTATCTGCTACTGTTATATATGCAGCTGCATTAAACAAACCGAAATTAAGATTGTTATGATATTTACTACCTTTGCCACTATCATAAGTATCAGCAACGCCTAACATACCACCACTCACAAAGGAAGACTCTTCAACAGCAACTTGGGTAAATAATTCGTTATTTTTAATTACTTGCATGACTCAATATTCCTTGATCTTTGATTGAACTGATTTGTTTTCAGCTAGTGGTTAATTGCTTTTTGGTAGTTGCCTTAACCGCTTGCTTGTTTACAGAATAGCTAGAAGTAAACCCTTGAGTCATTTACAATTTCTGCAAACTTATTTTCCAGATTTATACATCTAAATTTCTGAAAAATACAAAACCTAATTACTTTATATTGATAAGTTATAACAGAAGTCAGAAGTCAGAAGTCAGAAGTCAGAAGTAAAAACCTTTTGTGATAAAAAAATTAAAAGCCTCTATTCTTGGGGGAAAGAGGCTAGAATCAAGATATTTACAAGATATTTAACTGATAGCATACAGGATATATTGATGAATCCAAAAAACTAGATTGATCTATGACTATGTTTTATGACTATGTTTAATTAAATAATTAATGATTTAACAACTTAGTGAGTAAAAAAAGTTGTTAAAAAATTATTTAGGATAAATTACTGACTAAGCGATTACGGATGACGTTTAATTGTTCGTGAGTGTTGACAGGACATCTTGGGGCGGGTAATTCGTTATTAGGCCACGTCTCTAAATAATAACAAGGACATAATACTGATGGCATTCCCATAGTTTTAACTGGTACTGGCATTGCACAACGTCCACAAGGCAATATTTCCCACACAGGTGTGAGTAATTGGGCTATGGTTTCGTGAGTTCCTTCTAAATAACAATCACTTGTTTCTAATGAAAGAATTGTTACCCAACATTCTTCAAGTTCTTGACTATAGCGATCGCCATCTAGAATTCTACTAGGTAAAAAACTCTGATTGGTATGACCAACAATAACTTTTTTACCTAATTGAAACCAATGAGCTAGATATTTTTTGACTTCTTGTTTATTTGCCATATAATCATTTTAATCTTAGGTTCAGGGATCATACTAAATGAATCTTTAATTTTGAATTAAGATTTTACCTCTGGTAAGGGAATACCGAGAACATTAAGATTCAGAACATAACCACCAGTTACTAAGTACACAGTTTCACAAACTGTACTTAAACGACGGACTAAGTTACCTAAGCGATCGCGGAACTTTCTACCTATCGGATAAGCCGGAACTACTCCCCAGCCTGTTTCTTCTGCTACGAATATTAAATCAGCTTCTACTAAAGGTACAATTGTCAAAAAATCTACTAGGGTTTTTTCCCATTCCAAATCATCATCCTCTAAGCAATTAGCTATCCAAGTTCCCAAAGAATCAACTAACATCACTGTGTGAGGTTTGGCTTGATTGAGAATAACTGATAGTTCTACAGGTGCGGAAATTGTTTGCCAATCTTTTGGCCGTCGCTGTTTATGCTTTTCAATCCGTTCTTGCCATTCTTGATCGTTAGGGTTTTCTGTAGCTGTTGCTACATAAATAACTGGTTTGCCAGATTGTATTGCTAAATCTTCTGCCCATTCACTTTTCCCTGAGCGTGCCGGGCCTGTTACTAAGATAACTCTATTCATGGTTATATTCTCATAATTTTTGTTAACAGATTCCTAGTTGCGATTATATGTGTGATCACATAGAATTTTCCCCAGATGCAATTTAGCAATTTTTGCATTCTCACTTGTCAGTTATCAAAATTCACATTTTTAGTGTTTACCGCAAAATTATCTAATATTAATTGATATTTTGCCATTTCTTCCCGTTTTATTAACCTTTTAATTCACCTGTTTGGCAGATGTTATCTGAATTATTACCACAAATTTCTTGATAACTTTCCGCTGTTGGCACGGTATTGGTATGAATTATTTGATAGTAGTCAAGCACATTCTTGGATTTGTTTATGAAACCCGGTTTGAAACGCATTGAGGCAACATTACATGATTTAGGTACACACAACCATCAGTTACCTTCAGAAACAAACGAAGGAAAAAAAAGAGGGTTTTCTTTTAGAATCAGTGTTGACAAAAACAAAGCTAAATATACAAGTCATTTCTCGGAAAAACAAGACAATAATACTACAGATACAAATACATCAGCACAAAACTTTTCCCAATCACAGTCAAATCAAAATTCTCAACATCATCCTGTACAAGCCTTTTCAACCCCAGCCGAACCAGGAAAAACACCTAACTTACCCAAGTTTAAAACACCAAACTTTAGTAATCATAGACATGGTGCAAATCCCGCGTTTGCAATGACTCTGCTGCAAGAAATCCAAGAAACGGTAGCTAACTGGCAGACGGAATTACAAACAATTCTTGAACAAATTCAGAATATTTACTTAGAAGGTCAAGTAATTAATGGTTGGTTAGAGTCTACCACAGCCCAAGGGCAAGAAACCCCAGGAACGGCTACCCTACGGCATGGAGAGGTGGAACAATTATTGAATTATGTACAAGAAATATGTGAAACCAGTCAAACCGTATCTCATCCATCATCCCGTACAGGTTATCGTCTGTGCGGTGTAGACGCAGATGGTAAAGTTTGGTCTCGTCCATGTTCTGTTCATGAAGTCCCTTCTGTGAGTGTAGCAATTGCTAGATATCAAAAATTACGTCAATTATTTGCTAGAAAACAATATTTAGAAAATCGTTTAAGTCAATTAGCGGAAACTCTGGTCAATTTACACAGTAATATTCAGCACCCTTGATATCTACATAGCTTTAGCCAGAATAATTAGGACATTATTAATCTTGGAAACCCAGATACAACAAAGATTTCCCTCCTGCCTCCTGCTATAAATAAAGAAATGATAAAGAATGTATAAAGTTTTAACAAACTAAACCACAGTATTTTTACTGTTGGTATTTTTGGCAGATTATAAGGTAGATTAACAAACAATAGAAAACACTAAAATTTGTATATTTACATTCTCACCCTCAACACTTGCAACATCGGCCAAGATCATGCCAGATATCCAAATCTCTGCAATTATTTGTACACACAATCGAGATAACTACTTAGGTGCTGCAATTGACAGCTTACTGGCACAAAAGTCAAATGTTAACTTTGAAATTGTGGTAGTGGATAATGGATCAAGCGATCGCACCCGTGAAGTCGTAGAAGAAAGATTAAACCACTCACAGGTTAAGTATATTTTTGAACCAACCATAGGCTTATCGGTAGCTCGAAACACGGGAGCAAAAACAGCCAATGGGCATATTCTCGCCTACTTAGATGATGATGCAGAAGCAAGTAGCCAATGGTTACAAGTTTTACATGACGCATATCAAGGAAATCCCAAACTGGCGATCGCCGGTGGTAAAGTCACATTGATCTGGCCACCAGACACCAAACCCCCAAAATGGCTATCACCAGGACTGGCAGCCAACTTAGGAGCGTATGATCTAGGAAATAAAACCCTATACATAGAGCAACCAGGCTTAACCCCCAGAGGCTTAAACTATTCCATTCGCCGCAGTTTTTTAGAGCAAATAGGAGGATTTGATCCCCAATTAGGTAGAGTTGGGAAAAACCTACTATCCAACGAAGAACTACAAATGACAGAATTAGCCCTGCAAACAGGCTGGCAAGTCGCCTACCTTCCAACAGCCCTAGTAGCGCATAACGTCGCTCCTGAAAGGATAAAACGAGCTTGGTTTTTTAATCGTGGCTGGTGGCAAGGTGTAAGTGAATGCTACAGAGAACAACTAGCAGGTAAAGCAAGTTTTAGTCAAGTCAGAGGAGGTAGTGAAAAATTCTTACGAGGATTATATAAATCCTTACAATATATTACTGATCCCGCTGAAAGATTTGATAAACTGGTATATGCTTATAGTCAAATTGGTTACTTAAACACAGTCATTCATGGCTTGATAACCAAACGGTACAAAAAATAGAATACAGAATACATTAAATTAACCAAAACAATAGTTAATATGTCCTCTAAAATCCCTGTTTCCGTTCTCATTCCTGCTAAAAATGAAGAAGCTAATCTACCCGCTTGTTTAAGCAGTCTACAAGTAGCTGACGAAATTTTTGTAGTAGATTCTCAAAGTAGCGATCGCAGCGTAGAAATAGCCGAAAGTTACGGTGCAAAAGTAGTACAATTCCACTTTAATGGAAGTTGGCCAAAAAAGAAAAACTGGTCATTAGAAAACCTCCCCTTTCGCAACGAATGGGTGTTAATAGTTGACTGTGATGAAAGAATTACAGAAGAATCTTGGCAAGAAATATCAGAACTAATTCAGAAAGATGAATGTGATGGTTACTATATCAATCGTCGAGTTTTCTTCTTAGGAAAATGGATTCGACACGGGGGTAAATATCCAGATTGGAATTTACGCCTATTCAAACACAAAAAAGGACGTTACGAAAACCTCAACACCGAAGACATTCCCAACACAGGAGACAACGAAGTTCACGAACACGTCATCTTAGAAGGAAACGTGGGCTATTTAAAACATGATATGATTCACGAAGATTTCCGCGACTTATATCACTGGTTAGCTAGACATAATCGTTATTCTAACTGGGAAGCAAGAGTTTATTATAATTTACTTACAGGTCAGGATAATAATAATACTATTGGTGCAAACCTCTTTGGTGATGCAGTGCAACGGAAACGTTTTCTCAAAACAGTATGGGTACGTTTACCATTTAAACCGTTGTTAAGATTCGTCTTATTTTACATCATTCAACGTGGCTTTTTAGACGGAAGAGCCGGATATATCTATGGGCGCTTATTAAGTCAATATGAATATCAAATAGGAGTCAAATTGTATGAACTCAGAACTTTAGGTGGAAAATTAAATGTTGTTAAAAATTCCGAATCTATTCCTAAAAAATTAAATCCAGAAAAAAAAGAAGTAGAACAAACAGCAATATAAATCAGTTATCAGTTGACAGTTGATAGTTGACAGTTGATAGTTGATAGTTGACAGTTGATAGTTGATAGTTGATAGTTGATAGTTGACAGTTGATAGTTGATAGTTGATAGTTGATAGTTGATAGTTGATAGTTGGTAGTTGACAGTTGACAGTTGATAGTTGATAGTTGATAGTTGATAGTTGATAGTTGATAGTTGACAGTTGACAGTTGACAGTTAATTAGGTGAATAGTTTACTAATGACTAATGACTAATGACTAATGACTAATAACCAAGAAAAACCTTTTGTAGACTTACGTAAATATAATCAATCTGGGTTTGATCGTGGTCGTCCTGGGTTGTATGTTTTGTTATGGTGGTTAGTGCAAGCTGTCGCATTTCCACTTACTCCTCACCCCTTCAATGTTATTCGTTGCGCTATATTGCGACTATTTGGGGCTAAAATTGGACAAGGTGTAGTAATTCGACCCACAGCCCGCTTTACCTATCCTTGGAAAGTTACCATTGGGGATTATAGTTGGGTAGGTGATGACGTAGTATTTTATAGTCTTGAACAAATTAACATTGGTGAACATTGCGTAGTTTCCCAAAAAAGCTACCTCTGCACCGGTAGTCATGACATCAAAGATCCAACCTTTAGCTTACAAACAGCCAGTATTACCATCGGTAACGGTGCATGGGTAGCAACAGACTGTTTTATTGCACCAGGGGTAAATATCGGTGCTAACGCTGTTATAGGTGCGCGTAGTAGCGTATTTACCAATATACCCCCAGGACAAGTTTGTTGGGGAACTCCCTGTAAACCACAGTATCAGAGAACAGTAAACAGTGAACACTGATAAGTTAAAGATGTGGATTTAATGTAGGGGTAGCGCCCCCGTGCCTACCCCTATTTTTGGGCAACCACAGGGGGTTTGCCCCTACATTTTTAAAAACCAAAAAGCATTAACAGACTTTCCCACCAAGAAGTTTGTAAATTACCCGTACTTATTTCCATCTTTTTCCGAATATTTTGAATATTCCAGTTAGTTAATTGGGCTAAAGTTTGCGCTTCCTGTTCAAATCTGCGGAATAATGATCTTTTATAATCTCTCCCCGCAGCACATTTTAATTCACCTGTAAATGGATGTTGTAAAACATAACGACCTTGAAAAGATTCTCGGTTAGAAGTTGTTTGGAACATTAAATCTTCAGGAAATTTATTCCGAGTATAGCGGACGTGTAACCGAGTAATGTAAACATTACTAGAAATAAAAGGAGGAGCAAAACCTGATCTCATCCCATTATTAATGTCGCCATTATTATCTAACCAAAACACACCCGCTTCCTTGAGTTCTTCATTATTCAAAGGTTGAGCAGAACAAGGATCACAATTACTCATATCCCAAGCATATTCTAAAAAAGCCACCTTCTTATCTTCTTTTGTATAAGATGTTTGGAACATAGACTTATAAAAATCCCCAAATTCACTCTTAACAAATACAGGGATATTCACATTAGAAGGAATTTTTACAGTGCGGTAATTTGTTACTTCTGCTTGTCCTTGAGGTGAAAGAATATAAACAATTAAATCTTGTTCATTGGTAGAATTAATCATACCCAAACGAATGGGTAACATAAACTTAGGTGATTCGTAGGAAATTTGTAAAGGTCGTAAAAACTGATAACCTGATTTTTCAAACTTATCTAAATTTACCTTAGCTACAAAAAATTTCATCGAGGAACGGATGTAAGGTTTTAATAATTGATTTGCTCCTCTGGGCATTTTATAACCATTACGATTTAACCAAGTTTCTAAACCGTTAGATTCTTTGGCACTGAGGATCAAAATATTATATTCACCAACATTAAAACGTGCCTCTACCGTAACACCCAAACTCCTATCTTCTGAAGAAATTTCATTCAAACTCCTGCCTCTAGTAGCTGCCATTGGTGCTGGCATTGATTGTGATCTTGGGTATTGGTTACAAGGATCTTCATCAAAATATTCTACTAATCTTGGCGCACTAAAAGCATCTAATCTTTCGACAATATTTGGTTTAGCAACTCTTACCTGTTCTTCTTTAATTACTGTGGGTACAGGTACAACCATTGCAAAATCTTTCACGTCTCCTTGGTAGTCATTAGCCATTGTTAAAACTGTTTGATTTTCTTTTCTAGCAATGACAACTTGAGAGGCTTTATTATACAGTTTGGTGTCAGCTTTGGCTACATAAAAACCACAAAAAGCTAATGCTGTAGGTGCAAAAGATAAAACTGTAAAAATTGCAATCAATAAAGGAATAAAAAAGCGTATTTTTTTCATTTTTTTGGTAACTGGTTACTAAGAGTTTTTTGTTGACAACCAAGAAAATCTAGGACTTAACCAAAGATGATCTATGAGAATAGTTAAGGGAGAAAAAGCAAATAAAGCCCAAAAAACAGCCGTAGGAAGATAGAAATAATTCCGTAAAATGAAGGTAATTAAGGCAAGACAAATTGCCCATATTATCCTCCCAAGGGGAGCATTAGGAATGGAACGAGGATCTGTCACCATAAACAGGGCAAATAATAATAAAGATCCACTCATCAAGCGATGTAAATAAACATCCCAAGTCCAACCTAACCAAAAATTACGGAATGCTTCTAATAGAGAATATGTACCTAAAAAAGCGGCCGTAGTATCCCAACGCCCAACTTTTTTTAAAATCATTCCCCCAGCACCAATAAATAATAGACAATACCACCATTCTTCTCCCCACTGTCCAGGTGAAACCCAAGCATCAGCAGTTAAGGAAATGGCGGAAATAATGCCAAAATTAGCAGGGTTGAAAAAGTGCTTATTCTCTGTTTGGAAAATGAACTTACTAGCTATGGCGGTGACAGATGCTAAAATTATTGTTGTCCAATGATCAGCCCTGAGTAGTAAACTGATTCCTAATGAAGTAATTAGGGGACTACGAAAATTAAAGGTTGATTTTTGAGTATTTGTTTCTATTTGTAAACTGGTAACTTTGGAAAAGTTGGAAAATAACCATTGAGTAAATAGACAAGAGGCGATCGCCATGATAATAAACTCAGGTTGCAGTGTCCAGTCTCTAGTAGCAATTCCTAAAATTAGGAAAACACTCAGAAATAGAATTTGATAGTCTCTAATATCTGTGAACATTATTTGTGTTTATGGGTTTACCCCTAACTTTCGATCAATGTAGACTATATTTAGGGATGATCATATTCTCGTTACAGTTTTGGTGACAGCTTTTGTTACAAATTGAGAGAAACGAGCAAGAATAGATGATCTCCAATGGTAACTCCAGGGTTTTTATTTCCAAATATTTAGTAATTAGTAATTAGTAATTAGTAATTAGTAATTAGTAACTGTTCTCAGATACAACAATGAATAATAGAAGAAACTTGTTTATGGCTGATCTCAATAGTCGTGTTAAAGGCATATTATTAATTACACGGGCTTTAACACCCCTAATTGTAATGATTTTAGTTATTGTTAATGGATTAGGTTTAATCAATGACTTGAATCAGGTTTTATCTAAACCAGTTATAGAAATTAATAAATCTATTGTTCAAATTCAATCTGAAGCTAAACTACTACAGGATCAGTTATTACCTGTTTCCAACAAATTAACCTCTGCTTCTCAAACAATTGAGGAAACGTCTTTATTTTTGGATACAAAATTAAATGATGTCATTAAAAACTTTCCTTCTAAAATTGAGATTTTAAGAACAAGTGTCCCCATTCCTGGGTTTGGGGAAATTAAATCTATTTTGACTAATATTTCTCAACCTTTGAAGACTTTTTTTGCTGTCTTTAAGCCAGTTTTATCTGGTATTGATGATATTAACCAAAGTGTTAATCAGTTGACTCAAGATATCAATGGAATTCTTTCCCCTGGAATAACAATAGTACAGGAATTAAAACAAACTCTTGATAAGTGGTTACAGAGAATGATCATTTTCATCTGTTGTTTATTTCTGTTATTTATTAATTATTTTGCCTTGCCATTATGGAGAGATTTAGAAACTGGTATAAGTTTATTATTCAGGAATAATAAAAATACCAATTAACCACAACATAATGTGAAAATGACATCATCTAAAAAATTATTCTTTTAATGTTGTTTTCTTAATAGGATTCATCCAATCTTCTAAACGACTAAAAACTTGAGAAGAAACCAAAGTTAAACATAGATAAATTACCGCAACTGCCGTATAAATTTCAAAGGCGCGATAGTTTTCTGCAACTATTAATTGTCCTTTTCTAAACAACTCCTCAAAACCAATTACAGCTACTAAACTGGTATCTTTTAACAAACTAATAAATTCATTACCTAATGGGGGAATCATGCGTCTAAATGCCTGGGGAAAAATTACATAAAGCATGGTTTGAACAGGGTTTAAACCTAAAGAACGGGCGGCTTCTGTTTGCCCAATTTCAATAGATTGAATTCCCGCCCTGACAATTTCGGCAATGTAAGCAGCACTATTTAATGTTAGGGCAATTACTCCAGCAGCTAGGCGATTTAATGACCAAGTGAAACCTAATTCTTGTACAAATGCAGGTAATCCAAAATATACCATAAATATCTGCACTAATAGAGGTGTACCTCGGAAAAAATCTATATAAGCTCTAGCTATCCACTGTAAAATTTGCGTGGGAGAAAGACGAATAATACCAATAAGTGAACCAGCTATTAAACCTAAAAAAACTGATAAAAATGCTAGTTGCAATGTTACCAAAACACCATTTAATAAAATCGGTAAAGACTGTAATATTAAACTTTGGGAATTAAGAATATTTTTTCCTTGATTTGCATAGGGTGATTTTTCGGGTAATATTGGCGGTGTAGCATTAAACCATTTTTGATATATTTTTGCATAAGTTCCATTTTCTATAACAGTGTTTAATCCTTGGTTTATTAATGATAAATATGGAGATTTTTTAGTTGTAGCTATTCCGTAAAATTCCTCAGTTAACAGTTTTTGCAGAACTTTGATTCCTTGTAAATTACCTGTATTTATAGCATATAAAGTTACTGGTTCGTCGTTAATAACTGCGTCTACATTACCGTTTACTAATTCTTGTAATGCTAAAGGTGCAGAATCTAAACTTCTTACCTCTGCACCAGGTATATTTTTTGCTGTTTGTGCGCCAGTTGTACCAATTTGGACAGCAATTTTTTTATTTTCAAGACTAGCAAAATTATTGATTTCTTTGTTATCTGTGCGTGTGGCTATTGCTAAACCTGCCTTAAAATAAGGACGGGAAAAAGCGACAGTTTTCGCTCTTTCTTCTGTAATAGTAATAGAACTAATTGCCGCATCTATGGTTTGTGCTTGTAGTGCAGGAATGATACCATCAAAAGGTAAACTTTGAAATTCTATCTGGAATTGAGCAGCGTTGGCGATCGCCTGAATTAAGTCAATAGAAAAACCTTGTAATTTCCCATCTACACCTTGAAATTCAAAGGGTGGAAATGTCTGATCAGTACCTATCCGCAGGTTATTTTTAACACTAGGATGAATACTGCAACTTACTAATAAACAGCAAGTTAACCCAATTATAAAACAGCGACTTAACCAACGCCCAAACCAACGCCCAAAAATCATATTTATCATCTGTGCTGATTATTGTTGAATTTTTTTAGTTTCTTCATATCTAACCACAAAAATATGATCAGAATTAGATAGGAAATTTTTAATTCTTGCACAGATAAGGTATAAAAACTGATCCCTATTCCCTATTCCCTATTTAAAGAAATTCTCGCAAAAATTCAAAGGGGTTATCTTCCCAGCAAGGTTCGGGTACTAACCAAACCAGTTTACTTTTAATTTCTGCTTCAATTTCATCACTATCATCCCTGTCAAATAGAGAATCGAGAGCTTCCCAGTCTCTTTCTCTAATAGTGCTATATGAGGAATTATTCACCTGTAGATGTTCCGAGTCATTCGCAAGCACGGCTTTAGTTGAATTTAATAATAAATGGGCATATTTACTAATAAACAAGAATATATTACCCTGAATGTCCCCATATTAATGTGACATAGATCATAGTTTTTTCAGAATATATTATGTAGTTTTGCTAAGAGCATCACCTCCCTAGTTAGCTCGTAGTTTGTTTCCTAGTCAACCGTAAAATTGTGTAGATGTATATGATCTGCCGTAACTTCTATTCCAAATACCTCAGCAAAGCATTGAGCTATACAAGGATATACTTCTAAATATTTGATACTAGGAATAAATTCCGCTAAACTGCCCACAGCTTTATCAGTGATACCACAGGGAACAATGCGTTCAAAACCTGTCATATCAGGAGAAACATTTAAGGAAAAACCGTGCATAGTCACCCAACGACTGACTTTAATACCGATAGCGGCTAATTTTCGTCCTTCCACCCACACACCAGTCAAACCAGAAATACGTTCTCCCTGTAAACCGTAACTGGCTAAAACACGAATTAAGACTTCTTCAAGTTGACGTAAATACCAATGTAAATCTTGACGATAGCGGCGTAAATTCAAAATTGGATAGCCCACAATTTGCCCTGGACAATGGTAAGTGACTTCTCCACCCCGTTCTATCCGATGCACATTATATCCACTTTTGTCAATATCAAATTTGAGAAAATCTAAACTTGCACCCTGTCCCAAAGTGTAAACGGGGGGATGTTCCAGCAAAATTAAGACATCATCTAAATCTGGGTTATTTACACGTTCTTGAAGAAGCGATCGCTGCCATTACTGCCATAACTGCTAGTCGCACAAAAAAAGCAACAGTTATCAATGCCTTAATTCAAGCATTAAGCCATCATCATCCATCTGTTGGCGTGGCATCTGTCGAAG
>RDXV01000126.1 GCA_004292695.1 Nostocales cyanobacterium | reverse complement strand
GTGACAGTTGACAGTTGACAGTTGACAGGTGACAGGTGACAGGTGACAGGTGACAGGTGACAGTTGACAGTTGACAGTTGACAGTTGACAGTTGACAGTGAACAGTAAACAGTGATAACTGATAACTGATAACTGATAACTGGTGACAGGTAATAGTTGAACAATTAATTCTTTCTCCTGACTCCTGACTCCTGACTCCTGACTCCTCAATTTTAACGTTTTGTTAAGTTAAGTAAAGCAACTGTTAGAGCTTTTAGGGGATAGGACTCAAGCGTAAACTAGGGATGATAAGCTAAACAGTGAAATATAAAAGTGACTTAGGATGTAGTGTTAAATGGGTGTTTCCTCAACAGTTCCTCTCCTCCTTCGGGCTGCACGCGGTGAAAAAGTAGATCGTCCCCCTGTATGGATGATGCGACAAGCGGGGCGCTATATGAAAGCGTATCGGGACTTGCGGGAGAAATATCCTTCTTTTCGGGAACGCTCAGAAATTCCTGAAGTTGCGATCGAAGTTTCCCTGCAACCTTGGAGAGCTTTTCAACCCGACGGCGTAATTTTGTTTTCCGATATTGTCACCCCCTTACCTGGTATGGGTATTGACATGGATATTGCGGAAGGGAAGGGACCGATTATTTTTTCGCCCATTCGCACTCAAGCACAAATTGATAACCTGCGTCCTCTAGAACCGGAAACTGCTTTACCGTTTATTAAGACCATTTTGGGGTCTTTACGCCAAGAAGTCGGCGATAAGTCAACGGTTTTGGGTTTTGTGGGCGCTCCTTGGACTTTGGCGGCCTATGCTGTGGAAGGAAAGGGTTCTAAAACCTATTCCGTGATCAAAAACATGGCTTTCTCAGATCCCGCTATTCTGCATCAGCTATTAACTAAGTTTGCTGAGTCTATTGCTGAATATGTGCGCTATCAAATTGATTGTGGCGCTCAAGTGGTGCAAATGTTTGATTCTTGGGCGGGACAGTTAAGCCCCCAAGATTATGATACCTTTGCTTTACCTTACCAAAAAATGGTGTTTGATTTGGTGAAACAAACCCATCCTGATACACCGTTAATTTTGTTGGTGACTGGTAGTGCTGGACTTTTAGAAAGAATGGCTACCTCTGGTGCAGATATCCTTACTATTGACTGGACTGTGGATATGGCAGATGCACGCAGAAGACTGGGTAAGGACGTGAAAGTACAGGGTAATCTTGATCCGGGTGTGTTGTTTGGTTCTAAGGAATTTATCCGCGATCGCATTTTGGACACTGTTCGCAAAGCCGGCGACTGGGGACATATTCTTAATTTGGGACATGGTGTATTACCAGAAACTCCAGAGGAAAATGTCGCTCATTTCTTTGAAACTGCCAAAAATCTCAACGCTTTGGTTTAGTTTCTGGTTTATTGGGTGGGTTTTTTACCCACCTGATTTTTAAAGGATTTTTAGGGAACGCAGATGAACGCGGATGAACGCGGATGAGGAAATATTTTTTAATCATAAAAATATACTTAATCTTTTAAAATCCAATTTGCTAGATTTTGTCTAATTGTTGTTAACCTTGCTTCAGAAATTTCACCTATTTTTCCTAAAAGTATTTGCTCAGAAACTACAGCTAGTCGTGAAACTCTAAACACACTTTCTGATTTTAAGCCTGTTTGCGAAAAATCAACATCTTGGGGTGAGATAATTTCATCTAATCCTGCTATTTCTTGTCCTGTTTTTGTGGAAATCATACAGGCTAACCAGTCATCATAACCATTATTAGATAGGGGTTTGATGAGTAGTGCAGGGCGTAGTTTCCCCAGTGTCAGGTTAGTTTGTGGAAATCTGAAAAGAACAATTTGACCTGCTATTGCCATTTTTCTATTAAATCGGATTCGGTGTATTCAGGAAGATGATCATTTTCTAAGTCTCTCATAGCTTGTTCTAAGGAAAACTCGTTCCATTCTTCATTTTCTTTGTTGGTCAAAATTGGGATTAAGATTTTTTGAATTGTCCATTTTTCTTCTTCTATCAGTTCTAAAATAGTTTCTTTGATCAGGGCTTTTAGTTGTTGGGTTTCCATTTTTCACCTTTGGTTGATCATTCTTTCATTTTACCTTGTTTTTCATCTGTGGATCTGTTAGCAGGAGATGAAGATCCCCGACTTCTTTTATTAATCTTCTTATTTATTAGTTTAATTATCATAGAAGTCGGGGATCTTGGATCATGTTATTTTTGAGTAGGTTAACAGTAATATCCTGTACATCCTTTAATCCTGGACATCCTGATTCTGATTTAATATTTTTCTGTGAATCTTTAGATTTTACAGTCCACAAGTCTTGATGCGAAAGAAGACATCCGCCCTACACACCTACTCCCCCCACCAACACCCTTCCAATCCCAATCATCCCAAAACCTAGCAGGTAGGTGTCCTTCGGGAGCTTTTATATCAAAAGTAATATCGTTGTAATACTTCCATTTTTCTAACTTTCTCCATCCTAGTCTATCACCAAAGGCTATCCAAATTTTCTCATCATATTTTCTAGTTCCACCTAAACTTTGATAAATCTGTTTCTGTACAGAAAATCCAAATTTACCATTACTATATTTAAGCCATAATCTATCAATATTGTACAGGTCATCACAGGGAAAATTATCAATACTTGGAGCATCTAAAAAACCTTCTTTTTCCCGGTTTGCTACCGCTAACATTACCCGCGCTGTTTCCTCATCTGCTTCTTTCCATTTACCTTCTGCTAATAATTTCTCTAATTTTTGATAATGACTGGTTATAGCAACAAGTGGTTGATGAATTTTAACAGTTTGTTGTGTAGTAGAAAGTTGATTTACTGGAATTAAATCATTAATCACTTCTTTAACAGATTGATAACGATGTTTAGCAATAGGACTTGCTAATTTTTCCAAAATTTTCCCTAATTCATTACTTACCACATTCCCATTTAAAAAATCTCTCCATACCCATTCCCCTTCCATTGGACTATATAAATCAAAGGGACTCACTCCCGTTAATAAATGCAAACAAGTTACCCCTAAACTATATAAATCACTAATAAATAAAGGTTTACCCATTGACTGTTCAGGAGCGCAATATTCAGCAGATCCAATAATTGTTCCTGTAGCTGTGCGTTGCTGTGGTTTAACTATTTTTGCTGCCCCAAAATCTACTAAAAATAACTTTTTATCACTGCTCAGAATTATATTTTCTGGTTTAATATCTCGGTGAATTACCTGTTTACTATGAACAAAATCCAATATTTGCAAAACTTCTATTAATAACTTTTTAATTTGCTGTTCAGAGAAAACACCATTATTATCTAACTCAGTTTGTAAAGTTTCCCCTTTAACAAATTCCTGTACTAAATATTGACGATTATCATAAGTAAAATAAGCCATTAACTCAGGTATTTGCGGATGTTTACCCAACTCCTCTAAACGTTGTGCTTCCTGTGCAAATAACTGAGATGCTTTTTCAAAACTATCCGTTCCCTGTGCTTGGGGTAAAAATTGTTTAATTACACAAAAAGGTTTTGATGGTTTATCCTCATCAATAGCTAAAAAAGTCCTCCCAAAACCACCCTGACCTAAAATTGATAAAGGTACATATCTTTCCTTGAGCAATAACTTATTACCGCACTTCTGACAAAATTGAAAACTATCAGGATTAGAAAAAAGACAGTCAGGATTAAGACATTGACGCATAGACTCAAAACCAACACATTGTTAAAATTTTACCCTAATTAATCAAACCCCACGCAAAATCTCTCAAAACTTCAGATCCCCGACTTCTTTAAGAAGTCGGGGATCTATGTCCCAAAATCATGCTATAATCTTATACCATTCTCAACCATCCCCTAAAACCCCAACATCAAACATCAATGACTAAACAACGTATTTTAATCACAGGTGCAAGCGGCTGTATCGGTCATTATATCAGCGAAACATTAATAAAAAATACCAATCACGAACTATATTTATTAGTTAGAAACCCCAACAAACTAAAAATTAACACCACAGAACGTCCAGGAATCACCATTTTACAGGGTGATATGCAGGAAATTAACAAATTTTCCAACCTGCTAAAAACCATTGATACCGCAGTTTTAACCGCCACTTCTTGGGGTGGAGATAACATTTTTGATATTAATGTCAACAAAACCATAGAATTAATGAACCTGTTAAACCCAGAAAGATGTCAACAGGTAATTTATTTTTCAACTGCAAGTGTTTTAAATCACGAAAATCAACCATTAAAAGAAGCAGGAGAAATAGGCACAGATTATATTAGTTCTAAATATGATTGTTTACATAAAATTGAACATTTAGAAATTTTCCCGAAAATTACTACCGTGTTTCCTACCTTGGTTTTAGGTGGTGATGATACAAAACCCTATTCTCATTTAACATCGGGTATTCCTGAAGTTACCAAATATATTAATATCATTCGCTTTTTACAAGCTGATGGCAGTTTTCATTTTATTCATGGTCAAGATATTGCCACAGTTGTACAGTATTTAATTGATTTTCCCCCAGAAAAGGGAGAACCCAGAAGGTTTGTTTTAGGTCAATCTGGGTTAACAGTAAATCAAGCAATAGAAGAAGTTTGTCAGTATCTCAATAAACAGATTTATTTCCGCATTCCTCTATCTTTGGGTTTAGCAAATGTAATTATTAAAGTATTTAGAATTCAAATGGCCGCTTGGGATAGATTTTGTATGAATTATCGTCATTTTACCTATTCTCATGCTATCAATCCTGCTAGTTTTGATTTACCTAATTATTGTGCAACTATGAGTGATGTTTTAAGAATTAGTGGTGTGAAATCTGGGAAATGATAGCAGGTTTTAGAGGTGACAGGTGACAGGTGACAGGTGACAGGTGACAGTGAAGATGGGGAGATGGGGAGATGGGGAGATGGGGAGATGGGGAGAAATATTTACCTCCTGACTCCTGACTCCTGACTCCTGACTCCTGACTCCTGACTCCTTCTATAACTATGCTGTGAGTTTAGCGAGAACTTTTTCTACTGCTTGCAAAGCCTGATTTATTTCTGTATCTGTGACAATTAAAGGCGGTACAAACCGTACTACTTTGGGTCCAGCAGGTACTAATAATAAACCTTGATCTATGGCAGCTTTCACAAAATCAGGGGCGGTTAATGGAGATTCGGCTTTAATTTCCATACCGTTAATTAATCCCCAACCCCGCACTTCGGCGATATGTTGCCCATATTTACGGGCAATCATTTTTAAGCCTTCCCGCAAATGTGCGCCCTGCTCTTGAACATTTTCTAGGATGTTCTCTTTTTCCAGGGTTTGGCAAACACTGAGTGCTACACCACATACAAAAGGATTTCCGCCAAAGGTACTAGCGTGATCTCCTGGTTGGAAAACATCACAGAATTTTTTGGTCATCATCGCCCCAATGGGAATACCTCCACCTAGTCCCTTGGCGCTGGTGAAGACATCTGGTTCTACTCCCAGGTGTTCATAACCCCATAATTTACCACTACGTCCCATACCCACTTGCACTTCATCGAACATCAACAAAATGCCTATTTCATCGCAAATTTGCCTGAGTTTTTGGAAGTATGTTACATCTCCAGGACGTACACCACCTTCTCCCTGTAGGGGTTCAATTAAGATTGCACCGACACGATAGTTACCTTCATCTAGTTCTGTAACAGCAGCTTCGACTGCGGCAATGTCGTTATAAGGTACATAGTGAAAGCCAGGAACAAGGGGATCGAAATTCTTCTGATATTTGGGTTGTCCGGTGGCTGTGATAGTCGCTAGTGTTCTACCATGAAAACTGGCATGAGCAGTTAAAATGATGGGATTAGCTATTTCTAAGACTGTGTGAGCGTATTTTCTGGCTAGTTTAATTGCTGCTTCGTTAGCTTCTGCACCAGAGTTACAGAAAAATACCCGGTCTGCACAGGAATGATCAATAATCCATTTAGCTAATTCTCCTTGTTCGGGAATGTAGTACAAGTTAGATACATGATGCAGTTTTTGGATGTTTTTGGTGACAGCTTCCACCATTGCTGGGTGAGCGTGTCCCAAGGTGCAAGTTGCTATCCCAGCGACAAAATCCAAATATTCCTTACCTTGGGTGTCCCAAACACGGCAACCAGAACCCCGTTCTAATGCTAGGGGAAACCGCCCATAGGTAGACATGACAACTTCGTTAAAGTTATCTGCATCAAAGGGTTGAGATGACTTAGAGTTAGCCTCTGGGGGTATCTCGGCTGGTTCAACTAGAGTTGGAAAACTCACTACCGCACCTCCTGAAAATCTTTTATATTAATAGTTACTAAAAATATAGTCAAATAAAACTAATATTTCTAGTTTTACAAGATTTACGCCCGAATGAACTGGTTACAAGTTTGATCGCTTTCTCTCTGTTCAGGAGAGATTTACTCACTGATTTTTATGGGGTTTAAATCCAATAATAGAAAATATATCATTAATGGTTAAATTTGACATTTAAGAGGAGATCAAGGAGTCAGGAGATCGAGGAGATCAAGAAGTTCAGGAGTTCAGAAGTTCAGGAGTTTAAAAGTTCAGAAGTTCAGGAGTTCAGAAGACAAATATTTCTCCCCATCTCCCTCTCACCCTCTCACCCCCTCTCCCTTTCACCCTCTCACCCCATCTCCCCTAAATCTGTGTATTCTACCTTAGAACAAAAGTATAAACGCATTCAACAAGAATTGATGGCTGGGGCTGTGGCCTTAGTTGTGGTACTACTGATTGGTACTTTGTGGTATAAGCTCGTTGAAGGTTGGTCATGGGAAGATGCAGCTTATATGACTGTGATCACTTTGGCTACTGTTGGATATGGTGAAACTAATCCTTTACAAAGTAGAGGTAGGTTATTTACTATTGCCCTAATTTTAATGGGTGTGATCAATCTTGGTTACATTGTTAATAGATTTACTCAGGCTGTGGTTGAAGGCTATTTTCAGGAAGGTATTAAACTCAGGCAACAAAGGCTCTTAATGGAATCTCTTTCAGGACATTATATTATCTGTGGGTTTAGTCGGACTGGACGACAAATTGCTAAGGAGTTTCGCTCGGAAAGTGTGGCTTTTGTGGTGGTTGATGCGGATGCGGAATCTGTACAAAGGGCGCAAAGTGAGAGTTATACTGCTTATCAAGGTGATGCTACTTTGGATGATACTTTGTTGAAGGTGGGGGTAGAACGAGGGCTTTGTATTGTAGCAGCTTTGCCTTCTGATGCTGAAAATTTATATACTGTGCTGTCAGCAAAAACACTTAATCCCCAAATTCGGGCGATCGCCCGCGCAAGTACAGAGGAGGCTGTACAAAAGCTACAAAGGGGTGGTGCTGATGCTGTCATATCCCCCTACATTACTGGTGGTAAAAGGATGGCGGCGGCGGCTTTAAGACCGCAAATATTGGATTTTGTGGATGGGATGCTATCGGGAACGGATAGACAGTTATATATGGAGGAGTTTCTATTAGAAGAATCTGCTTGTCCTTTTGTGGGTGAAAGTTTACAACGGGCTAAGTTGCGATCGCAAACTGGCGCTTTAGTTCTGGCCATTCGTCGCAGTGATGGAAGTTTAATAGGTGGTCCGACTGGTGATACTGTTTTAATGTCAGGGGATACTTTAATATGTATGGGTACTGCGGAACAATTACGGAGTTTAAATAAAATTCTCGGACCTATTAATTCTCAGCAATTAAGAAGACCAAAAAACAGTTAAGTAGTTTAATTAGTTTAATTAGTTTAATTAGTTTAATGAGGGAGAATTTTCTGCAAATGTTATTACATCTTAGCACCTGGCCAGAAGTCGAAAGTTATTTACAACAATCTCAGGGAATTATTATTCCCATTGGTTCAACTGAACAACATGGACCTACGGGTTTAATTGGTACTGATGCTATTTGTGCGGAAGCTATTTCTCATGGTGTGGGTGAAGCAACATCAGCGATGGTTGCACCTACAATTAATGTCGGTATGGCGTTACATCATACAGCATTTACAGGTACTATTAGTTTACGTCCTAGCACTTTAATTTTAGTCATTAAAGATTATATAACTTGTTTAGCAAAAGCTGGTTTTACCAAGTTTTATTTTATTAATGGACATGGTGGAAATATAGCCACTTTAAAAGCTGCTTTTTCTGAAACTTACGCCCATTTAGAAGATTTAAAAATCGAAAATTATCAAAAAGTACAATGTCAAATTGCTAATTGGTTTATGTGTGGTTCGGTTTATAAATTAGCAAAAGAATTGTATGGAGATCAAGAAGGTTCTCATGCTACTCCTAGTGAGGTTGCTGTTACTCAATATGTCTATCCTCAAGCTATTAAAAAAGCTCCTTTATCTCCAGAAGTTGCAGGTGGTCATAAAATTTATGGTGCGGTGGATTTTCGTTCCCGTTATCCTGATGGCCGTATGGGTTCAAATCCTGATTTAGCTACTCCTGAACATGGTAAACAATTTTATGATTTAGCTGTTGAGGAGTTGAGTAAGGGTTATTTGGAGTTTGTGAATCAGGAATGAATCCTGTAGAGATGATTTGTGAATCATCTCTATATTGAAATAAATCAAAAGTTACTGTATGGTAAGATTATTTTAATTAGTAAAAACTATTTTTTCAGAATATGTCATAATTAAATATACTTAAATTTTTAAGCAGTTTAGAAAATAAAAGGAATATGAAATATGTATGATCAATTACAAGATAATGATATAATTGAGAAAGATGAAGACACTGCTGAAGAGGATAGAGGTGATAGTGGAGGGTTATATCCTTATGATCCAACTAAAGCAGATATTGATATTAGAGAAGAACCACAAACAGTTTTTGAGTTAATGAGAAAATATGATAATGGAAAACTGATAGTTGATCCTGAGTTTCAACGTAATCTAGTTTGGACACTAGAGAAAAGAAGTAAATTTATTGAATCAATTATCCTTAACTTTCCTATACCTCCTTGGTATGTTAATCAAACTGTAGAAGGTAAATATATTATAGTAGATGGTTTACAGAGAACATCTACCTTACATCAATTTATTAATGATGAATTTAAGTTAACAGGTTTAGAAGCTTTAACTAATTTGAATGGATATAATTTTTCTGAACTTAAAGAGTTACCAGGTGATTATCAAACCAGAATAGAAGATAAAAAACTAAATATATATCTTATTAAACCTTCTGTCCAAGCTAAAGTTGTTTATGATATTTTCAATAGAATTAATACAGGTGGGACAAATCTTGAACGTCAAGAAGTCAGAAATTGTATATTCTCAGGAAAATCTACTAAACTGATCAAAGAATTATCAGAAACCGATTATTTTAAAAGAGCTATTGATAATGGTATATCTCCTAGAAGAATGAAAGATAGAGAAGTCATTTTGCGCTATCTAGCATTTAAAATTTTTGATTATGAAACAGAATATCACGGAGATTTAAGTGATTTTGTAGAAAGTGCTATGAAAAAACTTAATTTGATGTCAGATGAAAAGATAGATTTATTAAAAAATGATTTCAAGCGAGTTATGAATTTAACTTTCGAGTTTTTTGGTAAAAGAAACTTCCGATTACCCGCAGCACAAAGGAGAGGAAGAATAAATATTGCTATTTTTGAATCTGTTTCTTATTTTTTTTCGGTAAATAGTGATCAATTTTTAGCAGATAATAAAAAAAATATTCAAGATAATTTTGATAAGTTGCTAGAAAATCAGGAATATCTTGATGCTGTTAGATATGCTACAAGTAGTAAAAATAAAGTTATTACTAGATTTAAACTAGCACAAGAAATTTTAGGGAATGTATAGGTATGCTAACTCAAATTGAATTAGAAAATTTTAAATGTTTTAAAGAAAGAACAGCTTTTCCATTAGGAAAATTAACACTGCTTACAGGAATCAATGGTTGTGGTAAATCAACTTTGCTTCAGTCTTTACTCTTAATGCGACAATCTATTGAGCATAATCAAAACACTGACCAAATTTTGTTAAATGGTAGCTGCGTAAGTTTAAATAGTTTTAATGATGTTAGAAATATAAATAATTCAAGAAATGAACATATAAAATTCAAATATTATATTAATAGTAATATTGACTCCGAATTCAAATTACAGGGAAATATTGAATACTGTCTAAATGAAAATTTAGATGATGATATGGTAGCTCAAATAGTAGAAATTAGTTTTTTTGGGAGAATAGAATTAGATAATGAGTCTATACTTCCTCACGAGGCTAGTTCATATTATGATATTAATGCCATTTATCATTACAAGTATAATGATTCCTTAAAGAAATTCATATTTGATTATGATAGTTATAGTTTTGATAGTAACGGAAATGAAACTAGAATAGAACATACATCTTATATTATAAATGATTTAATACCCAGAAGTGATTTTCCAATTTGGAGGCAATTTGAATCTTTTGCGTCAAATTTATTATCTCAATCTTTAAACTTTAATCATATTCACTATATCTCCGCAGACCGTTTAGGACCTCAAGAATTTTATTTAAAATCTACCATCAACAAATTTCCTAACGTTGGTGCAAAAGGTGAATTTACAGTTAACGTGCTTTATAAAAAAAGAGATGATTTAGTCAATGATAAACTATGTTTAGGTGAAGATGCTAAAACATTAGCTACCCAAACCGAAGAATGGCTTAATGAAATATTTAATGGTGCAAAAGTTGAAGTTCCCAGTTCTCAAAGTAATATACTCGAACTTTTATTTAATACTAGCACATCAAAAGACCGTTTTAAACCAGCTAATGTAGGATTTGGATATAGTTACATTTTACCAATTGTTGTTTCAGGTTTGATTGCAAAAGAAGGAGAAATATTAATAGTAGAAAACCCAGAAGCACATTTACATCCTAAAGCACAATCACGACTAGCTAAATTTTTAGCTAAAGTAAGTAGTTGTGGTGTACAAGTTTTTATTGAATCCCATAGTGATCATATTTTAAATGCCTTGCGAATCGCTGTTCTTGATGATATTATTACTCATGAAGAATTAAGTATATTATATTTTCAACAAAATCCAGAACAGCCAGTTGTGCAAATTCCTGTACAACCTAATGGGGGAATTGAAGAATGGCCAGAAGGATTTTTTGACCAAATAGATAAAGATTTTGCACGACTTTTCGGGATGTAAAAAATGGAAATATTTATCAATGAGGTGTCTCTAGAAGGTCAGTATCTTAACGAAGCAGAATTTCAAGATGCAGTGAAAACGTTCACTGCTATTTTTAAGTTAATTAATGAAAAAATTCAAGCAAAGAAACTGTACAAAGAAGACAGTGATAGAATTAAAATATATGAGGCAATTAGAGATTCTAATTTTCCTACCAGTCTTAATCAACTTAAAGACAAATCTTTAAAAACAGCTTTTATTAACATAGTTTTTAATAAGTCAAATCCCCAAGAATGGCGTACAGAAAAACTACATTCTTCAGAAGATTTATTTGATTGTTTAATTAGTGAGGATAATTATAAAGATGTTAGTGATACTTCATTAGCTGAAGTTACAGAAAGAAAATTACAAAATCCTGACAGTGAATATTTACTAATTAATTTCCCAAATTCTAGTTTTAGAATGGCGCATACTGATATCAAAAATATTTGTTTAATTACGATTATTAAAAATAATGATGAAATCAATTTGATATGTTTAGATGGTATAGACAGTAAAGTAGCACTGGAATGTTGGTTAGAACATAAATTTAATTTAAGCCAATTAGAATATTCTTTAGATAGCGGACAAAAAATAAGAGATGAACAAACAATTTTACGAGATATAAAAAGATTTAGAAAAACAGGACTTATGTGTCAGGGAAGATCCATTTATATTGAATTGACTACAGGTAGATATTGGTATGTAGATAATTTGCATAAAAGTAACCCGCATTTAGAGGTTTTTGATAAAACAGGTAAAAATCATCTTGGAGAAGCAGACTTAAACGGGAATATTAATTATTCTAAAAGCGATAAAAATAAAACTATAGATTTTTAGTCAGCAAATTTACACCGGGACAAGCAATTTACTCATCCCACATAAACACATAAAAATGGTATAAAAGGATTTTAGGTTTAAATTAGTTCTTAAAATTGCGTTTCCCTTTATAACCAGATATTTTAGCTAGGTTTTCTAAAGATTGTCTTCCCGGATATAATTTACCGTTAATTTCCCAAGTTGGATAACCTTGAATTTTCGCTTTTTCACATAAATCAGGACGAGGATTTGTACCTTTAGGATCACATTCAATATATGTAATTGTTGGCCATGCTTGTTTTCCAAAAAGTTCTTTTTGGTGTTTACAATGTCCACACCAATAAGCACCATACATTTTAGCTTTGATATTTTTCAAATGTTTCGCTAAGGCTATTTCAGCTTCTCCTGATGTGTTTTTTATAGGAGGAGCTTTTTCAGCTTTTAATGTTTTATTAATGCTGTTATTAATACTGAATTGTTGGGAATTTGCAGAACTTGATAATGGTGTTTCTTGGGCTGTGGCAATGTTGCCAGATAAAGTTAAAATTCCCGCTACTAAACCTGTAATAAGTGAATATTTCATGGCTGTTGTTTGTGAAAATAAAATATATGAAATATGAGAATTGTAAACCCACGTTTGTGGGTTTGTCATTTTCTTAACTGTGGGCAATACCTTCTTCCCGTGCAGCTTGTTTAACAGCAGCAGCAACAGCAGAGGAAACACGCTCATCAAAGACAGAAGGTATAATATGTTCCCGGTTTAAGTCAGCAGGTTTGACTAGAGAGGCGATCGCATGGGCAGCTTCTAAACACATATTAGTTGTAATTGTTTTAGCTCGACAATCTAAAGCTCCACGAAACACTCCAGGAAAAGCTAAAACGTTATTAATTTGATTGGGGTAGTCACTGCGGCCAGTAGCCATAACTGTCACATTTGCAGGTACTAATTCTGGTTGAATTTCTGGGATGGGGTTAGCCATTGCAAACACAATAGCATCCTTATTCATACCTTGTACCATTTCCGGTGTTAAAAGTCCAGGTCCACTCAAACCAATAAATACATCTGCACCTTGGGTAGCACCGGCTAAAGTACCTTGTGCTTTGACTGCAAATTCCTGTTTTTCTTCGTTGATATCAGTGCGGTTAGTGGAGATGATACCTTTTGAGTCACACATCCAAATGTGTTCCGCTCCTGCTTTTCTCAGTAACCGCGCTACCGCTATCCCCGCAGCACCAGCGCCATTGATGACAATACGGACATCTGCAATAGATTTCTGTACTAATTTTAAGGCGTTGAATAATGCAGCTAAGGTAACAATTGCAGTACCATTTTGATCATCATGAAAAATAGGAATGTCTAATTCTGCTTGCAGTCTTTTTTCGATTTCAAAACAACGGGGTGCTGCTATATCTTCTAAGTTTACACCACCGAAAACAGGAGCAATATTTTTTACAGCTTTGATTATTTCTTCTGTATCTTGGGTATCTAAACAAATGGGAAAAGCATCAATACCCGCAAATTCTTTAAATAACATGGCTTTACCTTCCATCACTGGTAAAGCTGCTGCTGCTCCTAAGTTACCCAAACCTAAAACAGCGCTACCATCAGTGACAATAGCAACGGTATTGTTTTTAATGGTAAAATTGTAAACATCTTCAGGGTTTTGGGCGATCGCCTTACAAACTCTTCCTACCCCTGGAGTATAAGCCATTGCTAAGTCAGAAACACTTTTTAAGGGAATGCGACTAGCAATACTAATTTTACCGCCTCGGTGTAAATTAAATGTGCGGTCATAGACATCTAAAACCGTAATATCAGCTAATTCTTTGACGCTTTGAACTATTTTTTCTGCGTGTTCTGTACTAGCTGCATCAATTGTCAGATCGCGTATAGATTGTTGCCGGGTTTGTTCGATTAAATCTATTGTACCCAAATTACCGCCACTGTTGGCGATCGCCTGAGTTACTGCTGCTAACATCCCCACCCGGTTGGGAATTTGTAAGCGTAGAGTCACACTGAAACTAGAATTAGGAGTCAAATTTGTCATGGTACGATAGTTAGATTTTGAATCTTAGATTTTGAATCATTTTGAATCTTAGATTTTATATTGAATTGCTAGTGAAATTACAACTTTGATAAAAAATATGACATTTCATCTATAAGATTTAGATCTCTGACTTCTTAAAGAACCAGGGATCTATCAACTGTTTACTTTACCTTTAAGTAGGTAAATTATTCGGATCAATACCTTGGGAAACCAAATAAGCTATTAATCTCTCCTTTTCTTTTCTTTCTTGTTCTGCAACTTCTTTTTCTTTCGCAATTTGTTCTAAACCCCAAAGTAACAAATTACCATCTTTATCCCACCACCTTAACCAATAACCGTTTCTACCTTCCTTTTCACCTTGCCAAGTTCCCAAAAATAGACCCATATTTTCAATCCAATGACGACCATTTTTATCTGGTAATTGCAATTGATAGCGGTCATTTTTTAACTCATAAAATTCCAATAAACCACCATTAGGTTCAAAAATGATGTAAATAGGAACTTGTAACACCTGTTCATAGAAAAACCATTTTCCTGGAGGAAAACTCCTTTTCACAGAATATTCTCCCCCATCATTATGTGACAGAAATTCCATCACTATTAATGGTAATTCACCTTCCAAGAATGCTGTATAACTTCTGCGTTCTGGTAAAACTTCTTTCACATTTGGTATGTATAACCAATCTGGTGCTTTAACAACAATGTCATTATTCACTGTCGCACAAAGTCCAAAATTAGAAACTATCAGCATTTCCGGTTTAATAAAACCCGCTATTTCTAAACTTTCCCGTAATGCACCTGCTAAAAGTGGTTGTCCTGTATTTTCCAGAGGTTCATCCTCTAACTGAAAATCATCGGGTAAAGCTTCCCAAGAGATTACCAGTTCTTGTACTGTTTTCGGTGCAGTTTGTGGTTCACTAAGTTGGGTTGCCATTTAGATTACCTCTGGTTGATTTATTTTTATTGTATATCAGGATTTCAAGGAGTCAGGATGTCCATAATTTTGATTGATTATTTTTGATTGTTTAATATTTTTATTTGTCTGAATCAGGATGTCCAGGATTTGAGGATTTTCAGGATGTGATTTATTAGTTATTTGTTGGTGTTTAATATTTTATTTGTCTGAATCAGGATGTCCAGGATTTGAGGATTTTCAGGATGTGATTTATTAGTTGTTTGTTGGTGTTTAATATTTTATTTGTCTGAATCAGGATGTCCAGGATTTAAGGATTTTCAGGATGTGATTTATTAGTTATTTGTTGTTGTTTATAGCATTTTCCACTCTAATGAAGTACAAAGTTATCTGCGTTTATCTGTGTCCATCTGCGTTCAATTATTACTGCTTGTACCTCACTTGAATGGGAATGGCTATAATATTTTTTTTGTTTGATAGTTTGATAGATTATTTATATTTTTATATATTATATCTTGTGGTGTGGGCATCTTGCCCGCAAAAAATGTACTTCATATCTTCAGAAACTGCTGTAAAAAAACACCCCCCATTGCTGGAGGGCATTTTTGATTATTTCACTATTTAACTAAGTTTATTAAACCCAGTTGAAATATTAACCGTTGATAGCAGGAGCGCTGATTGCAACAGGAGCAACTTCACCAGCAGCTAAGTCTAAGGGGAAGTTGTGAGCGTTACGCTCGTGCATTACTTCCATACCTAAGTTAGCTCTGTTGATTACATCCGCCCAAGTACCGATTACACGACCTTGAGAATCAATGATGGATTGGTTGAAGTTGAAACCGTTCAAGTTGAACGCCATTGTGCTTACACCCAACGCTGTGAACCAAATACCAACTACTGGCCATGCAGCCAAGAAGAAGTGTAAGGAACGACTGTTGTTGAAAGAAGCGTATTGGAAAATCAAACGACCGAAGTAACCGTGTGCAGCAACGATGTTATAGGTTTCTTCTTCTTGACCGAATTTGTAACCGTAGTTTTGAGATTCGATTTCGGTTGTTTCACGAACCAAGGAAGATGTAACCAAAGAACCGTGCATTGCAGAGAACAAGCTACCACCGAATACACCAGCTACACCCAACATGTGGAAGGGGTGCATCAAGATGTTGTGTTCAGCTTGGAACACGATCATGAAGTTGAATGTACCGGAGATACCTAAAGGCATACCGTCGGAGAATGAACCTTGACCGATTGGGTAGATCAAGAATACTGCGGTTGCTGCTGCTAC
>RDXV01000019.1 GCA_004292695.1 Nostocales cyanobacterium | reverse complement strand
CAATTATCGGGACAAAAATTAGTCATTAGTCATTAGTCATTAGTCATTAGTCATTAGTCATTAGTATTTATTCTGACTCCTGACTCCTGACTCCTGACTCCTGACTCCTGATAACTGATTTACAACAGATATAATAATCCGAACAGAATTATCCAGATGACATCTACAAAGTGCCAGTATAATTCCGCTGCTTCTATACCAAAATGATGTTCATTGCTATAGTGTCCGGGAGTACGCGATCGCCACAAAACCGCCAAAATTGCTAATACACCAATAGTTACGTGTAAACCGTGAAACCCAGTCAACACATAAAAAGCACTAGCGAAAAGATTGGTAGTTAAACCAAATTCCAGATGTGTATATTCATAAACCTGGCCGACTAAGAAAATAGCGCCCATAGCTGCTGTGATCGCTAACCAGGTACGCATTCCCTTTTCATCATTCTTTTTAATTGCGGTGTCAGCATTGTGCATAACAAAACTGCTGGCGATCAAATTGATGGTATTGATACCAGGTAACAACAGTTCTAACTCTGGTGTACCTTCAGGTGGCCAGACGGGTAAGGTAGAACGGAAAGCTAAATAAGCGCCAAAAAGTCCTAAAAAAATCATTCCTTCCGCCACCAGAAACACCACCAAACCAAACATCCGTAAGTCTGGGTGTGCTTCGTGATGACTTTCTGCTGTTAAATGATGATTTTGTTCTATTTTCGCCGTGTCAATTGTTTGACTTTGCATATTTGGTAATGGGTAATGGGTAATTGGTAATTGGTAATTGGTAATTCATAATTTTCTTTCAATTACGAATTACGCAAATTACGAATTAAACACCAGATTCAATGGTGGGATAGGGTTCGTCTGGTTTTGCTCTTAATACTTCATTGACATCAACGTTTTGATCTTTTACGCCGTAGTCATAGGGTCCCTTGGTTAAAACAGGGAGTTTCTCGAAGTTTTCAATTGCTGGTGGTGAGGTTGTCATCCACTCGAAAGTTAAACCGCGCCAAGGGTTATTAGGTGCTTTTTCTCCATAAAACCAACTCCATACCGCATTGATGATGAAGGGTAAGGTGGAAATTGCGAGAATGTAAGCGCCGTAGGTGCAAATTTCGTTTAAAGTTGTGAATCTGGGATCATATTGGGCAACACGACGATTCATACCCATGAGTCCTAATTTGTGCATGGGTAGAAAAGACATATTTAAACCGACAATGGTTAATACAAAATGAACCTTGCCCCAAAATTCATTCATCATTCTTCCCGTCATTTTGGGAAACCAATGATAAATAGCGGCGAAAATGCCTAAAACTGCACCACCAAACAATACATAATGCAGGTGGGCGACTACAAAATAGGTGTCGTGAACGTGAATATCAAAGGGTACGGATGCCAACATTACACCGCTGACACCACCCATAACGAAAGTACCGACAAAACCCATTGCAAATAACATGGGAGTATTGAGGGCGATTTTACCACCCCACATTGTTGCTAACCAGCTAAAAATTTTGATACCTGTGGGAACGGCGATGATCATGGTGGTGATCATAAAAAACATTCGTAACCAACCGGGAATACCGCTGGTAAACATATGGTGCGCCCAAACTATCAAACCTAAGAAACTGATAGCGATAGAAGAGTAGGCGATCGCCTTGTAACCAAAAATTGGTTTCCGGGAATGTACGGGAATAATTTCCGAAATTGCCCCAAAGAACGGCAAAATCATGATGTAAACCGCAGGGTGGGAGTAGAACCAAAACATATGTTGGTAAACTACGGGATCACCGCCACCTGTGGGGTTAAAAAATGATGTACCGGCAATTAAATCAAAGGCCAGTAAAATCAAACCTGCCGCTAACACAGGAGTTGACAACAACACTAAAGCGGAAGTTGACAACATCGCCCAGCAGAATAAAGGCATTTGGTTAATGCCCATACTGGGAACACGCATTTTCAGGATAGTAACAAAAAAGTTAATAGCCCCCAAAATTGAAGATGTCCCCAAAAGTAGAACACTAATGATCCAAATTGCCTCACCTACCTTACCTGTAACTAAACTCAGGGGAGGGTAAGAAGTCCAACCCGCATCCGGGGCATCACCGACTACCAAACTCAGGGTCAGTAATATACCACCTACGGGGATCATCCAAAAAGCGAAAGCATTTAACCGAGGAAAAGCCATATCCCTAGCCCCGATCATCAGCGGGATGAGATAGTTAGCTAAACCTGCACCCGCAGGAACGATCCACAGGAAGATCATGATCGTCGCGTGGAGGGTGAACAAGCTGTTATAAACTTCCGGGGTGACAAAATCCACCTCTGGGGTGCGTAATTCCGTCCGCACCAAATCAGCCATTACACCGCCGATGCAGTAGAAAATAAATGATGTAACTAGATATTGAATGCCGATTACTTTATGGTCGGTATTAAAGGTAAAAAATTCCCACCATTTTCTTTCACTCTCTTGTGAGTGGGGAGTGGAAAGATTTGTAGTGTTTTGTAATTCTGCTTGTGTCATAAGTGTTTGGAGGAGATCAAGGATATCAAGGAGTCAGGAGTTCTAGGAGTCAGGAGTTCTAGGAGTCAGGAGAATGGAAGAATAAATAACTAACATCTTTCCCAATGCCCAATGCCCCATGCCCAATGCCCTAATTCCTTGTTACTTGATCTAATATTTCTGAATGAATACCCATATTGTGGGTGTAGGGAGCGAGAAATTCATCTGCGGATAATTCTTGGGGGTTGATAGCTACTGCTTTTTGCAAGTCTTCTTTACTTGCTACCTGTTGTGATTGCATCCAACTATCAAAGGCTTCTTGTGATTCTACAACTACTTGACTTTGCATTGCACCATGATATGGTCCACAGAGTTCTGCACAAATGAGAGGATATTGACCGATTTTTCTGGTGGTGAAACGAACTTGGGTTTCTCTACCGGGGATCACGTCTTGTTTGAGGCGGAATTCTGGAACCCAGAAAGCATGAATAACATCATTTGCTTTCATGTTGAGTTGTACTTCTCTACCGATGGGTACATGAAGTTCACCAGTCATGATCCCGGTGTCTGGGTAGGTGAATAACCAAGCATACTGTAAAGCGGCAACGTCAACTACTAGGGGTTGATCTGTGCCGGCTTTGTCTTCACTTGTGCCGATCCCAGAATTAGCTTGTGCTAGGGTGATGGGTGTATCACTGAGGGTGGCAGCAATGGCTGTACCGGGTTTTGACATTGCTTCCTGCATCATGGGCATTTCATGGCCACCATGAAGACTTAAACCGCCAATTTGGTTATAAACATCAAAACTGTACACGGAAATACCGATGACGATCACTGCTGGGATCGCTGTCCAGAGTATTTCTAGGGGTACATTTCCTTCTATTGGCGGTCCGTCTTCGTTGTCACCGGCACGCCGACGATATTTAATGGCAGCGTAAATTAAGATTCCTTCTACTATTAGAAATATTCCTATAGATACTGTCAACATCGCACTGAATAAACCATCTATCAATACGGCTTCATCGGATGCTGCTGTGGGCAACAAACCGTGATTTTGACCGTACCAAAGGCTGACTAGGGTTAGCACGATGCCAATGAGTAATGTCCAGATTGTATTGGGAATTTTCACGGCTTACTTGTTTGAATTGACTATGTTATTTCAGAATAACTCACTTACTAAGGTAGTCCAGTCTGGAAAATATGGGGTGTAAATATCTGAAATCTTTATTAAATTTTTGGACTCAGTTGGTAATTTTAGGTAAGAAGTAATCATACTTTGAAAACATTGTTAAAATTTAATTAAGTTTATGGAAATCATGAGAAATCACTTTTTAATTTCAGACAATTTGTGATAAATGTAGCAGTAATTTTGAGGAAATTTAGTAAATCTTTAATATTTTCAACATTTAATGACTAACATCTTAAAAAATACCTAAATCTTACAGCTAAAACTGCTGGGAGTGGTTCAAAGTATAAGGAACGGCCAATTTAGCAACTCTGGCTAATGGGTTAGGGTTGATATCGGTCGGAACTGATCAAAATAACGTAAGTTGTTAAATTTGTGTAGGTTACAGCAGAAGTCAGAAATCAGAATTCAGAATTTAGAATTTAGAATTCAGGAGTAAAACAAACTTCCTGTATGGGGTTGAATTTTGATTCTGTGTTTCATCTCTGAGGAAACTGCTGTATGTAAACATTTGGTTGGTATTTATAGCTGTAGCCAGGAAATTTAGGACATGATTAATCCTTGAAACCTAGATATAACAAGGCTTTACCTCCTGTCCTCTGCTTCTTGTCATCACTGGGGTTTACCCACTTACTAGCTGAATATTGGCAAAGTTAAAGCGATGTAATTTCGCTAAATAGAACATTTTAAGAAAATATACTCAAGCGGGGATCAGGTATCGTTAATGAACGAATTTGTCCTACAACAACAAAATGAAGCGGCCACCGAACACAAAAACCCCAAGGAAGTAATTCGGCGCTTGGTGTGGAAAATTTGCATAGCTACTTTAATTTTGATGGCTATAGGCAGCGCCACCCGCGTTATGAATGCTGGGCTTGCTTGCCCTGACTGGCCTTTGTGTTATGGGGAGTTAGTGCCGGCTAAACAAATGAACCTCCAAGTCTTTTTGGAGTGGTTTCACAGACTTGATGCGGCTTTGATTGGTTTAAGTGCGATCGCCTTAGCTGGTTTATCCTGGTGGTATCGTCGGGTTTTACCTGGTTGGTTGCCTTGGGCTGGTACTTTTGCCCTGTTTTTAATTGTGTTTCAAGGTGTGTTAGGTGGTTTTACTGTAACTGAGTTGTTGCGGTTTGATATTGTCACCGCCCATCTGGGAACAGCGTTATTATTCTTTACCACCCTTTTAGTTATCGGTACTGCACTTACTCCTTATCAGGGAACGGGAACTGTTGGTAAGTTACCTTGGCTGGGTTTAATTGCTGCTATTCTGGTTTATCTACAAAGTCTGTTAGGTGCTTTGGTGGGTTCTCGTTGGGCTTTACATCAATGTTTTGGCGGGGATCAATTATGTGGTGTGATGTATAGCCATATTTTTGGTTTGTTACCACCAACTGTAGCCACTTTAACAATTGTATTTATCTCTTGGCGGACTCCAGCACTACATCCAACTTTACGGAAACTGGCTAATATTGCAGGTGGTTTGTTAATTTTACAGCTACTTTTGGGAGTTGCTACTTTCCGTTTACATCTACAAGTTGAGCCTCTTACCGTTACTCACCAAGCTGTAGGCGCGACTTTGTTGGGTACTTTGGTGGTGTTTACGGTTTTAGCACTACGCGACAGAAAAATTTCGATCAGTTCCCAGTCAACAGTCAACGGTTAAGCTGATAAACCTTTAATTTGCATCACCAAGGCGGGCAGGATGCCCACCCCACAAGGTTTTTAAGTGTAAATATTAGGCAAATTAAATTTCCAACAGCTGATCACTGAAAATTGCCACCTTCATAACTGCAATTCCTCACTGATAACTGAACACTGAAAACTGATTACTGATTACTGACCATTGAGAAAGAAAGTAGAGGAAACATGATTGAGACTAATGTCTCTCGCCACCACCAAACGTTTTTACAGGTAATTCAAAGCTATTACCAATTAACCAAACCCAGGATTATTCCTTTATTGTTGATTACAACATCTGGCAGTATGTGGATTGCTGCTAAAGGTGAAGTAGATCCGTTTCTCTTAGTGGTGACACTTATCGGCGGTACACTGGCTGCGGCCAGCGCCCAAACTATTAACTGCATCTATGACCGAGATATAGATTATGACATGGAACGGACGCGCCATCGTCCGATGCCTTCCGGTAGAGTGCAGCCCCGTGATGCTTTGATTTTTGCGATCGCCTTGGCTGTGCTTTCTTTTACTCTCTTGGCGGTTTTTGCTAACCTGTTAGCTGCACTTTTGGCTTTTTCGGGTATTGTTTTTTATGTTTTGATTTATACCCATTGGTTAAAACGTCACAGTACCCAAAATATCGTCATTGGTGGTGCGGCGGGGGCAATTCCAGCTTTAGTGGGTTGGGCGGCGGTGACAGATAGTTTAAGCTGGGCAGCTTGGTTAATTTTTGCTATCGTCTTTTTATGGACTCCTCCCCATTTCTGGGCTTTGGCGTTAATGATTCGGGATGATTACGCAAAGGTAGGGATACCAATGTTACCTGTTGTCGCTGGTGATCAGGCAACGGTGAGACAGATTTGGTTTTATACGGTAATTACTGTAACTGCCACAGTTTTACTGTTTTATCCTTTACACGCCAGCGGCATTGTCTATGTAGTCATTGCTTTGACTTTGGGCGGTGTATTTGTACACAAGTCTTGGAAGTTATTACAAAACCCAGCAGATAAAACTATTGCTAGAGAATTGTTTCTATATTCCATTTCTTACATGATGTTGTTATGTTTAGGAATGGTAATTGATAGTTTACCTTTTACCCAACATTTGGTAAGTACAATTCTGAATCAGTTACATTTGCTTGGTTAGGAAAAACTGCAAAACATTTCAAATGAAAAGCGATCCCATACAATGAGGATCGCTTTTTTAAAATGTAGAATGTAGAATAATGAAAAAAGAGAGGGCAACCACAGGGGGTTTGCCCCTACTGACTCCTGAATTCTAAAGATCGTACATTAAACATTCCAAAGCATCGGGGTACATTTCACAGTAACTTTCTAGGGATGTTTGGCGATGTTTGGCTTGTTTTTGATGGGCTTTTTCTGCTTGCAATTCTTCCACTATATCCCAGGCTACGGCACAATTAGGAGAATTAATTCCCTGTTGTTCACATATTTCTCTAGCTTCTTTTATAGCTTCTAGTATAGCTTTTTCAAGGGATTGATTTTGATTTTCTGCGGAGTAATTTGTGGCGTAAACTCCGTTATAAGTTGTCATAGTATTTTCACCTTATTTGCAGGGGAGAAAGAGAATAAATATCTAAACTCTGACTAAGGCTATCAATTTAGATGATTTTTTTTAGTTAATTCCTATACTTTTATGGTATAATTAGTAATTGTTGTAATATAAAAAAATATTTGCTGAAAAAATACTATTTGGGATAAATATTTAAGGGTTAAAAATTTGAATTTGTTATTTATTACTGATAGTAATTGTATGAAATTTAGGAGTTTTTCAGATTTTGATGGTGTATTTGCGGCCGGGTACGGGAGGAGGTGCAAATGTTGATTCTGTCGTTGACCCGGCCGATCTCTTGCTGGGTAAGGGTTTTGGGGTTTATTACTGGGGGTTTTTTGGCGCTGGTTGAGGGGGTTTTCAGACCCGGCCGAAAATGGCATCTAGACATTAGTCAGGGTAAGGGTTTAAAATAGGGGCTACCGCTTCCCTTATGGGAAGTGGAATTAATGGAAACTGAATTTTAAAAATAGCTCTAAACTGGCAGATGAACCGCTTCCCTTATGGGAAGTGGAATTAATGGAAACCCAGGATTGTCGAGGAATTTCAATAGATTGTAATTTGCAGAACCGCTTCCCTTATGGGAAGTGGAATTAATGGAAACAAATCAGACAAGTAGCTGTTGACCCTGCTAATAATAAACCGCTTCCCTTATGGGAAGTGGAATTAATGGAAACTTGAGACATTATTCTTAATACAAGAGTGGCCGCTTACCGCTTCCCTTATGGGAAGTGGAATTAATGGAAACGCTGCCAGCCTATCATCTGCCAGCAGTTGGCGCGGCGTTCCACCGCTTCCCTTATGGGAAGTGGAATTAATGGAAACAGATATTTTCTGTATATAGAATGTAGATTCACTTTCTTCACCGCTTCCCTTATGGGAAGTGGAATTAATGGAAACAAAAATTATAAAAACACACCTAAGAAATTATGTAGGGGCAAACCCCCTGTGGTTGCCCCGCAAAATAGGGGTAGGCACGGGGGCGCTACCCCTACATTATGAACCTTGAATCTGTTGTATTTACAAGATTAAAAAAAAGAAGTCGGGGATCTTTTTCTCTTATTTACTATTACGATAATCTACGTTTAAAATCTTCATATTCAAATTCACGGATCAACTCAAATTCACCACTTCTTAAAATACCGATGGATGGATGTTTAACACCATTAAACATGGAAGTTTTCACCATTGTATAGTGAATCATATCTTCTAAAATAATTTCATCACCAATTTCTAAAGGCCTATCAAAATAATAATCTCCCATCCCCATTACATCCCCAGCTAAACAGGTTAAACCCCCCATTCTATAAGCTGTTTCCCCTGGTTGGGGATCTCTTGCACCGCGAATTCTGGGTTTATATGGCATTTCTAAACAGTCGGGCATATGGGCGGTAAATGATACATCCAACATAGCAATAATTGGCCCCGGTGTAGGAATTAAATCTAACACTGTGGCTTTTAAAAAGCCGGTTTCCCAAGCAATAGCAGAACTAGGTTCTATGTAAATATCTAAATGAGGATATTTGGCTTTAAATTTGGTCATTACTTCGATAAAATGCTCAATATCATAACCTTTACGAGTTAATAAATGACCACCGCCTAAGTTAAGCCATTTAATATGATCTAAATGATGTCCAAAGAGTTTTTCTATTTGTGCTAAAGTTGTTGATAAAGCATGGGAGTCACTTTCACAAAGGTTATGACAATGTAAACCTTCAATACCAGGTGGTAATGTATCACCCAATGTTTCTGATCTAATTCCTAACCGAGAAGTTAAGGATGCAGGGTTATAAATATCGGTTTCCACTGGGGAATATTCGGGGTTAATTCTTAAACCTGGGGAAATTTTAGCGTTAATGGTTTGTTGTTGATATCTTTGCCATTGAGTCAGGGAATTAAAGGTAATGTGGGTGGCATTTTTAATAGAGTCGGCAAATTCATGATCTTGATAAACGGGAAAATAAAGATGTAATTCTCCCCCTAATTCTTCTCTAATTAAATTGGCTTCAAATAGAGAACTTGCGGTTGCACCTTTTAAATATTTTCGTACTAAGGGAAAGGCGCTATACATTGCAAAACCTTTTAAAGCTAGAATAACTGTAATATCAGCTTGTTTTTGTACAGAGTCTATTAATTCGAGATTTTTAATGAGTTTTTCTTCTTCTAAAACGTAGCAAGGGGATGGTATTTGATGATAGTTCATTATTAATTGGTAATGGGTAATTGGTAATGGATAATTCGTAATTCGTAATTTCTCGTTCCCATACTCTGTATGGGAATGAATTTGATCAGTCTCTGACTGAACAGAGACGGAGTCTCTTCAATAGCATTCCTAGTCAGAGACTAGGAACGAGTTTATTATTCTTGATCTCCTGACTCCTTGATCTCCTATTCAAACACTGGTGTTTTATCTATTAATTCATGCCAAGGAAGTCCGTATTTTCCTAACTTCTCTAAAAATGGATCTGGGTTAAGTTCTTCGACGTTAAAGACTCCTTTTCCTTGCCATTCTCCTGTAACCATCAGTAATGCTCCCAACATTGCGGGTACTCCGGTGGTGTAGGATATAGCTTGAGCGCCTACTTCTTTGTATGATTCGGCGTGATCGCAGTTATTGTATATGTAGTAGGTTCTTTGTTTTCCGTCTTTGATACCAGTAATGTGACAACCGATGGAAGTTTGCCCTTCGTAGTTTTCACCTAATGATGAAGGTACTGGTAATACTGCTTTGAGGAAGTTTAAGGGTACTATCTGTTTTCCTTCGTATTCGATGGGTTCAATGCTGGTTAAACCGACGTTTTGTAATACTCTCAGGTGGGTAAGATATTCCTGAGAGAATGTCATCCAAAAACGGGCGCGTTTGATGGTGGGAATGTTTTTTACTAAAGACTCTAATTCTTCGTGATACAAAACGAAGGAGTCTTTTGGTCCAATTTCTGGATAGTTGATACTACGGTGGATGGAAAAGGGATCAATTTCTACCCATTGGTTATTTTCGTAGTATTTACCCTTTTGGGTAATTTCTCTGATGTTAATTTCTGGGTTAAAATTGGTAGCAAAGGGATGTCCATGACTACCGGCGTTACAGTCTACGATGTCTAGGTAGTGTATTTCGTCAAAGTGGTGTTTTAGTGCATGGGCGGTAAATACTCCTGTAACTCCAGGATCAAACCCACATCCTAATACTGCCATGATACCCGCTTGTTTATACCTTTCTTGGTACGCCCATTGCCATTTGTATTCAAATTTGGCTTCTTCGGGGGGTTCGTAGTTGGCGGTGTCTAGGTAGTTAACACCGGTTTCTAAACACGCATCCATGATGGCTAAGTCTTGGTATGGTAGCGCGACGTTAATAACTATTTCTGGTTGAAAGTCTTTAATTAATGCTGCTACTTCGCTGGCTTTGTCTGCATCTACTGAAGCGGTACTAAAGCTGGGATGGTTGATGTCTTTGGCGATCGCGTCACATTTAGCTTTTGTTCTACTAGCTAAGAGTATATCTGTAAATACGCTTTTTTCCTGAGCGCATTTTTTGGCAACGACGTTACCAACTCCACCTGCGCCAATAATTAATACTTTTGCCATTTTATACACCCTTGGTAATTTGAGGTTTGATGAATGAGGAATGATGTCTATTGAGCTTTTGCAGCTAAATGATATGGTAGTCTTTTTTATCCTTTTTGCAAGACTATGTAAATTAAGAATTTAGAATTTAGAATTGAGAATGAAGAATTAAGAGTTAAGAGGATGTTTGAAAAGTCTGTCATGGTGTATCAAATATTTTTAGATCCCCCTATATCCCCCTTAATAAGGGGGACTTTAACTCTAGTTCCCCCCTTTTTAAGGGGGGTTAGGGGGGATCTCCAAGTCCTGAATACTACACGAAAAAAGTTTTCAAACACCCTCTAAGAATTTAGAGTTAAAAGTTAAGAATTTAGACTATATACTTATTTAAGTTATCATTTGGTTAATAATGGATTAAAAGTTGAGAAGTTAGAATTGGGAATGGATGCTTACTGGTGATTTATCAAATAAAATATTCTAACTCCTGACTCCTGACTCCTGACTCCTCGATCTCCTGACTCCTAAATTCTCAATTCTGATTTAAGTCTATATAAAATTGTGTTTTTATCAACTTGAGATAAAATCTCTTGAATGACTGTACTTGCGCCAAATTGCCCCCACGTACAACCTTTCTCTAGATAAACTTGGGCTGCTTTTCCTATGGTATAAGCACCATAACCAGCTATTCCTCCTTGAATAACGGCGCTGAAACCAAAGGTAGTGATATTTAAAGGGTTTTCACCACTGGCGATCGCCGCTGTACTTTTCCCCATTCCTAACATTAAACCACTGGTTATTTCTCCTAACAATAAACCCCCGGAACTGAATAAAATTGTTTGTAATAATTTCCCAGCTTCATAACTTGTCATGGGTAAAGAATACAATCTTGCTAAAGAACGAATTAAGGCTAAATCTGTGACTAAACCACCAATTATATCTAAAAAAGCCACAGGATTTAAACCTACCGCTACAGCTTTATATTTAGCAAATTTCCAGATAATTTCCTCTGCTTCTTGTTGACGATAATTAATAGTTTTTTCGGCAATTTTTGCTTCTGCATCTCGCGCTTGTACCAACGCATTCAAAGCTAATAAAGATCGCCCTTCTCGATTTAAAATATTTAAAATTGTTTGCTTTAATTCTTCTACTTGGGGTGGTGGTGTTTCCCACTCATAACTCACCCTTCCATCAGGATATTCTACCCTAACTTCCATTCCTGCGGGTTCAGCTGCAACCATGACAATTTCATCAGGTAAAATATCCTGTTTATTAAACACACCTTGAGTATTTCCTACACTCAATCTTTGTAAATTCTGATAAATTTTATTCCTATCTGTATCTGGATACAAGTCAATTTTATTAAATACTAAAATTAAAGGTTTTTGAGATTTACGTAATTCTAGAAATGCTTGATACTCGGTTTTAGTAATATCCCCGGATACCACAAACAAGATTAAATCTGCCTGTTGTGCCACATCTCGCGCCATTTGCGCCCTAGTTTCTCCCTCAATTTCATCTAAACCAGGGGTATCAATTAATTCTACAATTATCTTACCACCTGGTTGCCACCGGAGCGATCGCGGCCATTGAGTGACACCGTTTAAGGGTCCAGTTTGCAGAATTTTTTCACCCAATAAGGAATTTAACACCGCAGACTTCCCACGACTCACCAACCCAAAAGCGGCTATTCTCACCACATTACCATCAAGTTTATTCAGCGCATCGCTTAAAATCTCTATTTCTGGTTTAACTAAACTAGCTAATTCTGGTTTTGCTGATACCTGGCCTGACTTACGGAGATAACCATACCAAGATATAGCTTGTCTCAGACTAGCACGGGCGCGGTTTAAATGGGTTTCTTGTAAGTTGCGTGATGTATGAGATGGAGACAAGGTGAAAGCCACAATAGACTACATATCTATTTATATCGGAAATTTGGGTTTTGTGACTGATGGTGACGAATTTCTCAAATTATCTTATTACTGCGGTTTAAATGGCGTATACTTACCACCTAAACCCTCAACAACAGCGCGGGTATTAGCTGCCATCATTTTCATATAAGTTTCTCCACTGCTACCTTTTGCACCTATAGAATCAGAATATAATTGATTATCAGAGAGTTTCACTTCTGCATCTTCGGCTATAGCAGTAATTAAAGCGGGATTGATAGTTGTTTCTGCGAAAATTGTCGGTACACCCATTTTTTTAATTACATCAACTAACTGTTTAAAGGTTTGGGCGCTTGGTTGTTCCTCCGTACTAATACCGATCAAAGTTCCCGCTACTTCCAGTCCATAAGTATTAGTATAGTATTGAAAAGCATCATGGGTAGTAATCAATTTCCGTTTATCTGCGGGGATAGTGGCAATTTGTTGTTTGATCCATGTGTGCAATTGTTGTAATTCTTGTGTTAGTTGATCAGCGTTTTTTGTAAACTGATCTTTGTCTTCCGGTGATAACTCAATTAAAGCCTGTTTAATGGCATTTACCATCAAAATAGCATTTTCCACACTCCCCCACACATGAGGATCGGGAACAACTTCCCCTTTACTTTTTTCTAACTTCAACGGTTTGACAACTTCCCCCACCGCTACCTTTTGGGCTTTTTTACCCGCAGCATTCATTAACTTAATTATACCCGGTTCTAAGTTATAACCGTTATATAAAATTAAATCAGCTTTTTCTAAAACCACACTATCTGCTGGTACGGGTTCATATACATGAGGATCTGTACCAGGTTGCAGAATACCAGTTAAATTAATTTCCTCCCCTCCTACTTCCTGGGTTAAGTCAGCGATAATGGTACTGGTTGCTACCACCTGGGGTTTGCCATCTTCCTTTACCTGAGACTCATTAGGAGAACAACCCCACAAAACGAAGGGTAAAAATATACTCACACACCAACGGGAAATAGTGGTTTTTTTCATGTTATTAACGTCCCTGATTTAAAAGATTAGTTTTACTGATGAAAAATATGATATTTAGTTATAATGGTTTTCATATTTTTCTCATTTTTATAGTAAACTCAAAATGGCGAATAAATAAACTACATTTAACTACGGTCGTGGAAAATATTTCTTTTTACCAAAAAATCAATCTCCTACGGAGACAACCAGAGGTTAAACCCGTACAGATAGTAAAATCTAGGGATATGAATAATTCAGAGTCTATTAACATTGCCCACTTAGGAGTAAATTACCGGACACAGCAAGCGTTACGGGATGTTAACTGTATTATTAAACCAGGTAAACTTACCGGAATTTTTGGACCAAACGGTGCTGGAAAAAGTACCTTAATGAAAGCAATGTTAGGGTTAGTGCCAAAAAGTAGCGGTAATGTATTATACAAAAGTCAACCATTAACACAGCAACTAGAAAAAGTAGCTTACGTACCCCAGAGAAACCAAATTGACTGGAATTATCCGGCCACAGTGTGGGATGTAGTGATGATGGGGAGGATCAAAAAAACGGGATGGTTGAGAAGTTTTTCTGTTGTCAGTCGGCAAATTGCGAAAGAGTCTTTAGACAGAGTAGGGATGAGAGAATATAGCGATCGCCCCATAGGAGAACTTTCAGGAGGCCAACAACAGAGAGTATTTTTAGCCCGTGCATTAACCCAACAAGCGGACATATTTTGTTTTGATGAACCCTTTGTAGGGATAGATCAAAAAACCCAAAGTGTAATTTTTGAAGTATTTCAAGAACTAACAAAATTAAACAAAATAGTATTAGTAGTAAATCACGACTTAGGGGAATCAATCACCCATTTTGATGATTTAATTTTATTAAATCGAGATTTAATAGCAACAGGTTCTAGACAACAAGTATTAACAGAAAAAAACCTCAACCTAGCCTACGGTGGAAAAGTAATATATTTTGCGGCTTAGTCATGGGGCATTGGGCATTGGGCATGGGGCATGGGGCATTGGGTTAGTTATTAGTTATTTTCCCAACTATTAGCTATCAACTATTAACTATCAACTATCAACTATCAACTATCAACTATCAACTATCAACTATCAACTATCAACTATCAACTATCAACTATCAACTATCCAATTTATGCTTGATCAACTAATTGAACCGTTGCAATATAGCTTTATGCAGCGTTCATTAATTACCGCTATATTAGTAGGTTTATTATGTGCAATTGTTGGTAGTTACTTAATGGTACAACGTCTAGCATTACTGGGTGATGCTATCAGTCATTCAGTATTACCAGGACTAGCGATCGCCTTCATTATTGGTGCTAATATCTTTGTAGGGGCATTTATTGCCGGTATGATCAGCACCCTAGCTATCACATTAATAAAAACCCGTTCTCCCATTAAAGAAGATGCAGCAATGGGAATAGTATTTTCAGCTTTTTTTGCATTAGGAATTACCCTCATTACCGTCATTCAAAAAAGCAATAAAATAGACTTGAATCACTTTTTATTTGGTAATATTTTAGGTGTCACATTAAACGAAGTTAGAGACACAGCGATCATTGCTGTCATCGTATTAACAGTTATTTTTTTATTATACAAAGAACTGTTATTTTACACCTTTGATCCATTGGGTGCAAAAGCCGCAGGTTTACCAGTTAATAAACTTAATTTTGGGTTAATGTTATTAATATCCTTAACCATTGTTGCCAGTATGAAAGCGGTAGGAGTAATTTTAGTATTATCCTTATTAATTACTCCCGGTGCAACGGCTTATTTATTAGTGAAAAGACTGCATGAAGTAATGATATTAGGGGCGATAATTGGGGTAATTTCTAGTATTAGCGGGATGTATTTAAGCTACTTTTATAATTTACCATCTGGTCCAGCGATAGTATTAGTAGTTTCTGGTTTATTTATCTTGGCATTGTTATTTAGTCCTCGACATGGAATTTTGATATCTCATCAAGTTAAACAACCAAAATTAGAGGATGTTTGAATAGTATATCATGGTGTATCCAGTATTTGGAGATCCCCCCAACCCCCATTAAAAAGGAGGGCTAAGTTCTTGAATTTCCTTTTTTTAAATGATGCTAATTTATTGAAAGTTCCAATTTTTAATGGTAACAACTTATTGCAAGTCCCCCTTTTTTAGGGGGATTTAGGGGGATCTAAAGCTATGTTATACTAGACGAAAAAGTGCTAAAAAACCTCTCATAATAACATTAAACAAACAACGGGAAAATTCTATTCCCATTACTGCTATCAAAAACAAATAAATGATCTAAATTCAAATCTAAACTTAAAACCTCCCCTGGTTGTAAACGTACAATTCCAGAAACCTGAACATTAATAATTACAGAAGTATCCAACAAACTAACCCGAATTAAAGTTTCTCTTCCCAAAGGTTCAACCACCTGCACCTTAACTGATAAACTTCCTAATTCTCCTTCTTTGTGTTCTCTCAAAATCTGAATATATTCAGGACGAATACCCAAATTACAAAGCTGCTGAGGTTGTAAATTTAAAGCAGCTTGAATATTTTCAGGAATAGATAAAAATTGCCCACAAATATCAAAATGATCACCTTTATAAATAGCAGGTAAAATATTCATAGGAGGATTACCTAAAAAAGTTGCTACCATTTGATTAGCTGGTAAAGCATAAACATTTTGAGGATCGCCAATTTGTTGAATTTTACCTTGATCTAAAACTACAATTTTATCAGCTAAAGTCATAGCTTCTACTTGATCATGGGTGACGTAAATTGTTGTAATTCCTAATTTTTGATGCAGTTGTTTTAATTCTGCTCTGGTATCATCTCGTAATTGGGCATCTAAATTAGATAAAGGTTCATCTAGTAAAAATAATTGTGGTTGACGGGCGATCGCCCTACCTAATGCTACCCGTTGTTGTTGTCCACCGGAAAGTTGTTTAGGTTTTCGATCTAATAAATGTTCTAAAGAAAGGGATCTCGCTACAGTTAACACCCTTTCTTGAATAGTAGGTTTATCAACTTTTCGCATTTCTAAACCAAAAGCGATATTTTGATAAACAGTTTTATGGGGATAAAGGGCGTAATTTTGGAACACCATCGCCACATCTCGCGCTCTGGCTGGGATATCATTAACTAGGCGATCGCCTATATACAAATTTCCAGAAGTCGCAGTTTCCAAACCTGCAATAGTCCGTAAAATTGTAGACTTTCCACACCCAGACGGCCCCACCAATACCCAAAATTCACCATCAGGAATTTCAAAAGTAATATTATTAATAGCGGTAACATTTTTAAATTCACGTTTAATTTTATCTAAAACAACTTTAGCCATAAATCAGTTATCAGTTATCAGTGATCAGGTTTTGCAGTGCCAATAGGTCAAGTCTAACAGACAACATAGGCAACTTTTGGTTTTAAGTTAGTATGCACTATGCCCAACACCTGATATACTTGTGTAAAGAAATGTAAATAAAATGAAAATACAGTTATGCAAGATAAAGTTATTGTTGTTGTTGGTGCTACCGGTGGAATTGGTTCAGCGTTAACTCGTAAATTGGCAAATACAGGAGCTAAGTTAGTATTAGCTGCCAGAGATGGGGTAAATTTAGCGACATTGGCAAATGAGTTATCTGGACAAGTTTTAACAGTACCCACAGATATCACAAAACCTGAACAAGTGGAAGCATTAATACAAACCACTCTGGCTAATTTTGGGCAAATTGATATTTTGGTTAATGCTGCGGGTGTAGGTATTCTTAAAGGTTATAACAGCATTGAACCAGGGGAATTAGATAAAATTTTGGATTTGAATTTAAAGGGTTGTTTTTACACTTCCCAAGCTGCGGCTAAAGAAATGCAAAAACGTAAATCTGGTCATATTTGTAATGTTGTGGGAATATTAGGTAAACATTCCATGCCAATGGCGGCGGCTTATTCTGCTTCTAAATTTGGGGTAGTAGGCTTTAGTAAATGTATGGCAGAAGAATTAAAACGTTTTGGTGTTAAGTTTACATTATTCTATTTTGGTGGTGTAGATTCTCCATTTTGGAACAATGTCAATTTAAAGGTTGATAGAAGTAAAATGCTAAGTTGTGATACTGCGGCTGAAGCCATTTTTTATGCTTTATCCGCTGCACCAGAAGCTGTACCAATGGAAATAAATATTCAACCAGATAGTCATTTATTTTTCTAAAATGTGTTATCTATATTCAGCATTCAACTGCTATATTATTATCTTATAATAACTAAATTAAGTGAAATGTTTAGATTTAATATTGCCAGTTGAAAGCTGAAACAAAAGAAAACAGGCAACAGTCATAACTGGTAACTAATAACTGGTAACTGATAACTGGTAACTGGTAACTGGTAACTGGTAACTGGTAACTGGTAACTGGTAACTGGTAACTGATAACTGATAACTGGTAACTGGTAACTGATAACTGGTAACTGAATATGCTCGAAATTGATCACGTTCATTTTTATGTAGAAGATGCCCAAAAATGGCGAAATTGGTTTATTAAATGTCTGGGTTTTCAAAAAGTAGTTAATTCCTGTTTTCCGATTTTTGGTAATCAGGAAAATTCATTTCATACTTGTACTGAAGTAGTAAAAAATGGTAATGTTTATTTTTTGCTATCTTCACCTTTATTATCTACTAGCCCAGTGGCTGAATTTCTCCGTCATCATCCTCCCGGTGTGGCTGATATTGCCTTTGCTGTGAAAGATGTGGAAGGGGCAACAATAAAGGCTGAATTACACGGAGCTAAGATTTTACAACCTATAAAAGAAGGTGTATTTTGTAAATATTCAAAAATTGCTAGTTGGGGTAAATTAACCCATTCTTTAATTGAAAGAACTGTTGAAAATCATCAAGTTTTCGGTAGTTGTCAAAATGATTTTACAATAGATCATATAGTTTTAAATGTTCCAGTCGGTGAATTAAAACCTGCGGTAAATTGGTATAGTTCAGTTTTTGATTTTCAACCCCAGCAAAGTTTTAATATCCATACTGATCGTTCTGGTTTACATAGTCAGGTGTTGATTTCAGAAAATGGAAATGTACAGTTACCAATTAATGAACCATCTTCTCCTAGTTCACAAATTCAAGAATTTTTAGATGTAAATAGTGGTGCTGGTATCCAACATATTGCTTTAAGAACTACAAATATCGTTGAGGCAATATCTCGTTTTCGTAGTGCTGATGTTTCTTTTTTATCTGCTCCTCAAGGATATTATACACAATTACAACAACGGTTACAATTACCTTTATCACCAAGTGAATTACAAGCTATTTCCCAACAAGAAATTTTAATTGACTCTCAGAAAGATGCACCTTTAGAAGCGTTACTTTTGCAGATTTTCACTAAACCAATTTTTGATAAACCTACTTTTTTCTTTGAGTTTATAGAACGTCGTTTTCACGCTGCTGGTTTTGGTGAAGGTAATTTTAAGACTCTATTTACAGCAATGGAAAATGAACAAGTAAAACGCGGGTTTTTCAGTTAACAACTTATCAGAATTTAGAATTTAGAATTTAGAATTTAGAATGTAAGAGACAGAGATATAACAAATTCTCAATTCTCCATCCTCAATTCTCCATCCTCAATTCTCCATCCTCCATCCTCCATCCTCCATTCTAAATTCTAAATTCTAAATTCTAAATTCTAAATTCCCTGTTCCCTTTTACTGAGATAATGTTAGGGAAATAAAAGTTAAGATAATCAACCGATGCTGAGATTAATTACTGATTTTGATGGTCCAATTATGGATGTTTCTGAGAGGTACTATCAAGTTTATCAACTTTGTCTGGAAAAAACTAAATATCCTGATCAAGAAGTCAAAGAACTTTCTAAAGCGGAATTTTGGCAACTCAAGCGATCACATACTCCAGAAAAAGAAGTTGCTTTAAAATCTGGTTTGGATGCTGAACAAGCGGAGGAATTTGCTAAAATTCGTAAGCAAACTGTCCACACTCAACCCTATTTTGAATATGATATTCTTGTACCTGGTGCAATAGAAGCTTTGACTAAAGTACAGGAAGCTGGTATTGATTTAGTGGTGATGACTATGCGCCGGGTGAGAGAATTAGATTATGCTATTGATAAGTATGATTTGGGTAAGTTTTTCCCTGAAAACCGTCGTTATTGTTTAAGTAATGACTATGTGAAAACCCGTGATATTGAAGATAAACCATTGTTAATGGCCAAAGCTGTTAAAGAACTTCCCCCAGTTGAAAAAATATGGATGGTGGGAGATACAGAAGCGGATATTACAGCGGCCAAAAAACACGGTGTGAAAATGATTGGTGTGGAAAGTGGAATACGCGATCGCGCACAATTAGAATTTTATCAACCTGATTTAATTTTACCTGATTTAAAATCTGCTGTTGATTTAATTTTAGGCTAATTTATCAGTTATCAGTTATCAGTAAATATGGAATAGGGAATAGGGAATAGGGAATAGGGAATAGGGAATAGGGAATAGGGAATAGGGAATAGGGAATAAGAAATATAATCTTATTACTCCTTTAACTCCTGACTCCTTGAACTCCTATCAAAAATTAATGGCAAATTTGAATAAAGAATTTCTGCGCCAAATCATGATCGCTAAATTGGTAGTTAAACAAGTAAGTGCTAAACCTAACAAAATATAAGTTGGTAGCATAACTACACCAATTACAAACCAGGTGTAAACGTGCATGATCATCACACTCGCTAACATACTAGCAAACCCTACCGCTGGCAATATTGGTAATGTGGGGCGGTTTAGCACAGCTAAGATAATGGTTAATAATGTGGCGAGAATGTTCGCAGGAACAAGAAAAGTACAAACACCTGCACAGTTGGCACGGGAAAATTCAAATAAGGCGGTAAGATCAATCATTAATTTATCAGAATGTAAGGACTAATTATTAAATTATTTACATTTATTGCTTTGGTTAAATCTATCTTAACTCATAAGTGAGTAATCACATTGAATACTTTACATAATTTAAAGAATTAGGAAAATAATCATGGTGCGTTATTAAATATTCAACATTTTGATCATATTTTATTTAACGCACCTGATGATAATGATTGAAATTATCCCATTAAAATTACAGTATCAATGACGTGAATAATACCATTGTCAGCTTCAATATCTGCGGCTACAACTGTGGCATTTTTCACTTCAAAATTGTCATCACAATTAATATTAATGGTAGAACCTTCAACGGAAGTCACCGTACCCAGTTTAGCTAAATCGGCTTTAGTCAGCTTTCCAGGAACGACGTGATAAGTTAAAATTCTGGATAATTGGGGGATATTTTGTAATAAAGTAGTGATTGTACCAGGTGGTAACTTAGCAAAAGCATCATTTGTAGGTGCAAATACGGTAAAAGGACCCGGACTTTTCAAAGTTTCCACCAAACTAGCAGCTTGTACCGCAGCTACCAAAGTTGTAAAAGCATCATTACTTACTGCAATATCCACAATATCAGCCATTGATATTACCTCAGATTTAAAGATAGTTATAAAAAATAGTAAATCATGTTTAAGTTTAATTAACTACAAGTTCTGGTAAAATAACAACTTATAACTTGATTAAGATTCATTAATAGGTAAAATGAGCAGTTTAAAGTATGCAATTCTTGGCACAGGTGCATTAGGTGGTTTTTATGGTGCTAAACTACAAAAAGCTGGTCATGAAGTCCACTTTTTACTTAACAGTGATTACGAAAAAGTTAGTCAAGATGGTCTATTGATTCAATCTAAAGATGGTGATTTTACACTACCACAAGTTAACGCCTATAATGATGTCAAAAAAATGCCAGCTTGTGATGTGGTGGTAGTTGCATTAAAAACTACAAATAACCATTTATTACCTCAATTATTACCACCTGTAGTTAAGGATCATGGTACTGTTTTATTATTACAAAATGGGTTAGGTATAGAAACGGAAGTTTCTCAAATAGTGAACAATGTCACGGTTATTGGTGGGTTATGTTTTTTGTGTTCTAATAAAATATTACCTGGACATATTCATCATTTAGACTATGGACAAATTACCCTGGGTGAATATGCTGCAAATTATCAACCAGCGGGAATTACAGATAAAATGCGGAAAATTGCTGAAGATTTTGAAACCGCAGGAATTGAAATAGAATTAACGGAAGATTTATTATTAGGACGTTGGAAAAAATTAGTTTGGAATATTCCCTACAATGGTTTATCTGTAATTTTGGATGCGACAACGGATGAATTAATGGCTAATTTGTACACTCGGACATTAGTTAGAGAATTAATGTTAGAAGTGAAATTAGGTGCAAAAAGTACAGGTAGGGAAATTCCAGATAGTTTCATTCAGACGATGTTAGAGTATACGGTGAAAATGAAACCATATCGGACGAGTATGAAAATAGATTTTGATGAATCTCGTCCTTTAGAAGTAGAAGCAATTGTTGGTAATCCTTTGAGAATAGCAGCAGCAAATGATTTTAGTTTACCATTAATTCGTGGTTTATATCAACAGTTGAAGTTTTTGGATGAAAGAAATAGAAATTAGGTAATTGGTAATTGGTAATTGGTAATTGGTAATTGGTAATTGGTAATTAATATCGTTAATATCGTTCCCAGTTTCTAACTGGGAATGCTGTACAAGAGGTTCTACCTCTCACATAAAACTATAACTATCTTCCTCCTAATACTTGGGATATTGCATGAAGAACATCTAAATAAAAGTTACCTTGAATGCTTCTAAATAACTGAAAATCTGTACCAGGTGAACCAAAGAAAGGACGTAAAAACCATCCTAATTGCACACCTACAAACCCATAAAGAAATAACCAGGAGCGTAAAATTGTAGTTCTGGTTTTTTTGCCAACATCTTCATTTTTTACAGCTATATTCTTGGGTTTATTAGTTGGTTGTTTGGGAAATAAACTAACTTCCTGTTCATAAATAAACTGCATATCTTGATTTTCAACTTCCTGAGATTTGTCTTGATTTTCTCCTGTCACTTTTTCTGGTTCAGGAAGTAATTTTATTCCTCTATTATGATCATCTTCAGAAAGTAATTGCATTCCTTCATAAAGAAACTTTACCCCAAAAATACCAGTAATACCAAAAATAACTACATTCAATAACTTAAAAAACTGGTAAGAATCGGGTGCTGTGATCATAAATAACAACGTAACTGGTGCTAAACTAAATAACAATACACTAATTACAGAAATTGCAGTTAATAGAATTACAAAATGTTGTTTTGCTGTACTCCGAGAACCAAATAAAATGTTGAAAAAGAAGAGGGTAGGAAAACAAATAATCAGAGTTAATAGATAAAAAATTGGTAGTTTGATGGTGGAGGATAAAGACTGCATCCAACTATGGGAAGCACCAATAATAGCACCATAAATAGCGAAGAAAATGGAACTTGTGACAAACAAACCACTGATTTTATTTTGTAATCTAACTTCCTGGCGAATTTCTTCTAAAAAACCTTGGCGATCGCGTAACAAATTCATTAACACACCAAAGTTTTGTTGTACATAGTTTTGATTTTGCTGATTCATAATTTTTATTATCCCTGAATTGTATTCTTTTGATATTTACCTAATTCCTAAAATATAACCGATGGCTTTTAAGACACTTAAATAAAAGTTACCTTCCCGATCTCTAAACAGTTGAAAAACCGAATCTGGCGCACCAAAAAATGGTCTTAATGTCCATCCTAATTGACTACCAACAAACGCATATAAAAACAACCAACTTTTAATAATTTTGGTTCTAGTTTCGCTTCCTTGGTTATCTTGTTCTAACACGATTTTACTGGCATAATATAAAGAATAGACACCAATAAAACCAGTTAACCCAAAGATAATTACATTTAACAAAATCAAAAATTGATAATTAGTAGTTGTGACTAGAAAAAATAAAGTAATGGGTGCAAAGCTAAATAACAAAACACTGGTGACAGAAACAGCGGTTAAAACTAAAGCCAAATGTTGTCCAAAGGTGCGCCGAGAACCAAAAATGATATTAGAAAAATACAAAGTTGGTAAACATATCAGCAAAGTAATTAAATACAATGCTGGTAGTTTTACCGCTGAAGATAACGCTTGCATCCAGCTATGGTAAGCACCAATAATACCACCGTAAATAGCAATGAAAATGGAACTACAAACCAACAGAGAAATTATTTTTTGCGGTAATTTTACACCTTGACGAATTTCTTCTAAAAATATCTCTCTATCTTGGAGTAAAGAAATTAATACCCCAAAATATTTAACCCTGATAGATTTATTGTCAATCATTGCTATCCTCAGCTAATATGAGTGATCTATTCTATTCTTTGTAATCTTTACCTGAGCCAAATTTCCAACCATCTAGCCAACGATGCCAATAATATTGTTGATCTGATGGCAGATTTTTTATAATTGTTTCTAACATATCACTGCTAGAAAATAACAGAGTAAAGGTCAATAAATTTACATAATGTAATATCCAATCTAGGAGACTGAATAAACCAACTTGGGGAATGATTTTAGCGACTAGGAAAGGATGAGATAACCCAGTTTTTAACAAAGTTTGAGTTAAAGCTGAAAACTGCACAACATCTTGTAAAAAAGGCTTTAATACTGGAGTTCCCAACTTCTGCATCTCTACAAATACAGCGGATAGAAGTTGGTTAATTTGATCCGGGGGAATTTGTTGATTCACTCCCACACTCATAGCTTTTTGAAATAACCAAGTTACACTCAAACTAGGTTGATAGGGTTGCAGCAATGCTAAGGATGAAGATGACAATTGATCAGTTTTTAATGCTTCCTCAATTCCCAAAGTTAACCGCTGTAAATGACGGATCATCGCCCCAAAACCACCAAAACTTAAAGGTGATTGATTGCCACTACTATCTCCCACTGGTAAAATACGATCCCAGGGAGTTTGTAGAGGACTTTGACGATAACTAGGAAAGAAACCAAACAACGCTCTTTTAAAGTTTAATTGCTTAATTTCCACACCTTGATACTCTGGTAACAGCTGCAAATATTCCTCAAATAAATCCTCTAAACTCAAGCGTTGGGGTGCTGCATCCATATATGTAAATAAATAAGTTGTTCTTCCATCCTTTGCGGGAAACGCTTCCCAAAAATATTGACATTGATTTTTTAAAGCAGTGAAAGATAACAACAAATCCCCAGAGTCATTTTTCGGAAAACCTTCTGCACAACTTCCGACAACTAAACATAACGCATCCGGTTTTTTCCCTTGACGCGCTTGTTTACTAATAGGTGAAAAATGCCCCATTGCATCAAGTAACAGTTTGGCTTTAAACTGATTATTAATGATTACCCCATTAGAATGTACTACCGCTTCCTGAAAAGGTGTATTTTCAAATAATTTTCCTCCCGCAGCAAGAAAGTGATTTTTTAAAGTTTCTAGTAAGTAAATGGGATCTACTCCGATATTTAAAACATCTTCTACCCAAACTTCTGTACCACCATGAAAACTAACTCTTGCTGGGTTATATTCTGTGACTATTGCTGTTTCTAATTCGGTTTTTGTGAGTAAATTTAATTCTAGAAATACCGATAATTCTTGACGGGAAATATTCCATTCTTGTTGTCTTCCTCGCAAAATTCCCCTTTCTAATAACGCTACTCGTAAACCACGCACCGCTAAAGCACAACCAATCAAAATCCCTAACGTTCCACCACAGATAATCACATCAAATTCTATGTTATTTAACGTTGCAGGGTTTTGTTTAACTACCTCTGTAATAGTTTGGTGATCCGTTCGCAGAGATGTTAATATTTCATCTGCGCGACGTAAACTGTTTAAAACATCTCCAGGAAGTTGGGAAAGAATTTCTGTTGTTAAAGACATAATGATTAATTTTTGATGGGGATACCTTAATTTTAAAATGTTCTCATCAATACTTAATGATATATCAGTAAGTTACAGTAAAAAAAATACCTTGATAACCGGAAACTACTTAATCAGTAGATTTAGGAGGGTACTAAATATTTAAGTGTAATTTTTTGTCTACTCAAGTCAAACTTATGATATTCTGTTTTACGGATAATTTAGAAAACTTTAACAAGCACAAATTGTAGGTTTATAGGTTACAAACATGATGTATAAACATTCTGTATGTGGGTATATTACTGATGATTAGTGAGTCTAAATTAATTTAAATATGGTGTGGTGTACTTTGAATATGAAAAAATTTTTTTCTTGGTTCAATAATGATATTGAAGTTTCTCAAGAATCTAACTTTCAATGTGCTGGAGATTTCTTAAAAAGCAAACTTCTAATTAAAGGAATGAACAATCAATTAGAAATTGCTGAAAATGCCAAAATTACCAATTATGAAATTGTCATCAAAGGTAAAAACAATAGTCTAGTATTTGAAAGTAATACTCAAGGTGATGGTAACTTTGCCCAGTTAACAATATGGCAAGAGGAAGAAGAAGATGAATAATAATTTCATAAAAATTATACCTTGGATCAGAGAAAAAAACCATTGGTCTGAGGAAGTGGGTGTTAATAAAAGAATTCAAATTAAAGGCACAAATAACCAAGTAATTATCAGTAATGATGCTATTTTTCATAACTTACAAATTATCATCCATGGTAATAACAATAAACTTGTAATTGCAAATAAATGTCTAGTAAGTGGTTTTATAGAAATGTTTGGTAGTGGCAATGAAATTACTATTGGTCAAGGTACAGGTATACTTGGTGTAGGTCTCACCGCCCATGCAGGAAAATACATTAAAATTGGTGAGAAATGTTTAATAGCTAGAGGAACAGATATCCGCACTACAGACAGTCATCCGATTTGGGATGAAGATGGTAAAAGAATTAATCCTGATGACAGTATTGAAATAGGCGATCGCGTTTGGATAGCCCCAGAAACAAAAATATTAAAAGGTACAATTATCGGTAATGATGTGGTGATTGGTACTCGTTCCTTACTCAATAAAAGCATAATTCCATCTAACACACTTGCTGCTGGTTCTCCTGCTAAAGTAGTGCGGGAAAATATTACCTGGTCAGTATAATTCATAATCATCAATCAATAGCAAAACAGAGGATGAAAATAAGTATGAATCATAAGTTAAAGAAAATAATACCTTGGACAAAAAATAATCCTCATTGGTCTATAGAATCAGGAGTAAATAAACGTATTCAAGTTGAAGGAGTTAACAACCAAATAATTATCAGCAGTAGTACAAATTTGTACAACTTGCAAATTATCATTAATGGCAATAACAATAAATTAAAAATTGGAGGAAATTGTACTATCAGTGGTTTTATAGAAATGTTTGGTGATAATAATGAAATATCAATTGGTAAAGACACTTTAATTTCCTCAGATGTACGTTTGACTGCTCATAGAGGAAAACATATTAAAATTGGTGAACGATGTCTCATAGCTGATTTAACTGACATTCGCACCACAGATAGTCATTCAATTTTAAATGATCAAAAAGAGCGAATTAATTATGATGAAAGTGTGGAAATAGGCGATCGCGTTTGGTTAGCAAGGGAAGTAATGGTATTAAAAGGTGCGATTATTGGTAATGATGTAGTCATTGGACCCCGTTCTGTAGTTAGTCAAAAAATACCCCCTAACACCGTCGCTGTCGGTTTTCCTGCCAGAGTAGTCAGAACAAATACTACCTGGTTAGTAGAATCAATTTAGATATTAGTGTTAACTTTGCTGGTATAAATCAGCCACAAAAGAATATCACAACTTTAATTAAAAATCATGATTAACATATTCAATCAACCCAAAAACATGGAACAAGATTTACCAAAAACATTAAATAGCAATCAGATAATCTGGTCTGATTTGAGTTTTTTACAAAGAATTATTTTAACAAATGACGGCACTTTAACAGGCATATTAGAACAGTATTTACAGGAGAGAATACAATTATTAAAAATCTCTGAAGAAATCACGAAAAATACTGAACATATAGCAGCTTTGGAATTAGAACCAGGTAATCAAATTATAGAAAGATCCATCTTCTTACAAGGTACAAACAGCAAGAAAAACTTTGTTTATGCAGAGTCAAAAATTATTATTAATAGACTCGATGAAAACTTTAGAGAGCAATTATTAACATCCAAAACAACCATAGGAAGATTGTGGATAGAATTTCGGTTAGAAACCTTTAAAGAAATCATTGATATAGGTAAAGAACCAGCCAACGAACTATCAGAATATTTTGTAGATACCACCCCAGAAACCTCATTACTTTTTCGCACTTATCGGGTTTTTGCTAATCGTCTACCAATCATGATCATTACCGAAAAATTCCCTGAAAACTATTTTCTAGTGAATTGATACCCCTAATTACATCAATAACAAATAACAGATAAACAACAGATAATAAAATCATGTCTTATTTACTCCACCATTTATTAGAAACCAGTGCTAAGAATTACCCAGATGTAGAAGCGGTAATTTTTAAAGATAGCAGTATTACCTATCAAGAACTAGATACACGTTCTCATCAATTAGCTAATACCCTCAGAGAACATGGTTTAGAAAAAGGCGATCGCGTTGGCATTTGTTTAGAACCATCAATAGAGGAAATTGTCGCCATTTATGGCATTCTCAAAGCAGGAATGGTGTATGTACCAATGGATGCTTACACCCCCATGCAAAGAATAGCCTTTATGATTGAAAACTGTGGTATTAAAGCCATCATAACCGCTGAAAAAATACTCACAAAATTATACACAGAAGAATTTATAAACACAGCGATCAATCATCTACAACTAGCCATTATTGACAACACAGAAAACATAAATCAAGCACAAATATCACCCACAAAAATCATAAATTGGCAACAAGTATTAACAGCAACGACAACATCATTAAAACCTGTAAAACTAATAGATTCAGACCTAGCCCAAATTCTTTATACATCTGGTTCAACAGGAAAACCAAAAGGTGTAATGATTTCCCATCGTTCATCTTTAAACATGGCGAACTGTTTTTATGAATGTTTGCAAGTCCAGCCTCAAGAACGCATATCTCATCAATTTTCAATTACCTTTAGTGCCTCAATAATTGATATTTTTACCTCCATTCAAGCCGGAGCAACAATAGTTATTGTACCGCCAGAAATGGTAGCATTTCCTATCATGCTCGCTGCTTTCATCTCTGAACAAAAAATCAATATTTGGTCATCAGTTCCTTCTTTATTAATACAGCTAATTCTCAGAGGTAACTTACAACAACAAAACCTATCAGCACTAAGAATGATTACCTTTGCTGGTGAAGTATTTCCCATCAAATACCTGCGTCAGCTAATGGAAATAATTCCCCATGTTCAATATTGCAACAATTATGGATCTACAGAAACAGGAGTAAGAACCTATTACCTATTTAATCAAATTCCCTCAGAAATGACCTCAATTCCTTTAGGAAAAGCTGGTCATAACATTGATTTATTTTTAGTCAATGATGAAAATAAAATTGCCAGTCCCGGAGAAATTGGTGAACTTTATGCAAGGGGTTCATCACTCATGAAAGGATACTGGGGAATGCCAGAAAAAACAGAAGAAGTGCTAATTCCTTATACATTAAATTCACATTTAGGAGCAGAAATAGTATTTCGTACTGGTGATTTAGTCAAACAAGATACAGATGGTAATTTCGTCTATGTTGGCCGTCGTGATCAGACAATAAAAAGCCGAGGATATCGCATAGAAATAGGTGAAATTGAGCAAATAATTTCTCAACATCCTGACATTGAAGAAGTAGCTGTAATTCCTATTCCTGATGAACAGATTGGAAATCGGCTAAAAGCTGTAGTTGTCAAAAAAGACAACAGTGAGGTAACACAAAATAAATTACAATATTTTTGCTCTCAATATCTGCCTAAATATATGATTCCCGATCAGATTGAATTTCGGACTCAATTACCTAAAACTCCCAGAGGTAAAATTGATCGAGTCTTATTAAGTGAATCAGAAAAAAAATAAAAAATATTTAAAGTAGTTAAATCAGGAGATTTTTATGGACTCTCAACAACCATATACAGAACAAAACATAGAACAGGCAATTAAAGATTACATCCTCAGAGATATTATGTATGAAATGAATGATGTAGCTTTGGTAAATGATTTACCTTTAATTCAGAATAGAATCTTAGACTCCATGAGTATGTTAAAACTTCAATCTTTTCTGGAAGAAGAATTTAATTTAACCATTAATCCAGAGGAAGTCTTACCAGATAATTTTGAAACAGTGAATAATCTTACATCTTTTGTGATGAAAAAGTTAAATATTGTTTAATTGTATAAACATACTCTATAAACCCTTAAAAAAATAGGATCGCCCTAACCTGAGATCATATCAGGATTGGCGATCGCCTAAACCTTACAAATTACAATTGCAAATTACAAAGGTTTCCGCAGTAAATATAATCCTCCTACTCGATACTCTTCGCCTTGCCACCTACCCGATGGAATTTCAACTTCAGATGACACACTATGACGACAAACAAACCCACAATCAATCAGTTGACAATTCTCTATCACATAACTAATAGCATCACGAACTTGAGTGTGGGCAGCATCATCAATTAACAAATAACCCCCACGACATACATAAGGAATAGCCATCAGAATATCTATCAAAGCATGATCATAAGTATGATCACCATCAATGAGAATTACATCAAATAGCCCTGATATTTTGGCAGCTTCAATCATAGCTTCCGGTGAATTTTTACTTTGAATAAAAGTAAAACTTTCACCCAAATAATCCCTTGTAGCTTGATTTAATCTAAATTCCGGATCAATACAAACCCCCTGAAAATCATCCAAACCCAGCGCCCGAATTGCCGACATCACAATCATTGCTGAACCACCAGTATCAGTACCAATTTCTAAATAACGTCTTGGTGCAATCCCATAAATAAAAGACCACAAAAATAGTCTCTGAGCTAAAGGCATTAATGAAGGAGATTGCTCAACTATAGAAATTTCTGTAGGTATTGACCAATTAACAATATCATTACCTATCCTGTGTATAGTTTGTGGAATATCCCTTAAAAAGTTAGTCTGTTTTGGTAATTCCGCAGTAGGTTGCACACTCGTATATTCTTGGTTTATCACCTTTATTGCAGCCTGTTTTAACTGTTCATCCGAGATTGTTATAGATTGTTGACTCATCTTATTTTCCTATTTTCCTAAGTATTAGTAAAAACCTATTCAGATATATTAACAATTTGATTTCGTGATATTACCATTATTGTTGACTGCAAACCACTAAACTAGCGATGATATCATACTATGGTCTCTGATAAAAAATTTCCTTTATAACTAAGTATTGATGATATGCTTTTCCTATCATTGACCTAGTATACAAATTAATTATTTGATTATTTCACCATAGTAGCTAGTTTTATGGTTTGATGATAGTGAAAAAAATATCACCATATTTTAGGAAGCTACTAATTCTCAAATCTTTCTGAAACACATCCTAATTTTTAGGAAAAATTTTTGCATTCCATCAACCTATATCTTAATTCCCCCTACTTTCGCCTAAAACTCATTTAACCACAACCTACTAGCTTTTATACGGATTTTCCAAATCTTATCATCTTTAACTCATAGGAATACAATATGCACTATTTTGATGAATACTGTGAAGTACATCTAGAACATAACACAGCACCATATAACTGGGTATTCAGAAGTAATGAAACAATCTGTATTAGATTTGGAGTTCACCTATCCAAACATCCTGACTATGGTCAAATAATCTATGAGTTAAATGATGGTCAAGGATATTGTGACGTAGATTGCATTCAAGCACAAACAGAAAATATCACAGAAAACGGCTTTCAAATGTTTTCCGTCACCTTACCAAAAATCAGCAATGGCGGAGGATATAAATATAAATTAGGATATGTAGATACAAATGGTAAAGAAAATACAAGTGAGCGATCCAGATTTTTATTAATCTGTGATGAAGCACCACGTTCTATGACAGAAATTACCTCTATATTTTTAGGAATAATTAACAATCAACCAGTCTATGGACCACCACCATCTGTATCCATCACACCCAGCCCCAAAGACTGGAATTCTCGGTTATTTTACTCAATTATTATTGATAGATTTGCTCGCGGACAAGACACAAATCCTACTCGTTTAAGTCCAGTCATATACAATCCATCATGTCCTTATTCCAGTCATGGAGGCACAATTCAAGGCATAATTGAAAAAATAGAATATTTAAAATCATTAGGCATTGGCACAATAATCATTAGCCCTGTATACGTCAACGCACCCGACGGTTATCATGGCTATCATCCCATTCATTTATTAATGGTTGATCCCCATTTAGGGACATTACAATCTTTACGAGAATTAGTCAAAAAAGCCCATGAATTTGATATTGCCGTCATTTTAGATGTAGTTAATAATCACATTGCTGATAGCATAAATTGGGAAGAATACGGTGGACCACCAGGAGGAGAATTCAAATATATTCAAGGTGAAGAATTAGCAGTCATGCCATTTCCCATTGAAACAAGAAATACATCCTTATTTCATGGACCAGAGTACACCGACATGGTGAATCAAAGATTATTTGGATTCTTAGAAGATTGGCGTACAGAAATAACCTATGTCCGAGAATTATTAATACAACATCTCAAATATTGGATAGCAGAAACTGACATAGATGGATTTCGCTACGACTCCGCTCGACACGTTGGTTTAGACTTTTGGCAACCTTGTGTAGCAGAAATATCTAGATATGCAAATATTCTCGGAAAAAAAGAATTTCTGCAAATAGCAGAACACGCGGGAAGCACCCATGAACAAGTAATTGAATACAATGATGCCAAATTTTCAGGATTAATTGACTACCCCACTTACTACACCATTAAACATTCTTTAGGTGATGGTAACTGGTTATCAGGTTTAGCAGATTATTTTTGTGGTTTTCTCGAACCATCACAATCATATTCTGGTGGTTGGCAAAATAACATTATGTTTCTAGATAATCAAGATACTAGCAGAATTTTTCATGAATTTTTAAGTCGTATTCCCGACAGAGACGAAGCTAGAATTCGAGTACATTTTGCCCTAGCTTGTTTAATCTTAGGACCACAAATACCTTCAATTTATCAAGGTACAGAACAGGAATTTGATGGTGCATTAGGATTTCATGAAGAAGAAGGTAAAGAAGAATGTATAGGACATGATTGTTATGTGAGAGAGGATTTATTTGATAATCCTGCTTGTACATGGAAATTTGGTTTTATTAACCGCAAAGTATTTCAACCTTATGACCAAAATAATCCCACATTTTTATTAATTAAACAACTAACAAAAATTCGCAGGCAAAATCAATTAATTGCCTACGGTAGACGGACATTATTATTATCTGAAGATGACGGTATCTGGTGTGTACTCATTCATAATGAAACTGAACAAAAACAAATTTTAGTAATTATGAACTTGGGTAACACACCAGTATTCAATTATTATTTACACATTCCTGAGTCATATCAAGAATTTTATCAAATTGAAACTTTGATATCTACATCAGGAGGAGTAATTGAAATAGTAGCACCTAGTAAAATTCTCATGCAAATTCCAGCTTTTACATTTATTGTCGCTAAGTTGATAATTTAACATCAATAAATTAATCTTCTTCGTCAACAGGTAAAGGGAAAGTTTCACCTGCTAAATAAGCAGAAAAATTCTTTTGAAAATACAACCAAGAAGTCATATCCTCACCCTCAATAAACGCCTTTGGTGCTTGTTTATATAAAGGAACTCGGTTATTAATCTCCGCTTGTAATAATGACGGTAACTCTGTAAAACCTCCCACTTTATTACCAATAGCACTATATATCAATTGTCCTGGTTGTTCACCCATTTTCATCCAAGGCAACCATTGACCAATTCTATCCCAACATAGTTTTAATTCTGTGACAGAATTTAATTCTGAATTTAACAAATCTGCACTTTTAACAGTGATTTTAAATAACTCCGCTGCTTGATAAGTTGGGGATGGACAATAAGCTGCAAATTGCGGATCTGCTGCCAAAGGATTAGGATAATAGGGAAATAAATCAAACACAAAACTGGTATTTTCTCCCTCTACCTGCACAGGTAATTTACCTTTAAATTTACCTTGCACTGGACTATTAGCAACGTGCATAACTGGAACAGTTTCCCCCGTCCAAGGGTTTTCCCATCTGCGTAAAATTTCATCACTTTCTGGGTTCAAATAATAAGTTAATTCCCTAGAAGTAAAATCCCAACGACCTTCAGCAGTGGGAATACAGCGACTCACACTCATACCCATGATTTTAAATAATAATTGTCGCTTTTCTCCAGGAATAAAACTATAAATTTTACCTGTCCAAACTAAAAAAGTAGATTCATTAGGATCTAAAGAGGAACGGGTTTTTACCCATTGTTGGGCATCAACTTCTTCAATGTGGGCTACCATATATCTTGCTTGATCTTTATTGTTTGAAAATTTAGCTATCAGCTTTTCTCAGCTTACGCCTAAACGTGTAATTTGATCATATCCATTTCCCCCTTCCCTCGTTCCTAGTCTCGGACTGGGAATTCCCTCGTTCCTAGTCTCCGACTGGGAATGGAAACATACCCTCGTTACCCTCGTTCCTAGTCTCCGACTGGGAATGGAAACATAGAGGTTCTACCTCTATTACCCTCGTTCCTAGTCTCCGACTGGGAATGGAAACATAGAGGTTCTACCTCTATTTTTATAGAAGTCAGAGACTTCTAATTTCATTCCCACAGAGAGTGTGGGAACGAGAGAAAATGAGAAACTTAACGTCTTTCCAGTAAAGTCCAGAAATAACCATCTGGTGCAACAAAGGAAAAACTCTTTTCGTCAAATTCGTTACTGATGATATTAGTAAATTTTTGGACATTACTAGATTTTACTCGCTCAAAATAATCCTCTATTCCCCTGACTCGGTAAGTATACAGAGACATTCCCAGACTTCCCGGTTGAGCTAAGGTGTAATGAGACTCTAAGGAGATACTTTCAGGAAACCTGACAATATAAAGTCTACCACTACGGGCAGCCATCGCATCAGTACGAGAAGAACGAGGATCATCAAATGCTGTGACTATAAACTTTTCCCCTGGTTGCAAATCAAATAAATCTCGACCTGCTAATGAAGATTCATAGCTAGTTTCTACATCATCCCTGGTTCGCAATAAACCTAAAACATCTTCATAAAAACGCAGACTTTCTTTACTGTCATCTTGCACCACTAACCCCAAATGGGTAAACTGACTGGTGCTAAATGCTGCATTATGGTTAATTTTCCCGTAGTTAGACATCACATAACCAAAACGCTGAAATAACACCTGTCTGCTGAGGGGTTGTAGAAGTAGCATTTCTCTCACTCCCACCGCTGGTTCAACAAAAGGGCGACTTTTTCTGTCTTTTTGATAAATTACCTCCCAGTAGGGGTAACTGTATCTAATTGTTTGGCCGATAGCTTTGGCGTTTTCTGCATGGTTTAAAATTCCTAATAAATTATCAGTTAAGGCTGTAGTCCAGCGATTTCCTTTAACTTTCATGGAACTAATGCCTAAACCTTGATTTTGCGGATTTTCCCAACTCATTAACCTGATTAAACCATGATCTGCGTCTTGGTGATAGAGGCGAACTGCTTTAAGTGCAGAGTTCACACCATATAATTGATAGGCTGTTTCTGCTGGTAATTCTCCTAATTCTCCAATCCGATAACCAAACTGTTGCCAATATTGAACTGCTGAAATCGGCTCTGAAACGCCAATACAAACTTCATATATCCCTTCAATAGTGGTCATTGTTCCTTGAGTCATGGCAAAATCAATTTGGGTGTCAAGTATTACTTGTATTTTGGTGATGCTTTAAGTCTGAGATTCTTGATTTATCTCGATGATCTCACACAAGCTGTATTTTTGCTACATTGGTGTTTAGTAAATAAGTTTACAAGCCAGCTTTTGATTTTTCCACTTCTAGCTGACTACTTCCACTAGATAGAAAACTATCAACTGGTATAAATTAGTATATACAAGGATATTTTTGGCATTTTCCGCTAAGATGCTTTACTCCATTCTATAAGTTATGTCAAACCATGAGCTATCGCTGACAATCTATAATTCTGCTTTATTAAGTAAAATAGCTACTCAAATATGCAAAGCTATTGTTACCATTTACAACCAACAACCAGAATTTTTACGAGAAAAGTACAGAAAAGTTAAATGGGAAAATTCATCTAATCAATTAGCTTTAATTAATAAGTTCATTGAATTACTAAGCACCAGTAAAAATTGGGAAGAAGTAATTAAAAAAGTAGAAGTTTCTCTAGCAGCAATTCTAGAGAATGATATTATCAATTCACCCACCATCAGAGAATTAATCATTACAATTAGTCGTGAAAATTTAAAGAATAATAATGGTTATCATCACAGTTTAACTGCTAGTGATTTAACTCTTACTTTGCAACCATTGGGAATCGCTGTTTTACTGTTAGATGCAGAAAATTTACAAATCAATCTCAGCACAGAAAAATTTTTAGCTACTGTTTGTCATTTTCCTATTCATGTAAAAATCGCTTTTGCAAATTGGAGTAATCGCGGAAAATTGGATATAGAATTACATGAACGTGGTTATGATTTAATTCATGTTCCCGCTGGTAGAGATAATGCAGATGGTAAAATGATTGCTTATGGTGCATCAATTCATGAACTTTACCCGCATACTAAAGAAGTTTTTGTATGTTCTTCAGATAAAGTAATGACAAACCTATGCAATAATTTACAACAACATGGGTTAATTGTTTATCAAGTTAGTCAGCATGGTGACAATATCAATATTTTCAATAATTCTACAGGTAGAACTACTGTTCATAATATTAACCCACCACCGGAACTACCATCCCTTGAAAAATTTATTTTCCAATTGAAAACAATTATTAAAGAAGAACAAAAACTGACCGGAGTTTACTGGATTAAATTATCTCAGATTTATCAAATCTATAAAAATCAATACCAATTAAATATTAGCGACATTATTTGTAGATATTTTCCAGGTAAACTACTCAGGGATATATTAATTAATAATCCTACGGATTTTGTCATTCATCAAATTGATGATCAAGGAGAAATATATGTCAATCTATTTACAGATTATAGATTGAAAGATACTCACCAAGAATCACTTTTATTACATGAATCTCCATCTAGTTTATCTTCAGATTTATTGACAATAGACTCTGTGCTAGATTTAGAAAATGCTATTAAAACTATTTTAACAGAACTGTCTACAAAATTTCCCAATCAAAGTTTTGATATCAGTCTTTTAGCTGGTAAATTTAAACAAAAATACAGTAAACCAATTACTGAACAAATGAAAGAATTACGATTAGGTGGTAACTTTGTCAAATTTTTACAATCTCGCAATTCTTTTAATATGCAACTAAAAGATAACAAATGGGAAGTTAGTGGGTTTGCATCTGTAAAAAAATTTGTGGAAATTTCATCAGAAATTCACTCAGCTTTAGACTTAGAACAAGCACTGATAAATATTGTTTTAGAATTAATTAGCCAAACTCACAATAGCTGTGTAGATGCAAGTGTTTTAGGTGTGAAGTTTCACCATAAATATGGTAAACCCATCACTAAACAAATGAAAGATATTAAAATTAATGGTAGTTTTATTAAATTTTTAAAGTCCTGTCATTCCTTCCAAATCCAGCAAAATGGTAATAAATATCAAGTGTCAATTCAAGTGTCAATTTCACAAATCCACAATTCAAATTCATCACCTTCTATTAGCTGACTGCTAACCCCTAACTACTAAATGCTGATAAATTTTCTATCACTTGACACATTTTCCAAATTTTGGATTATAATATAAGTGTAAGTAAAACCTCATGGGGCTTTAACGGTTTCGACAGGTTGGCGAAAGCTGCTCTGTGATTCAGGTCGAGAGTGAGTCTCCTCTCGCAAATCAAAGGCTCAAACAAAAAGTAAATGCGAACAATATCGTAAGCTTTGCTCGTAAGGAAGCCCTAGTAGCTGCCTAATAGCCTCTTATAGGTCCGAGCGTCTCTGGTTTGACTCCGTTAAGGACTAGAGACCAAACCCCAACGGATGCTCCAGTAAGCGTTCTCTGATTGGTTTACTGGCTAAGATTAAATCAGAGCATCCTACGTTCGGGATAATGAACGATTCCCGCCTTGAGGGTAAGAAAGGCTAAACCTGTGAACGAGCGGGGGGTTAATACCCAATTTGGACATGGGTTCAATTCCCATAAGCTCCACTTGCTATATAAATAAAACTCTGTAAGGTGATGATACTTTACAGGGTTTATTTTTTAGGCTTCTTCCACTTCTAGCTGTGCAACTGTCATCGCATTAAAAGCAAAGGCAAAAACCAAAGGCATAGGACATTTAAACATAATGGTATAAATAACAGATAAAATAGTAATGGCCACAGCCGTCATAGACCAGCCAATTTCCTGATTAGTTAAACCATTTTCAGCTTTAATCATTCTTAACACACTAACTGGAATTGGTTCTGGCATCACTCCCCCTGGTGGAAACGCCCAATAGTTACCACGACGTTCTACAAATAAATCTGTCCAACCGTTTTCTACACACCAGGCTTCGATCCATTCCAGAGAGTAATGATTGATCATGAACATAACAATTCCAATTTTCCCTAATTTGTGAATATAGATTGATTAAAGATTCCTGACTAGCTAAAAAATGCTTATAGGATTAACGCTAATTATATGATTACCAAAAGTAACCATATCCAGTGAAACAGTCAGCATAACTGTTATTAATCAAAAGAATAACAGCTACTAATCAGGGTTAACGAAATAATTTAATAAACTTTACTTTCTCTCTGGAATATCAACAAATGTAAAGAAATATGTAAGTTAATATGAATATCTAAAGCAATCATAACAATTTCTCACTTCTCCAATTGCAAATTAGTAAATTAGTAACTTCATAATCAAAAACCCGAATCACCAAGCAGTAGGGGATATATCCGCCTCAGCTTTTAATCTTAATCATATTGACATAATTAACCAACAATTCCTGGCATCTTCAAAACAATAGATATCAAAATAACAGATATCAAAACAATCAATCTCAGATCATTAACCTTTAGAAATATTTCATATTACGGTAAACTGAAACATAATAAACATTACAAATGGTTAATAGATGATGTATTGGCAACAAATAATAGGATTAGTTTTAGCAGCTATGATCTGGTGTGCAGCACTTCCAGCATTAGCAGTTAGCTGGACTCATCCCCTATCATTTAGTAACGCAGAACTAGCAAGACAAGATTTTTCTTTCCAAAATTTACAAGCAGCAGAATTTTCTAACTCTAACCTAGAAATGGCCAACTTTACTGGTGCTGACTTGAGAGGAGCAGTATTAAGTGCTTCAGTCATGACAAAGACAAATTTACACGGAGCAGACTTAACTAATGCAATGGTAAATGAAGTAAAATTAGACGGGGCTGATTTAAGTGATGCCGTTTTAGTAGAAGCTATTTTGCTCCATTCCGTCTTTAATAACGTGAATATCGAAGGTGCAGACTTCAGTTATGCAATGTTAGATAAAGCACAAGTTAAAGAACTATGTCAAAAAGCCAGTGGTGTAAATTCTCAAACTGGTGTAGAAACTCGTGAGTCGTTAGAATGTCAATAAAGCGTATTGGTGTAATTGGTGGTGGACAACTGGCCTGGATGATGGGGGATGCGTCCAAAAAATTAGGGTTGGAATTAATAGTACAAACTCCTAATAAACATGATCCTGCTGTATCCATAGCTTCTGATATAGTTTTATCAGCGGTGGATAATGCAGAAGCCACAGAAATTTTATCCACAAGATGCGATGTCATCACCTTTGAAAATGAATTTGTTGATTTAGATGCTTTATCTTTATTAGAAAAACAAGGTGTGTGTTTTCGTCCTAGATTAGCAGCATTATCACCTTTATTAGACAAATATCATCAACGGTGCTATTTACAGGATTTAGGTTTACCAGTTCCCGAATTTTTGGCTATTGAGTCATCAGTAAATATTGCCTCTCAAATTCAAAATTGGCAATTTCCCTTTGTTCTCAAAGCCAGACGACATGGTTATGATGGACAAGGAACTTTTATCATTAATGATTTGACTACTTTATCCACAATAGTTAGTCAAAGTCATACACCGTTTCTCATAGAAGAATTTGTTCCTTTTACCAGAGAATTAGCGATAATTGCCACCCGTTCAGTAACTGGGGAAATAGTCACCTATCCAGTGGTGGAAACTCAACAAGAACAACAAGTTTGTCGGCGAGTCATTGCACCAGCAGATATTACATCAGCACAAACAGCGGAAATTGTGGCGATCGCCCATAAAATATTAAACAGCCTGGAAGTAATTGGTACTTTTGGCATCGAACTATTTATCACCGCCCAAGGCAAAATACTCATTAACGAAATTGCACCCAGAACCCATAACTCCGGGCATTTTTCCCTAGATGCTTGTGTTACTTCCCAGTTTGAACAACATCTCAGAGCCGTTGCGGGTTTACCTTTAGCTGACACCAGTTTAACCGTTCCTGGTGCGGTCATGGTGAACTTATTAGGGTATGAAAATTCAAACAGTGATTATCAAGCAAAAAGACAAGAATTATCAGCCATTCCCCATGCTTACTTGCACTGGTACGGAAAAACCGAATCTCGCCCAGGCAGAAAACTAGGACATATCACCGTACTATTAGAACAGCCTCAAGATAGAGAGTCTATCATCCAAACCATAGAATCTATCTGGTATTGTAAATAGGAGGGAGCAGGGGAAGCAGGGGGAGCAGGGGGAGCAGGGGGAGCAGGGGGAGCAGGGGGAGCAGGGGGAGCAGGGGGAGCAGGGGAAGCAGGGGAAGAAAATATTTTTACCAATTCTTCATTCTTCATTCTAAATTCTAAATTCTAAATTCTTCCCCTCCCCCTCTACACAAATTGTTCTTACCAGTTATAATGAGTTAGTTACACTGCGACGTTGGTGACTGCCCCCAAGTTTTTTGATCTATGTCTTTAAAAATAAGGGAGCTAACAAGTTCCTGTGGCAGTAGACCGAGCCTGTACTCGGAAACTTTAAACAGGAAAGATCAGTTCCCACCTGGTTAACCCAGGTCATAAACTTAGGTAAGACGGCGTTGTGGTGAACTAAATATTCTAAAGCTCCCCGGTTGTTTCATCTGGGGAGTTTTGTTATTTAAACAATCGGGTATAAAACCGGACTTCGTATCCCTACGCTAACGCCTTTGGAGAGGGGTATAAATCCTCGTTACAAAAACGGCCTCCTGCCTCGGTTAACAGAAATTTAGGATTAATATGGAAAAAATGCGTAAAATTGTGGTGAGATATCCCAAAATTGTCATAACAACTAATTAACACAGTGTTTCCAGCCTCAGTTTTCCGCCTAGATAATGGTTTAACATTAATTCATCAGCAGATTTCTGCTACCCCTGTAGTGGTGACAGATGTATGGGTACGTGCTGGAGCAATTACCGAGACAGAACCCTGGTTTGGGATGGCGCATTTTTTAGAACACATGATTTTTAAGGGTACAGCTACCCTAGCACCAGGAGAATTTGATTATCACATTGAAAAAGTTGGTGGTATCAGCAATGCAGCAACTAGCCATGATTATGCTCACTACTCTTTAACCACAGCTACATCTTATTTAGGGGAAGCTGTACCCTATTTGGGTGAACTTTTACTCAATGCGGCCATTCCCGACGATGAATTTATCAGGGAAAGAGATGTTGTCTTAGAAGAAATTCGCTCTTGTGCTGATGATCCAGATTGGTTAGGCTTTGAATCACTACTAAAAAATGTTTATAAAGATCATCCCTATGGACGTTCTATTTTAGGTACAGAAAAACAATTAATGCAGCATTCACCAGAAGCAATGCGCGGTTTTCATCGTTACCACTATCAACCTGAAAATATGACAGTGGTAGTAGTGGGAGATGTGCAACCACAAACAGCGCTAGAACTGGTAAAGCGGACATTTAGTAATTTTAATGATGTTCCTGATTATCCATCACCACAAAAACATCCAATACCAAGTATTCAGGGTATTTACACAAGGGAGATTATTTTACCACATCTAGAACAAGCACGGTTAATGATGGCTTGGGTAGTACCAGGTGTAGAAAAACTCAGAGATGCAAACGGATTAGAATTATTATCTGTATTATTAGGACAAGGTAGAACTTCCCGCTTAGTACATGATCTGCGTGAAGAAAAACAGATAGTTAACGCAGTTTGTAGTAATTTTTATCTGCAAAGGGAAGCAAGTTTATTCACCATTACCGCTTGGTTAGAACCAGAATATTTAGAGCGGGTAGAAGGTTTAATTCAGGAACATTTAGATAGATTACAGACTGTCGGTGTCAGTGAGCAAGAACTAAAACGGGTTCAGAGAGGATTATGTAATGAATATGCTTTTGCCACAGAAACACCAAATCAGTTAACATCCCTATATGGTTATTACAATACCATTGCCCAAGCAGAATTAGCGGTTGCCTATCCTCAGCAAATTCAGTCCTTTCATAGTCAAGAACTGCAAAAATTAGCTAAACAATATCTATCACCGCAAAATTACGCTGCTACTATTTTCAAGCCTTAATTGTCAATAATAATTAGTTATTCTACTTTTTTCGTAATTCTATGTCTTCCATCCATCGCACCGTATTATCCAATGGTATTGTTTTATTAGTAGCAGAAAATCCAGCCGCTGATATAGTAGCAGGGAGAATTTTTATCCGTGCTGGTAGTTGTTATGAAAATCGGGAAAAAGCAGGTTTAGCTAATTTATTATCAACATTAATTACCAAAGGTTGTGATGGGTTAAATAGTTTAGAAATCGCCGAAAAAGTGGAATCAGTGGGAGCAAGTTTAAATGTTAACGCTGGTACTGATTATTTGTTACTATCTTTAAAAACAGTAACCGCTGATTTTGCAGAAATATTATCATTGTCTGGGTTGTTATTGCGATCGCCCACATTTCCCCAAAACCAAATAGAACTAGAAAAGCGGTTAGCAATACAAGATATTCGTTCCCAAAAAGAACAACCTTTTAACGTCGCTTTTGAACAAATGCGTCAGGTAATGTACCAAAATCACCCCTATGCTACATCAGTATTAGGTACAGAAACAACAGTAGAGCATATTACCCGCGCAGACTTAGAAGAATTTCATCAAGTACATTTTCGTCCAGATAACATGGTAATTAGTATTGCTGGACGCATTACTTTAGAAACAGCCTTAGAAATAGTATCAAAAATATTTGGTGATTGGCAGCCACCGGATCAACCCCGGCATATATTAGACTTACCACTTATTTCTGTACAACCTCAATCTTGCATTAAACCCCTAAATACACAACAATCAATAGTCATGTTGGGTTACATGGGAACATCAGTTAGCGCCCCTGGTTATGCTGCCCTCAAATTATTATCTACATACCTGGGAAATGGTCTTTCTAGCCGCTTATTTGTCGAATTACGAGAAAAAAGAGGTTTAGCCTACGAAGTATCAGCAATTTATTCAACTCGCCTCTATCCCGCCTCATTTATTGTTTACATGGGTACAGCACCAGACAACACAGAAATAGCCTTAACCGGACTACGCCAAGAAGTAGAACGTTTGTGTAATAGTGAACTTTCAGAGGAGGAAATTCAAACAGCTAAAAATAAAATTCTGGGACAATATGCTTTAGGTAAACAAACTAACGGGCAAATTGCTCAAATATATGGCTGGTATGAAATATTAGGCTTAGGAATTGAATTTGATCATGAATTTCCTCAAATTATTAGCCAAGTGACTCCTAAGTTAGCAATGACAGCAGCTAATAGTTATTTACAGAAACCTTATGTATCTTTAGTAGGTCAAGAAAATGCAATTAAATCATTAATTAGCTAATATTAATTAGCTCACATTAACTAGCTAACATTTTCATAGTAACTAACAACAAATTCCAGGTGAAATCTATGGCATCAACCTTAATAACAAAAATTACCCAGAAATTTTTCAAAAAGCAGACTTACTCTTTACTTTTACTGGCTTCTACATCTTCATTACTGTTATCATCTCATTTACCATCCCTAGCTGCACCGGTAGAAATTGCCCAAGCAAACACCACCAGTAAAATTAACCGCCCTAATTTACAAATTGGTAGTCAAGGTGAACGAGTTACAGAACTGCAAGCAGCATTAAAACTTTTAGGTTTTTACACAGGTGCTGTAGACGGCATTTATCAAGAAAATACAGCTAGAGCAGTTTATCAGTTTAAACAAGCTGCTGGGTTAAATCCTAATAATGTTGTAGATGCTATCACCTGGCAAAAATTATTTCCCAGTGTTTCTACAATGGTAGTTAATAACCCTGTATCAACACCCAAACCAACAGCCGTTTCAACTGTTACCGTTCCCACTCGCACCGGTAATGTTAACAATAGAACTACCACAACTAAACCCCAACCTAAACCCACTACTCCTAAAAAAACCACAACTACCCCGAATAACTCTCAGAACAGTTTTCAGCCTACCCCTGTTAACCAAAGAAATCCTAATATTCAATATACAGACGCAGGATGGCCAATTTTACGTTTAGGTAATAAAGGCAATGAAGTCATAAAACTACAAAGATTATTACAAACATTGGGTTTTTTGAAAGGTCCCCTAGATGGTGACTTTGGTGCTGCTACTGAAGCAGCGGTAAAAGCGGCTCAAACTCGCTATGGTTTACAACCAGATGGTATAGTAGGTGGCGCAACTTGGAATGTTTTCTTGCAAAGATTACGTTAAACAAGGTAAATTAATCTGCACATTATTGTTACCCTGACTGCAAATGAAACACTTTTTATTAACTTGGTTGGGTACAGCCTTTGCACTATTAATCACTTCTAAAATTGTCTCTGGGTTCATTATCACAACCTTTACAGCGGCTTTAGTAGCGGCAATTGTTATCGGTTTTGTAAATGCTATCATCCGGCCAATTTTGGGTTTTTTAGCATTTCCTATTACTTTAATTACGTTTGGTTTATTTACCTTTGTCATTAATGCTTTAACTCTCTGGTTAGCAAGTGCTGTTACCCCTGTTTCTGGTTTTGAAATTGAGGGTTTTATACCTGCTTTTTTGGGATCTATTGTTTTATCGGTTGTTTCTAGTATCATCAATTATCTTTTACGTGTTGTTGATTAAAGCGATGTTGATGAAAGGTGAAATTTTCAGCATTCAGTAATATTCAAATTTTCCGGGTTAACTGCTGAATGCTAAAATTTCTACCACAGCAATTGTCACAGCTTTTGTTTCTCCTGGAAGTCTAAAAACTTGTTTAGGAACTAATAATTTTAATAAATTCATATCAGATGTAATTGCTAATGCTGCTAAAATAGCTGATGCTTCCGCTACACTTGCAGTTCCTACTTTTTCCGTGAGTTTTTGATTAGGGTGAGGAACACAAACACCAGCTAAGGTTTCTGCACTAAAGGTTTTTAATGGTAAATTATTGATTTGACAATATTCTTTGATAGCAAATTCTGAGGCTTTAATATCAATGGTAGCAAGTCCAGATATATTACTGTTAGCAAGTTGATATTGTTGGAATATTTGTAAAATACCTACATTAACTAACTGTAAAGAAATTCCTTTTTGACAACCAATACCTATCCAGAACATTCGCTAAAATAAATTTAAGTTTTTATATAGAATTTCTTTAAACCATTATATATCAATAAAAATCAGACTTGAGAAATATTTATTTGCTGATATTGTTGTTTAAAATACAAGGCATTTGATAATTATAACACTGTCCTGAAAAATAAAAAGTGATATGTTAAGTACATCTAGCACAGTAGGAAATATCAAGAGGTAAAGTAGGCAGAAAAGTAAATTTCGTCTTCATGTTTACTTTTTAACACCTTGGTAGTAAAAACTTTTCCTCTTGGTGTGTAAATTATTCATTTTTCCGTCGTAGTTAATGTAAAAATATTACGGCGGATTTTTGCTAAAATATTTAAGATTGCATGACTATAGCGATAAGTATATTTTACAGCAGATTTTATTCTGATGAGGTACAAACCCTAATTATGAAACCTCTTGTGGGGTGGGCATCTTGCCCGCCCAAAGTATACCTCATTACACTAGAAAATGCTATATAGTTATCACTTGATAGATATAATTGGATGTTACCCATCAAGTGGCTGATGCAATTATTAATTAGGGTTTGCTGAAAAAGTCTTTTCGTGGAGGTAGGGAATAGGGAATAGGGAATAGGGAATAGGGAATAGGGAATAGTTTCAGCTATTCGTCATTCCGCAATTTTGTGATTTCTTCAACCCAAAATGCACGCTTTTGGGACTATCCCCCGCAAATATCTTGCACCTATTTTCTGATTTTTCACCTTCTACCCTTGAATTTATCTGGGTT
>RDXV01000292.1 GCA_004292695.1 Nostocales cyanobacterium | reverse complement strand
GTAACAAAATGTAAAATCGCTGAAAGTCTCTTCCCTCTTGCCTTTTGCCTTTTGCCTCTTGCCTTGCCATGACGACAATTTTCAACGCCTACCTACTTATCAGTTATCAGTTATCAATCCCACATTCTAAATTCTAAATTCTAAATTCTAAATTCTAAATTCTCCATAGTCCCAAAAAAGAGAGTGGGAGGAGGCATTACCAAGCGCCTTTCACTCCCACTCTACTATTTGCTGCTGAAGCGATTAGGGAATAAACTCAAGATATAACCGTTAAATTAGGGGGGGTAATTTATATTTTAACGATTATACTTCTACTCAATGAGTATTCCTATTGCAGCAAACGATCACTTTATTTGGTTGTCTGACAAACTCTACAAGAATCATTAGCTAATCTATTGTAGTTTTTAGCAACTACCTTGTTTTCGTTTGTCTAATTTAATTTAACTTGCTGATTCAGTTTGTGGTTGCCAAGTTGGCACTTTTCTCAAATTTTTTTCTTGGTTCTCTGTTGACACTGATATGTCAGGATTTTTGTTAATCTAACTAACAAAAATCTACCATGACTACAAACAAATTGTGATTAAATAAACGAGGGGTGACACCCATCACCTTTATGTTTACTTGGTTTCATAGGCTTTTAGCGGTTAAGTATTGAAATATTTAAGACTTACTAATTATTTTATCATACTATGTGAAGATTTTAGGGATGAGGGGTTTCACCCTTCATTCTTTAACTTCATATTTTGTCAAGTTAACTAATAAGTATTGTCTCAAGTTTAATTTTTCAGAAATATTTTGTTAATGCTGTAAATTATTTTATCTTGGTTAATGTACCTATTGAAAAATATAGAAAATTGAACCAGTCGTGAGACAGATGAGTATTGAACTCTAGAAATATAAATTAAGTGTTAAGAGATTCAAAAGCAAAGGGCGTTAGGAAGTGGGAGATGAGACACGCCAATTTTTAAATTTTCTAATCAGTAGCGCAGAGTAATAACTATAGTGTTTACTCTGTGTTTATCTATGTTATTAAAATTGTTATTTTTTAAATTGGAGGGTTAAAAATGGAATATACGGAATTTATTACTCATGTAGAAACTTTATCTCAATCAAGCTCTCGTATAGAAGCTGAAAATGCTACTCGTGCCACATTAGCAACTTTAAGAGAACTTATTCCCAAAGATGAAGCGCAGGAATTAGCAAAAGAAATTCCTTCAGAATTAAGTGAATTTTTACAAAAACAGGAAACTGAAACTACTGAATCTTTTCATTTACAAGAATTTATTCAGCGTACCAGTCAAAAGGAAAATATCGCTCCAACTACAGCAGCTATGCACGTTAGGGCGGTTTTTGCGGTTTTACAAAGTGCAGTTACTCCTGAGAAGTTTAAAAAGTTTCATAGTTATTTTTCCCATGATTATGAAGAGTTGTTTATTACTGATTAAACACAGGAAATACCAGCTTAATAGTTGATTAATAAATTAGCTGTTTTTTAAAACAGTAATAAGATATCCTCTAGCTTGTGCATAGGGGATTTTTTGATGTGTGGGTGTTTTTATGGCTACATTACAGCTTAAAATTTATCAGGACATCTATGATTTTTGAGCTACCAATGATAACTTTAACGAAACTAAAACCTAATATTGATACTGGTATTGATTTCATACTACCACTTACAGCGGAAGAACGTACCCGCAGCCGTTACAAATTTACATTAGATGACCATGAGATATTCTTACGTTTACCAAGAGGTACAGTTTTACAAGATGGTGATATTTTAACAGATGAAAATGATACTTTTTTACTAAAGATTGTCGCTAAACCTGAACCTGTTTTAACTGTATTTGCATCAACACCTTCACTATTATTAAGAGCAGCTTATCATTTAGGAAATCGTCACGTACCTGTAGAAATTACAGTTGATTATTTGCGATTATTACCAGATTCTGTGTTAGAAAATATGTTAAAAAATATGGGTTTAGAAATAAAAGCGGAAATTGTACCCTTTCAACCAGAATCAGGAGCTTATGGAAATCATCACTCTCACTAATTTGAATTTTCTATCTATTTTACAATTAGCAAGTCCGGCTTTACCTGTGGGTGCTTATAGCTATTCTGAAGGTTTGGAAATGTTAGTAGAAAAGCAAATAATTTATGATGTTAATAGTTTAAAAAAATGGTTAGAATCGGAATTAAAATATGGTTCAATTCGTGTAGATGGTGTGGTAATGATTCGTGGTTTCAATGCTATAAAAAATGATGATTTAGCAAGTTTAAAAACCTGGAATTTATGGTTGTCTGCTTTTAGAGATACGGAAGAATTACGGGCTGGTAGTTGGCAAATGGGGCGATCGCTCGTACAATTATTAACTAAACTTGCCCCGGAAACCGTACCTTTAAGCAAGGCGTTAGGTTATCCTTGTAATTATGCCATCGCCTTTGGAATTGCTGCTGCCCATTGGCAAATTAACCATCATGCTGCATTATTAGCTTACCTTCACAGTTGGGCAAATAATTTAATTACAGCAGGTGTAAAACTAATTCCCTTGGGGCAAACCGCTGGGCAAGAATTATTATTAAGTTTGCAAACATTATTAAATGTGACAATGTTAGAAATTCTCACCCTAGAAGATGATAACCTAGCTAGTTGTAATTGGGGTTTATCCTTAGCAAGTATGCAGCATGAAACCCAATATACAAGATTATTTAGAAGTTAGGTGACAGGTGACAGGTGACAGGTGACAGTGAACAGTGAACAGTGAACAGTAATAATTGATAACTGATAACTGATAACTGATAACTGATAACTGATAACTGATAACTGATAACTGATAACTGATAACTGATAACTGATAACTGATAACTGATAACT
>RDXV01000125.1 GCA_004292695.1 Nostocales cyanobacterium | reverse complement strand
ACTTTAGCTATTAGACAGGGAATTTATTCCCTGGCTTAAAAATACATCAATTTACGTTAAATTGACATTGGTGAACATTAGTAAACCCCTACATTATAGGATATTAAAATTCTCCAGCTAATGCAGGAATACATCTTTCACACAATAAAGGATGTTCTTCTGATTCTCCTACATGAGTAGAATAATTCCAACAGCGATCACATTTTTGACCCTCTGCATTTACTACACCAATAGTCCAATTTTCGGTGGTTGCTTTGTATTTCACATCTGCAATTTTGGCAGCATCATCTACTATTTCTACCTGAGATGCTAATAATAAATATCGCAACTCATCAATATTATTTCCCTCTCCAGTATTGAAACCTTTGATAGCTTCACATAGCTGTTGATCGGAAATATTTACTAACACCTTTGCTTCCAAAGATGAACCGATCATTTTTTCAATCCGCGCTTGTTCCATCACCTTATTAACATCGGTGCGGAGTGTTCGCAGCTTATCCCAAAATTCTGCTAATTCTGCGTTTTCCCATTTATCATCAACCTTCACCCAACCAGCTTCAAACACTGATTTATAAGGAGTTTGATAGGGGATAAATTGCCAAATATCTTCCGCAGTGTGACATAAAACAGGTGCGATTGATCTGGCTAAATTTTCCAATGCGATGTGCAAAACTGTTTGACAACTGCGACGACGGAAACTATCAGCAGCACTGATATATAATCTATCTTTGGCAATGTCTAAATAAAAATTCGACAAATCTACAACACAGAAATTCTGCACTGTTTGGAAAAAGCGGAAAAATTGGAATTTATCAAAAGCAGTTGTCACCTCATTAAATACCTCACGGATACGGTGCAACATATACTTATCTAAATCTGCCAATTCTTCATAGGGAACTGCATCTTTTTGAGGATCAAAATCATGCAAACTACCTAACAAAAATCTGGCAGTATTGCGGATTTTATTCCTAATATCAGCTAATTGTTTGATGATATTACTTCCTACACGGACATCACCAGAATAATCAACTGAAGACACCCACAAACGCAACACATCCGCACCATAAGGAGGTTCTTGTTTTTGGTTTTTTCCACCATTAATGATCACATTTGGATCTACCACATTTCCCTCAGATTTACTCATTTTCCGTCCTTGTTCATCCAAGGTAAAACCATGAGTTAAAACTGTTTTATAAGGTGCAATTCCATTTACCGCAACACTGGTTAACAGCGAAGATTGAAACCATCCCCGATGTTGATCAGAACCTTCCAAATACATATCAACAGGATAACCTAATTCTGGTCTTTGTTTAGCTACAGCCGCCCAAGATGAACCAGAATCAAACCACACATCCATTGTATCTGTACCCCGGCGGTACTTACGCCCATTACTGCGGTAAGGTTCGGGTAACAACTCCTCAACCGACAACTCCCACCAAGCGTCAGAACCCTTCTCTGCAATGATAGCTTGCACGTGGTTAATAGTCTCCTCATTCAGCAGTGCTTCCCCGGTTTCCTCATCATAGAACACAGGAATGGGGACACCCCAAGTCCGTTGACGAGAGATACACCAGTCAGAACGTTCTGCAACCATCGGTGTAATTCTATTCTCACCTTGCGCGGGAATCCAACGCACAGATGCGATCGCCTTTAAAGCATCTTCCCTAAATCCTGCCACAGAAGCGAACCATTGTTCAGTAGCACGGAAAATCGTCGGTTTCTTGGTTCTCCAATCATAAGGATATTTATGAGGATATGCTTCCTCTTTCAACAGAGAACCAGCTTCATTTAACGCATCAATAATCGCTTGATTACCGTCATTCAACACATTTAAGCCAGCAAATTTACCAGCTTCTTCCGTAAAATTACCAGCATCATCCACCGGGGCAAGAATTGACAAACCGTATTTTTGCCCAACAATGTAATCTTCTTGACCATGACCAGGGGCAGTATGTACCAACCCAGTACCCGAATCAGTAGTGATATAATCACCACCAACTACCACCGGACTTTCACGGTCAAAAAGCGGATGACGATAAGTGGTATGTTCTAAATCTTGACCTGCAAAAGTCGCCTTCACTGTCAAATCAACATCTAAAGTTGCAGTCAAACTTTTTACCAAATCAGCCGCAACTATCAGATACTTGCATTGACTTTGTGTTTCTGCATCTTTGCGTGAGACTTCCACCACCGCATAATTTAACGCCCCATTTACAGCTACAGCCAAATTACCCGGTATCGTCCAGGGTGTAGTTGTCCACACAGCCACGCCCAAATCAGGTATTAATGGCTCTAAAATTGATTTTAGTTTGTCGGAGACCTTCACCACTGGGAAAGCGGCGTAAATACTCCTAGAAACGTGACCTTCAGGATATTCTAACTCAGCTTCCGCCAAAGCAGTGCGGGAACTAGGACTCCAGTGTACAGGCTTCAAACCGCGATAGATGTAACCTTTTAGGTACATTTGACCGAAAACGCCAATTTGCGCCGCTTCGTATTCCGGTTTTAAGGTCAGATAAGGATTATCCCAGTCACCCCACACCCCATAGCGTTTAAAACTTTCCCGTTGTTCATCTACAGTTTTTAATGCGAAATCTTGCGCTTTTTGACGCAGTTGAATAGGAGTGAGGTTTTGTCGTTCTGCCGATTTCATGTTTTGCAGAACTTTTAACTCAATTGGTAATCCGTGACAATCCCAACCAGGAACGTATCTAACTTTACGACCTCTTAGAAGTTGGTAACGGTTAATAATATCTTTGAGAATCTTATTTAAGGCGTGACCAATATGCAACTGACCGTTAGCGTAGGGTGGTCCATCGTGCAGTATAAATAATTCGCCTGGGTTTTCTTGAGAGAGGCGAGAATAAATGTTGTTTTCTTCCCAGAATTTTTGAATTTCGGGTTCGCGCTTGATTGCGTTTGCCCGCATATCAAAGTTAGTTTTGGGGAGGTTAACGGTATCTTTGTATTTTCCAGTTTCGGTCACAGTTTCATGCCTAAGATATGTTTGCAGTTATTTGATCAATTATAAGTCGTCTGTTGAGTCGTAGGTTGGGTTGAGGAACGAAACCCATATAATAGTTATCGGTATTTCGAGGAGATGATTTTCTTTATAAGTTTTTATACCTGACTTTGATTTGATTTATATATCGGGATCGTGTTTGTATTTTTTCCTCTCTCCAAGGCATCATTTTCTTTTTTGGGTAAGATAAACCTAGTATTCTTCTGGAGCGAGTAACAGCAACAAATATATTACGTTTTTCATCTTCTAAAGCAGCAGGACTTTTAGCACGATAATCAGGAAATGTTCCTTCTACCATTCCCATGACAATAACTATATCAAACTCTAATCCTTTAGCCGAATGAACTGTTAATAATGCGATACCTTCATGTTTTGCTTGTTGAGTTGTTCCTAAAGCAATATGATTAAGAAATGATGTAAGACTGTGATTACCTCCCGGTTGTGAACGTATAAAAACATCCCAATCTTTACGCCATAATCTAGTATCTTGTATAATTAAGGCACGTTCTTCGTCTGAATTTTCTAAGGTATTGGCAAATTCATCTAAAACATTTAAGGCTTTGATAAAATTAAAATTTTGTTCATTCCAATCTATTGTTTCTAAAGCATCTAAGACAGCTTTTTGTTTTTCACAAGAGATTTGTTTACCTATTGAATTTAAAATATCTACACCATTAGTTAAATGTTTATAAGATGCAGAATTTTTATCTATATTCCAACGGTTGATGAGTTTGTCAAGATGAAGATGAGCGCGAGGATTACCTATAATTCTCATACATAATTCAAAGTCTTTTAATAAATCAGATTCACTTTCATCCTGAGATGAAATTTGTTGATAATAAGGATATCCTCTTTTAGTTAATTCTTCTTCTACAGAGGATAGTACATATCGAGTACGACCTATTAATGCACAACTTCCCCAAGTGATAGGACTTTCAACGTCTGGATGTCCATTATCAATGAGATTTTTAATGTAATCTAATACTAAAACTGCTTCATTTTTTTCATTTTCTGCCTCTATAAATTTTAATTCACCGACAATTGGTAATTTTCCTTCTACTTCATATTTGGGATCTAAAATCTTCGCTGCGTTAACAACCTTTTGAGACGAACGAAAATTCTCTCTCATTTCAATCTTATCTGCCTTAAAGTCTTGTTCAAAATTATCAAGATATTTAGGATTTGCTCCATTCCAGCCAAATATTGCCTGTTTAGGATCTCCAACCATCATCACATTTCGATAATCATTTCCACAAAGCGCAAGAATTACCTGATATTGAGCTTCATTTAAATCTTGTGCTTCATCAATGCAAATATATTTGTATAACCGACGATAAAAATCAGCTATTTTAGGGCGTTCTGTAAATAGTTGGTATGTCAATAATAATAGATCATCAAAATCTACAGCATTAGATATACGAAGGGATTCATTATAAGCTTCATAAACTTTTTTGTGAATTTCTTCAGTTAACATTTCAGGAATTTGTAAATTCCTTTTAGCTTTCTCAATAATTTCAAACCAACTTGTTAAAAGCTGATTTTGCTGCTTTGGTTCTCCGACGTGGTTTAACTCATACTTGAGTTCTGGATCATCCATTACTGCTTGTAATAGAATTTGTTTACGGTCTTGATTAGATTCGAGAATATTAGGACGACCTTCAATTCCTACAGGTTTACCTCTATTTGCCAATACCTCTAAACAGAAACTATGTAATGTTCCGATAAAAGTTCGTTGATTTATATTTGGAAATTCTCTCAAACGTTCTTTCATCTCATTGGCAGCTTTGTTAGTAAAGGTTAAAGCTAGTACGCGAAAATGACCTTTTTCTTCAGTTAGTAACCTTCTGATTCTTTCGGTTAAAACACAAGTTTTACCTGAACCTGGTCCAGCAATAACTAGCAATGCTCCCTCGCTATGCTGAACAATTTTTTGTTGGGTTTCTGAAGGATGAATTTTCATAATAATTTTACCTCATCTCTTTTGTAGACCAATATCATCAGATATTTTTTCAAATAAGTTTCTAATTAAGCTAGGAAATCTAAGGTTTTCATCTCCTATGTTAGTAATTGCTTCAGCTAATGATTTGGCATATACTGTTTTATATTTATGTATTTCTTGGTAAATATCATTCAGAGGATCAACTTTTTGATTCCATTCTCTTTCTAATGCCTGTTTATGCTGTTCATTATGACAATTTTTTAAAGAAATAATCATATTAATCAATACATCTTTATATTCTTCACTTACAATATATTGTTCAAAATTTTTATTTTCTGGAATTAAAAATAGTCTTGATGAATTTTCTGGCTCACCAATTAATTGAAAATCCTTATAAATCTTGTCTCTCGTATTGTCTTCTCCATCAGAGAATAGATACCAAGGAATGTTAAAACTTGATACTAATTTCAGAAATGGTGGATAACCTTTAAAACCCTCAACTCCTATAAATGTAATACCTAATGCATTAGGTGAGATGTCCCAATATTTTTCAGCAAAAACTGGAAGTGCTTGTTCCTCAGTAATTCCTTCAAAAAGAACAACAGCGCGAGCATATAAAAGCTCTCCTCTGGTACTCATTACCATTTGGTTTATTTTACGTTTGTCTTCTAATTCCAGAGATTTTAGTTGAGTTACGACTGTATCCGCTCCAACTTTCCTAAAGTGTCGGAAACTGGAAATATCTGCTTGACTAGCAATGTAAGGTGAGTGTGTACTAACAATTCGCTGACCAGGGATATCTTCAATTTGCTTGAAAAGTGAACGTTGTGCTTGAGGGTGAAGATGAGCCTCTGGTTCTTCTAAAGCTAACATAGGGTGTATAGTTCCCACCTCAGCATTTCTTTGTTTCCAAGTGGTATAAGCTCGAAATGTGAGTAATGCTGCTAAACTTCGTGTACCCATACCATGTCGGGTAAGTGGAAAAGTTTGTGCGTCTTTAGTTGCAAAGGTTATATCTATACCCTTGCTCAAATTTCTTAAATTACGAGCAATTGGAGTAATAGAAACACTTCCTTGGTCAGAAGCAACTGTTTGATATAGTTCATCTAAAGATTGCTCAATATGTTGAAAAACTTCACTAGATTTAGTAATATCTTCATTTAATTCAGCAAGTTTATTTTCAAGGCTTTCAACCTTTTCATCTGTCAGTCCTGGATTAGAAACTAATTTATGCCAAAAGGAATTTCGATCATACATTTCATCTTGTATATCGCGTTTCGCATCCATTAAATAAAATGATAAAGGCTCAATGTTGCTAAAGGTAACAATACCAGCAATTTCCTTAACTATAGACTGATTCCAATTATTTGGATCAGTTTGCCAATCCTGTAAAAACTTTCTTTCTGTGATATATTCTCCCCGTGTTGTGTCCCATTTCATCTGAGTACGAATGGCAACAAAATCATTATCCTGATCATCTTGTGAAACTCCATATCCCCAACGTTCTACCCAAAAACTGCCCTCTGGAAAACTCTCTCTAACTTTTCCTTCATTGTCAATTGGTCGAATGAGTATATCAATCGTAACTATCCGATCTTTTGGGACTTTGTTTTCTGAAGGAGCTAGATATATATCTTCAGGTGATATTGTTCGTCTACCTGATCCAATTGCTGTAAATAGTGCCTCTAAAAAGCCTGTCTTACCTGAATTATTCTCTCCTATGAGAACAGTCAGTTGATCTAGTTTTACGTCCACTTGTTTGAGGGAACGAAAATTGCGAACTCGTACTTCTATAACTTGGATACCACTTGCTTGAGTATTGTTACTCATATTTATTTATTGTAAAATTTAAAATCAGTGTAAATTATGACATAGTTTTAGGACTTACACAAGAACTCTCTGAAATTTTCTTTTCTTCGTGTTCTTCGTGGTTTGTTTTTCCCTCACTGGTGCCATTATCAAAAATAATATCCTCACCTGTACCCCACATTATGTCATAAATACCTTGACGCACAGCACGATGAAAACTGGAATATTCCCAATCTTTTGGAGATTTTCCTAAACCATGTTTCACCGGATTATAATGAATATATTCAACATGATTTTGAAAATCTATTTCATCTCTAATTAAATGTTCCCAAAAACGATGTTGCCATATTGCACGTTGTTTTTTATTTTTCCTAGATAAAGATATATTTTCTGGTACAATGGTTTCACATTTACGACTAAAATAACTTTTAATCAAACGCCAATGAGTTGAAAAATTATGATCATGTTCTGGCAATGTCCAAATACAATGAAGATGATCAGGTAAAATAACAATGGCATCTATAATAAATGGATGTTTTTCCATTACATAACGAAAAGTATCTCTTAATAAAGAAATATTTTTTGGTAAACATAATATTTTTTGTCTTTTTTCTGTCACCACTGTAAAAAAGTATGTTCCTCCTTCCACCCTAGCGCGACGATATTCCATAATGTAAATAACTTTTATATAAAGTGATGTTTTATGATATTGATTTTACCCCGTAGATTGGGTTGAACGAAGTGAAACCCAACCTACATGATTTCATTTTTTTGAGATTAACCAAAAAATATTATCATCTGGGTAATATTGACAAACAGTTCTCTAACTGAGAACATATAGATACAGCAGATTTCGTTATTATGAGGTACAAATTATAATCATAAAACTCTTGTGGGGTGGGCATCTTGCCCGCCCAAAGTGTACCTCATTCCGCAGGAAAGTGCTGTATAAAGTCAACATTTATATTTTCCCATGAAAAATAAAATATGCACCTAATCAGCATTCGTAACTTACGTGCTGATGCTGAAAAATACCCCGATGCAGTCGAACCGGTTGACTCTTGGTATCGTCTTGTAAAATCTGCATCATGGCAGAATTTTAATGAAGTTAGACAATTTTACCCCACAGCAGACGCAGTAGGCAATTTTATTGTATTCAACATCAAAGGTAATTCTTACCGTTTAATTGTTAGTATTGATTATGCCATCCAAACTGTTTACTACAAATATTTTTTAACCCATGCTGAGTATGATAAAGAAAAATGGAAAAATGACCCTTTCTTTTAACAGGAGTTCACAATGACAATTTCCTTAGATAAAATCACCTACAGTCAACTATTAGTAGAATATCAACCCAAAATTATCACCACAGAAGCAGAATATGATCAAGGATTAGAAACTGTAGAAAAATTAATGGCTAATAAACAGCGTACACCAGAACAAACTGCGATTTTACAATTATTAGTTACTCTCATTGAAGAATATGAAAATAAACACTATCCTCTTGAACCATCATCACCCCACGCAATGCTAGAGCATTTAATGGATGCTAGGGGAATTAAACAATCTGATTTAGTAGGAATTATTGGTTCTAAAGGTGTAGTTTCTGAAGTTGTCAATAGAAAAAGAGCTATTAGTAAAGCTCAAGCTAAAGCATTAGGAGAATTTTTTAATGTTTCTCCAGCTTTGTTTATTTAATATCAGTGTCTTATGTACAAGTTAAACCCGCCATAATTCCCACACTAATTAGGCTGAATGTGGAGATTAATGACGGGTTTCTCTATCGGTTTCAAGGTACTGGTACTAACAACAAAATAACAATCTTACACCTTAACAGTCTGCTTGGGGGTTTCTGTGGCCTGGTAAGGATTGGTATTATCAATGGGTTGTGTTTCTACAAAATATTCTCTACCTGTAATTAATCGAGAACGACGATTTCGGGTAATATAATTCCATGCCCATTGAATAATTACTACAATCTTAGTATCAAATTCAATTAAGAAGTAGATGTGAATTACTAACCAGAAAATCCAAGCGAGGAAACCAGTAAGTTTCAAGAAACCTAAATCTACAACTGCTAAATTTTGTCCAATCATTGCCAAACTACCTACATCATTGTAGTGGAATTTGGGCAAAGTACGACCTTGCATACGCAGTTGAATTAGTCCTGCGACATATTCACCTTGCTGTTTCGCTACTGGTGCAACACCAGGTAAAGGTTGACCATTTTGATGAGTGAAATTAGCTAAATCTCCAATCACAAAAATGTTTTTATAACCATGAATGGTTAAGTCAGGTTCTACCATAATTCTACCAACGCGATCGCATTCAACACCTGTTTTTGCAGCTAATACTTTCGCCATTGGAGAAGCTTCTACACCAGCAGCCCATAACACAGTTTTAGCAGATAATTCTTGTACTTTATCACCTTTTTTAAAGGTAACAATATCATTGGCAATATTGGTGACTCTGGTTTGAGTTTGGATTAATACACCTATTTTTTGCAATGCTTCCGCCGCTGCTTGGGATAACTCTGGAGACATGAATGGTAAAATGCGTTCGCCACCTTGTAATAATAAAATCTTCGCCTCAGAAGTATTAATATGACGAAAATCTTCTCTCAAAGTTTTATATGCTAATTCAGCAATTGCACCAGCTAATTCTACACCAGTTGGACCACCACCAACAATGACAAAAGTTAATAAAGCACGACGTTTTTCTGGATCTGTTTCTTTTTCTGCTGCTTCAAATGCGGAGAATATTTTCCGGCGCATTTCTATGGCATCTTCTACAGTTTTTAAACCAGGAGCAAATTCTTTCCAATTATCTTTACCAAAATAAGAATGATTAGCACCAGTAGCAACAATCAAAGTGTCATAATTAACTACTTGATCGCGTAAAATAACTTCTTGAGTCTGAGGGTTAATATCAGTTACTTCGCCTAATAAAACTCTTGTATTCTTGCTTTTTCTGAATACAGATCGCAATGGTGAAGAAATATCCGCAGGTGATAAAGTACCAGTGGCAACTTGATATAAAAGTGGCTGAAATAAGTGAAAGTTCCGTTTATCAATCAAAGTAACATTTACATTCGCGTGAGCCAGAGCCTTCGCTGTATACAGTCCACCAAAGCCACCACCAATGATGACAACCTCATGGGGTCGAGTTTTCTCTAGTGAAACTACCATAAGAAATATTCCCTTTTGTTAAGAGCCGTGTAATGTTTCTTAACAAATATGTAACAGAATTATAATATGCTTTGCCGTCTGTTCAATAACAATTAAAAAAATAGAAAAAGTATGCAAATTTACGAATTTATAACTATTAATTTATAATTACCTAATATGAGAAATTGTACCCTCTTAATTATGAATCATAGTCAGGGTTTGTGAAAACATCAAGATGACTGAATCAGGGAGCGACAAGAATTAAATTATCTACTTGCTTGTTAGCATTTAGCTACAACCTAGAGCGAGGAAAAAATTCAAGAAGTAGACAAGGTTGATTACTTATATTTGTTAATGGTTTGAAACTCAGGTATACACATTAAAATATTTATAATGTATAATTGATATCATAGCAAATAAGTAATAACACACTATCCTAACCATGATTGATAAAAATTATCAAATTATCAAACTAGAAAATCTATGAATATTTAGTCAACAAAATCAAAATCATGAATAAAAAAAAGATTATTTTTTTGATAGCCTTTGGGTTAGGAATCACAATTTCCCTCCTAACTTATTTAAAAGCTCATCTTGCCCAACCACCGATTAAAGTTGGGATTTTGCATTCCTTAACTGGCACAATGGCAATTAGTGAAAAATCAGTAGTTGATGCCACATTAATGGCCATAGAAGAAATTAATAAAAGTGGTGGGATTTTAGGTAGACAAATAGAACCTATCACCGTTGATGGTAAATCAGACTGGAACACCTTTGCCCAAGCTGCGGAACATTTGATTACTCAAGAAAAAGTAGTCACAGTCTTTGGTTGTTGGACTTCTGCAAGTCGGAAAACAGTAAAACCTATATTTGAAAAATACAATCATTTGTTAATTTATCCAGTTCAGTATGAGGGTTTAGAAACTTCACCCAATATAGTTTACACAGGTGCTGCACCAAATCAACAAATTATTCCCGCTGTTAAATGGTCTTTTGATAACTTAGGTAAACGATTTTTTTTAGTTGGTTCAGATTATATTTTTCCCCGTACAGCCAATGCTATTATTAAAGATCAAGTTCAGGCATTACAAGGAGAAATACTAGGAGAAGAATATATAATTTTAGGTAGTAATCAAGTAGAAAAAATCGTCAAAAAAATTGTAGAAACCCAACCTGAAGTAATTCTCAATACAATTAATGGTGATAGTAATATAGCATTTTTTAAAGCAATCAGAAAAGCGGGTATTACTCCAGAAAAAATCCCGATAATTTCCTTTAGTTTAGCAGAAGAAGAATTACAAAATCTGCCAAACCAAGACGTAGTAGGTGATTATGCCGCTTGGAATTATTTCCAAAACATTGATACACCTACTAATAAAAAATTTATCCAAAAATTTAAAAATAAATATGGTCGGGATAGAGTCACATCAGATCCCATAGAAGCTGGATATTTTGGTGTTTATTTGTGGGCGCAAGCTGTCAAAGAAGGGGGAATAGATGACGTAAATACAATTAGAGAAAATATCAAAGAGCAGAGTTTTAAAGCACCGGGAGGAGTAGTGTATATAGATCCAGATAATCAACATACTTGGAAAACTGTCAGAGTGGGAAAAATCAAATCAGATGGACAATTTAAAATAGTTTGGACTTCAGTTAAACCCATTCGTCCTATACCTTATCCTATCTCTCGTTCTAAAGGAGAATGGGAAAAGTTCACAAATAATCTTTATCAAGGTTGGAATAAAAACTGGGCTAATATGAACTATGAACCTGTTAATTCTGAAAATTCGAGGAAAAAAATTGAAAAATAAAAAAATTGTCAATAAACTACTGTCTTGGTTTTTATTAATTGCGTTAGTTCCCCTTAGTATCTGTACATTGGTACAATATTATATTGCTCGCAGTTCCATTATCAAAGAAGTTAATAATAATTTGACCTATATTGCCGATAGCAAAGCAAAATTTTTAGATGCTTACATTAATAACAGACAGAAAAGTGCTGCTACCATTGCACAAATTCCATACATTATTGATGCCAGCGCAGAATATCAAACTACATTAAAAAGATATGGCAGGAACTCTCAGGAATATCAACAAATAGACCAAAAATATCGTGAATTTTTAACTAATTACTTAGAAATATTTGGATATTCCGATATTTTATTAGTTTCGCCATCAGGTACTACCTTATTTTCTGTTAATAACCGTGATAAAATAGGCACTAATTATAATGAAGGAAATTATAAAAATTCAGAAATAGCTAAGGTATTTGACCGTTCTAAAACCTTAATGCAGGTAGATATTTCTAATTTTAACTACTATGGTGATACTTCTGAACCCACAGCTTTTATTGCTGCTCCGGTTTTCAAAAATAATCAGATTATTGGTGTAGTTATACTACAAATGAATAATCATGAATTTAATCAAGTAGTGAATGATTACACTGGTTTAGGAAAAACTGGAGAAACAATAGTTGCTTCATTAGTAGGCGATCGCGTCATTTTCACCGCTAGAACCAGACATGATCCCAAAGCCGCTTTTAAAAGATATATCAGGGTTGATAATAATGAACTACATCATCTTTATCAAGCTAACCAAGGTATTAAAGGTAATGGTATCATCAGCGATTATCGAGGTAAAAAAACCATAGCAGCTTGGCGATATTTACCTTCATTAAATGCGGGAATGGTAGTAAAAATGGATGCTTCAGAAGTATTTGCACCATTAACCGCCTTAAAAAATATTATTATTATCTTAGCTATTATCACATTATTATTCGTAATCATAGCAGCAATTATCGTTGCCAAATCAATTTCTCAACCACTAATTGAACTTACCCATGTAGTCCAAGAATTTGCCCAAGGTAATCTGAAAAAACAAGCATCTGTTTTGAGTAATGATGAAATAGGGCAATTAGAAACATCCTTTAATCGTATGGCATCACAACTGGAAACATCCTTTGAAACCATACAACAACGAGAAAAAGAATTGACCATAGCTAAGGATCAACTAGAAAAACTGTTAGCAGAAATGCAAGCAGAAGCCAAACAACTAGCATCTCAATTAATTCAAAGCGAAAAAATGTCTAGTTTAGGACAACTCGTAGCTGGTGTCGCACACGAAATCAACAATCCTATTAACTTTATTTCTGGGAATATTAAGCCAGCAAATCAATATATTCAAGACCTACTGCAATTAATCCAACTATATCAAAATCATTATCCTCAGCCAATTGTAGAAATTCAAGATTATCTAGAAGAAATTGATATTGAATTTTTAATGATGGACTTGCCAAAAATATTAAATTCTATGGAAATTGGTACTAAAAGAATTACAGAAATTGTCAGATCACTAAGAAACTTTTCTCGTCTAGATGAATCAGAAATGAAAGCGGTAAATATCCATGAAGGAATTGATAGTACACTAATGATATTAGAAAACCGTCTCAAAGCCACACCAGAACGCCCAGCTATTGAAGTTATTAGAAAATATGCAGATTTACCAATGGTGGAATGTTATGTAGGACAGCTAAATCAAGTATTTATGAATATCCTCGCTAATGCTATTGATGCGTTAGAAGAGAGAAAAATTCATAATTTTATGGGTTTAAATCAACTAAAAATTTATATTTCCACAGAACTCACCTCAGATCAACAAGTAGTTATTCATATTCTTGATAATGGTGTTGGTGTTCCCGAAAAACTCAAAAAACTTTTATTTGATCCATTTTTTACCACTAAACCTATTGGTAAAGGTACAGGTTTAGGTCTATCTATTAGTTATAAAATTATCACTCAACAACATCATGGTAAATTGGATTGTATTTCTATACCAGGTGAAAGTACAGAGTTTATCATTACTATCCCGCTCTATCAAAAAAAAACATAAAATAAGATTCTACCGTACTTGTTATGGTAAATTACCGTTTTAATACAACTCACTTACATATAAATGCTGAAAGGAACTGAAAACCAGATCGTCCTTCTCATCCCCAGTTCCTTCCAGTCTCTAACTCTTCGGATCTGAACTAGGTTGTGATTTTTCTGATAGTGTATCTGCTGATTCTGTAAATGTATCATATGAAACAGTTTCAGTATCAGAGGGGTGAGATGATGTGACTTCCTCAACAGTTGGAATTTCCGTCACTGGTTGAGTTTCACTCACAGGAATATCAACAGTTTCCGTTTCCTCCACCGTAGGAGTTGGAATTTCCGTCACTGGTTGAGTTTCACTCACAGGAATATCAACAGTTTCCGTTTCCTCCACCGTAGGAGTTAGAATTTCCGTCACTGGTTGAGTTTCACTCATAGGAATATTGGGAGTTTCCGTTTCTTCCACCGTAGGAGTTGAAATTTCTGATTCCTCAACAGTTTGACTAGAAATTTCCGGTGGTTGTTCAGTAACCGCAGTAGTTTGATCAAGAACTTCCTCAGCAGGTTTTTCAGAAGGTACGACGGGCTTTTTAGTCAGAGTTTGCTGTACCTTACCTTGTAAACCAGCCAACAAACCAACAACCATAGCTGGTAACTGCTTCAGCTTGGCTAAAACAGATAACTGAGAAACCTGTTCTTGAAGACTCACCTTCACCAACTCAGGATTAGGAATAGGAGTTTGTTGTACTTCTGGAGTCAACTGACGACGTAGAAACAGAGTTTGCCAACCGAACCAAACCAAAAGTGCCACACTAGCCAAATGGCCAAGCAAAAGTCCGCCAACAATTTGGGGTGCAAAAATCCACAATACCAAAGCGTAGAACATCCCCACACCACTCCAGATAAAATCATTCTTGCGGTGGATCTCCGGGAAAAAGAAAGCTGCGAGGTAAATAGCTAAACTACCAAGTCCCACTACAAAGGCTAGGAGATAGGCCAACATTTTTTAAACTCCTTTCTGTTGTGTCAATATTTCCATTGTGCAAATTCTGGTTACAGAATTGTTGACTCAGATACAAATTAAAATCCTGTAGTTATGATTTTCCGTCCTTAACATCAACTCTTAATGTCTTCTTTAGGAGTGAACCCAAAAACTCGGTTTACCCTTATAGATGAAAGGATCTGCAAGAGTTAGCCAAACCCAAGAAAAGATTTGAACTATGACATTACAAAGCTTTGGTGTGATTGGATTAGCCGTAATGGGCGAGAACATCGCTCTTAACGTTGAGCGTAATGGCTTCCCAATTGCAGTTTACAACCGCTCTCGTGAAAAAACCGATGCCTTCATGGCCAACCGTGCTGGGGGACGGAATGTGAAAGCGGCTTTTACCTTAGAAGAGTTCGTCGCTTCATTAGAACGCCCCCGCAAAATCTTAGTTATGGTGCAAGCTGGTAAACCAGTTGATGCGGTAATTCAACAGTTAAAACCCTTGCTACAAGAGGGTGACATCATCATTGATGGTGGTAACTCTTGGTTTGAAGATACAGAAAGACGTACTCAAGAATTAGAACCCACCGGTTTACGCTACATCGGTATGGGTGTGAGTGGTGGTGAAGAAGGCGCGTTAAATGGTCCTTCCCTCATGCCTGGTGGTACAAAAAGTTCTTATGAGTACCTTTCTCCCATCTTTAACAAAATTGCAGCACAAGTTGATGATGGTCCCTGTGTAACCTACATTGGACCTGGTGGTTCTGGTCACTATGTAAAAATGGTTCACAACGGTATTGAGTACGGCGATATGCAGTTAATTGCAGAAGCCTATGATTTACTCAAAAATGTCGGTGGTTTAAGTGCTGCACAACTACATCAAGTATTTGCAGAGTGGAACAAAACCGACGAACTTAACTCATTTTTGATTGAAATTACCGCTAATATTTTCCCCTACGTTGATCCAGAAACTACTATTCCCTTAGTTGATTTAATTGTTGACGCAGCGGGACAAAAAGGTACTGGTCGTTGGACTGTACAAACTGCTTTAGAATTAGGCGTTGCTATTCCTACAATTACAGCGGCTGTAAATTCTCGAATTCTTTCTTCTATTAGAGATGAACGGATTGCTGCATCTAAACAATTAACAGGCCCTGTTCCTACTCAGTTTAAGGATACTAGAACTTTTGTGAATATGGTGCGTGATGCACTTTATTGTTCTAAAATCTGTTCCTATGCCCAAGGTATGGCCTTAATTTCTAGTGCTTCAACTGCTTACAATTGGGGTTTGAATTTGGGTGAAATGGCGCGAATTTGGAAAGGTGGTTGTATTATTCGTGCTGGTTTCTTGAATAAAATTAAGAAAGCATTTGACGAAAATCCTGGTTTACCTAATTTGTTGTTAGCTCCTGAATTTAAACAAACAATTCTGGATAGACAAGCAGCTTGGCGAGAAATTATTGTTACTGCTGCGAAGATGGGTATTCCTGTTCCTGCGTTTAGCGCTTCTCTTGATTATTTTGATAGTTACCGTCGCGCTCGTTTACCTCAAAACTTGACTCAAGCACAACGGGATTACTTCGGAGCGCATACCTACAAACGTATTGATAAGGAAGGAACTTTTCACACTGAATGGGTTCCCATTTCTGAAACTCAGAAGTAAGTTGTTTTTAGTTAGTTGTAATTGATTTTATTAGAGGCGGTTTTACCGCCTTTTTTTCATACTTTGTCAAATTAGAACTTGATATCTAGAATTTATAAGATATTTACAGCGCTTCCCGTTGTTATGAGGTACAGAGTTTTTTAGTTTTAGGGAACAGGGAACAGGGAACAGGGAACAGTAAATAAATCAGGGTGTACTT
>RDXV01000124.1 GCA_004292695.1 Nostocales cyanobacterium | reverse complement strand
CAAGGCAAGAGGCAAAAGGCAAAAGGCAAGAGGGAAGAGACTTTCAGCGATTTTACATTTTGTTACATACCTTGGTTTTTTCGAGCCGACTTACTTAATTCATGTATAAAACTAACTCAAACTTCAACCAACAAAGTAATGTAGAAATACTAGAAAATACTGCGGAAATTAATATTAAAAATCAAGATCAATTTGCTAAAAATCAAACTGAAAAACATTTAGAATCTATATTAAGTAGTTTTCTTAAATATGGCGTTTTAATTGCCAACGGTGTAGTTTTGTTGGGGGCAATATTATATTTAATTGATCATGGTTCTGAACCCGCTCAATATCAAGTTTTTCATGGTACACCTGCAAAATTGCGATCGCCTACAAACATCATTAACACAGTTTTAGCAGGTAACAGTAGCGGAATTATTCAATTCGGAATCTTAGTTTTAGTATCTATTCCTATTTTCCGAGTAATTATTTCTTTTGTCACTTTCCTATGGAAACGAGACTTCATTTACGTGGTTATTACCGCCTTAGTTTTAGTTAGTTTAGGCTATGGTTTAATTGCAAAATAAGTAGCCATGAAAGGTGACAGGTGACAGGTGACAGTGAAGAAAGCAGGGGGAGCAGGGGGAGCAGGGGGAGAATATTAACTTTTGCCTCCTACTGCCTCCTACCTCTTGCCTCTTGCCTTCTGCCTTCTGTTTACTTACATTAAAAATGAACGCGCTAAGAAAAAGCTAGTAATAGTTTTAGCGTCTATAGGTTGTCCTTCTTTAATCGCTAATTCTAATTCTTCAGGAGTCAAAAATATTGTTTCAATATCTTCATCCTCTTCCTGTGGAGGTGGTGTTTCCAGTTTCTCCAAATCTCTAGCCAAGAAAGCGTAGATAATCTCGTCGGAATAACCAGGAGCGAGGAAAAATTCGCCTAATTTATCCCACTTGTGAGCGCGATAACCTGTTTCTTCTTGAATTTCCCTTTTCACAGTTTCTAGGGGTTCTTCATTCGGTTCTACAGTACCGGCGGGGAATTCTAATAACCTACCTTGCACTGCAAAACGATACTGTCGCACCAGTATGAGTTTGCCATCCGCAGTTACAGGTAGGGCTAAAGCGCCGCCTGGATGACGAATACATTCCCATTCCCCTTCTGATTTGTTAGGTAAACGCAAGCGGTTGACTTCAAAGTCAAACTTGCGCCCTTTATGAAACAAACGTTGCTTTAGTAGCTGTGGTAATTCTCTACCTAGTGGCATAGTTATTGTTTATTATCTGCAAAAATATTAAGAGAATATACGGTGTCTTTTTTGTTGCATCAGGTTCTTCCTGTAACCAAATGTCAAATATAGTGGTTAATCAATTACTTGGCTAGTCAACAAAAAGAATATATCACTGAGGCGTAAACGCCTTAACTGGCTTCCATTCCCGACTTAAAAGACGTTCATTCCTAAAACCTTTTTGGTTTTTAGGGATTCTCTTCGGGGTTTTCAGCCTATTTTCTTATAAGTGTACATCAGAATTGTCTACCTCTTGCAGTAAATTTTGAATTAATCTCCCTTGTAATGGTTCTCGCCAATTTCCTGCAATTTCCGCTAGGGGTACTAACACAAAAGCTCGCTCATACATCCGGGGATGAGGTATTTGCAGATCGGGCTGATTTAAAATCAGTTGTTCATATAATAATAGGTCTAAATCTAGAGTTCTCGCACCCCAACGTTCTGTTCTCACACGACCTAATTTGTTTTCAATAGTTAGCAAAGTGTTGAGCAAGTCTTGGGGAGTGATGGTAACTTGCAATATAGCGCAGCCATTTAAGTAATCTGGTTGTGGTGGTCCAACGGCTTTGGTTTGATACCAACTAGAATGGGTTTCTACCCTCACTCCTGGCGTTTGATCTAATATTTCTAAAGCAGTTTCTAGATTTGCTTGGGTATTACCCAAATTACTACCTAAAGCAATAGCAGTTTTGAATACTTTTTGGGACATTGAAAATAAAGTGGATGTGTTCACTAGATTATAGGGTTTGCTCACAAGTCTGGAATTGACTATTTTTTTGGCGTTTACGCCTTAGTGATTTCATGATAAATTTTAAGTTTAGGTTTAGGTTTAGGTTTGGGATGGTAAAAAGATAAATTAATCTAATCATTATAATCATCTCAAAAACCCAGCCACATATCAAATGAAGTAGCTCTGACAAGGAGAAACTGCTCTTGCCTATTGAAAACCATCACAAAACAGAAGAGTCAAAAAGTGACAACTTCCCATCGAAAACTCTGGTGAAGGCAAGAAAGTTATTGCATCAGATGAAAAATGTCTCATCTGGGATTTTAGTGAGGCTAAATATCAACGGGAAACCTTTTTATCGTCATACTTGGTTTTTAACTGGTGTGGGTTTTGGTTTGGGGTTAAGTAGTGGTATTGCTGGAATTCATTATGGTATTGCTAAAATAGACTCTTCTTTACCGGATAAATCAGAGCTAAATGCAATATTACGTGAACAAACCTTAACCATAAAAGCATCTGACGGTACAGTTCTCCAACAACAAGGAGAAGTAACCAGAGAACATATCAAACTAGACCAAATTCCAGACAACCTCAAAAAAGCGTTTATAGCCTCAGAAGATCGCAGATTTGAGCAACATCATGGTATAGATGGTCAAGGTATTTTTAGAGCATTTGTAAACAACTTGCGATCGCAAGGAGTGGTAGAAGGTGGTAGCACCATTACCCAGCAAGTAGCCAGAATTCTTTTCCTCAGTCAAGAAAAAACCGTATGGCGTAAATTAAAAGAAATTCGTTTAGCTCAGAAAATGGAAGAGGAACTGAGTAAACGGGATATTTTAGAACGCTACATGAATTTAGTTTACTTGGGTTCTGGGGCTTATGGTGTAGGGGATGCAGCCTGGATATATTTTAGTAAATCAGTAGATGAACTGACTTTATCAGAAATGGCAACCATCGCCGGATTAGCTCCAGCACCTAACTTATACGCACCAGATAAAAATTTAGACCTAGCCACAGAAAGACGCAACACGGTGTTAAACATCATGCAGGAAGAAGGCATGATCACACCTGAACAAAAGCAACAAGCAATGAGTGAACCCCTGGTAGTTAACACCAATTTACCCAGAAGGTTACAAGTTAAATATCCCTATTTTACTACCTACGTTCAGCAGGAATTACCGAAATACGTCCCCGCAGATGTTTTAGCCGCCGGGGGTTTAGTGGTGGAAACAACCCTCAACCCAACCTGGCAAGAAGCCGCAGAAGCAGCTGTAGATAAAATCCTAGAAAATAAAGGCCGTTGGCAAAACTTTAAACAGGCAGCCCTTGTAGCAATTAATCCCAAAAATGGGGAAGTTCAAGCAATGGTGGGGGGTAAAGATTTTAATACCAATCAGTTTAACCGCGTTACCCAAGCCCAACGACAACCAGGTTCAACATTTAAAGGTTTTGTTTATGCAGCGGCGATCGCCACTGGTAAAGATCCTTATGATACCTATTTAGATGCACCATTTATAATAGATGGTTACGAACCCAAGAACTACAGCGAGAAGTTTTACGGTTCAATGAATATGAGAGAAGCTCTTACCCGTTCTATTAACACTATTGCAGTCAAAGTATTAATAGATGTGGGCTATCAACCAACTATTAAATTAGCTCAAGCAATGGGCATTAAATCAGAACTCAAACCTACCTACTCCTTGGCTTTGGGTTCAAATGAAGTTAACCTCTTAGAATTAACCAGTGCCTACGGTTCTTTTGCTACTCAGGGGTTACATACAGAAGTACATGGTATTAAACGTATCCTCAACCGACAAGGTAATGTAATATGGTCGGCTGACTTCCAATCTCAACGGGTTTTAGATGCTGATAGCTCTGCTATCATGACATGGATGCTCCGCAATGTGGTTAACAGTGGCACTGCTGGCGCTGCTCAGTTAAATGATAGACAAGTAGCAGGAAAAACCGGTACATCCGATGAATCCCGTGATTTGTGGTTTATTGGTTATATTCCCCAAGTCGTAGCTGGGGTATGGTTGGGTAACGATGATAACCGCCCAACTTGGGGTAGTAGTACCAGTGCTGCTTACGCTTGGCGTGAATTTATGAAGGAAGCAGTCAAGGAAATGCCTGTAGAAAAGTTTCCCTCATTGCCTAAATTAAGCGATCGCAAAGGCACTATCAAAGCTGAACCTATTAAGCCCAGAAAAATTGTTAAACGGTCTATTCCTAGATACGAAAACAGTACGAATAATAGTAATGATGATGACGATAATCAATCATCTAGACGTTCTCGCAGTAGACGTAGGAGCAGACGCACTTACCAACAACAAGAAGACAATTCAACTTACACCCCAAGACGTAGACGCAGCTACCAACGACAGGAAGAAACTCCCACCAGAAGAAGACGTTCTACCTATCAACCCTCTAGAAGACGTTCTACCCCTACATCATCTCCTGCGCCAAACACCCCATCTACACCTAAACCATCTTGGCGAGAAAGATTGAAACCAGGTTCATCTTCCAACAACGAATAAGCAAATCAGAAAATAAATAACACTTTGGGGAGATGGATATGGTGTTTTCGTTTTATACTTTGTTAAAAAGTGTGAATTTTCATAGGACAATATAGTTATGTACTTATTAGCGGAAGCAGCCACCGCTGCTGGTAATCAATTTCCTTTAGCATTTACTCTGGTATATGTAGTTGGTTTTATAGCTGCTGTCAGCATTGGTTCAATCGCTTGGTACAATTCTAAGCGCCCCGCAGGTTGGGAAAGCAAAGAACGCCCCGACTTTGTACCCAAAGTTGATAAAGAATAAACCTTGAACAGTTATCAGTGAAAAACTGGGGACTAGGTTATTTGTTCTGACTCCTTGAACTCCTGACTCCTTGAACTCCTGATAACTGAACTAACTTTGCACGTCTACCCAACGACGATAAAGCTTTTGAATTTTTTTTAGGAGTGGGGTGTACATTGGTTGAGTGATATCATGGGATTTACTCAACTCTTCTATAGTGGTTAAAAGTTTAGCTTCTTCAATTGCCACTTCACCATCACTGTAAATTAAGCCGCTGATAGCTTCAATCAAAGTTTCACAATCTTCTAAAGTTGGGCGATCGCCTAAATATTCATTCACCCATTCATAGCATTGACTCTTTTTGACTGGTACTAATTCATATAACCAAGGTTTAATTTCTGGATCATTAGCTAAACCCTTAGCTTGAGCTATTTCCCGCAGATATTGTCTTTCCTCTGGCTGGATTCTACCATCAATCCAAGCTGCTCCAATCAGAATTTTAACTAGATTTTTAACATGAGAATTACTAACCATTCTTGCCTCTTCTCATAGATTCGGGCTTTGGTTAAATGGTACAATGGTAAACAGTATTCACTCGGAATCCTTGGTTTTTTTTAAGCGCACCATAAAAAAACCATCCATATCCTGTTGATGAGGCCATACTTTCAACCACCCAGAGGTAGAAATATCAACAAAATCAAAGCTAGTAGGATATTCAATTTGCCAATGGGGATTTTTTTTCAAAAAGTTCGTAATTATCTCTTCATTTTCCTGGGGATGCAATGTACAAGTAGCGTAAACTAACACACCTCCATGCTTGACAAAATTGGCAGTATGTGATAGAAGCTCTGTTTGAATTTGGGCTAATTCCTGCACAGATGCGGGAGTTTGTCGCCAACGTGCATCAGCGTGACGGTGCATAGTTCCCAAACCAGAGCAGGGAGCATCTAATAATACACGATCTGCAATATTGTTAAATTCAGTAATATTACGACTATCTCCTGTATAAATATCAATAGATTGTAAATTCAGACGTTGGGCATTTTCAGTCAGTTTACGTAAACGAGAAGCAGTTTTATCACAAGCGTAAATTTTCCCCTGATCACCCATTAACTCAGCAATGTGGGTAGTTTTTCCTCCTGGTGCTGCACAGACATCAATTATCACCTCCCCAGGTTGGGGGTCAAGCAAATGACCAACTAACTGAGCGCTACTATCTTGTACACACCACCAACCTTCATGAAAACCAGGTAAATTTTGAATTGCTCCAGTATTGCTAATTAACCTTAAACATTGGGGTAGATGGGGAATTTTTCTCACTAAAATACCAGCATCTTTAAAAGTTGATTCTACTTGTTCTAAACTACTTTTAAGAATATTTATCCTGATGTCAATAGTTGGAGTTTGATTCATCCATTGACAGAGTTTTTCTGTTTCCTCAAAACCCAATTGATTTAACCAAACTTCAATTATCCAATCAGGAAAACTATATAAAATACCTAATTTTTGTACAGGGTTTTCTGGTAAATTTAAAGGTTCAGAATTTATTTCTGTAAGTCGTAAATATTGACGTAAAAAACCATTTACAAAACCCGTTAAACCTGAAAAACCATTTTCCTTAGCTAATTCAACGGTAGTATTAACAGCAGCAGAAACAGGGATTTTTTCTTGATAGCGGATTTGATATAAACCCAAATGTAAAATAGTGCGGAGGTCTTTAGGTTGTTGTAGTGCTGGTTTAGTAGCAAGTTGATCAATAATTGCGTCTAAAGTGCGTTGTCTTCTCACACTTCCATAGACTAATTCTGTCATTAAGCGACGGTCATTATCGGGTAATTTATACTTTTGTAATATACGATTAAGAGCAACATCAGTATAAGCTCCTTTGTGTACTTCTTTGAGGGCGGTAAATGCAGCTTGACGGGGGTTAGACATGGGAAATGATGAGAATTTAGCTGAGATTTAGCTGAGATTTAGCTAAGATAATTATTATAACTGACAGGATTAGAGCAAGAATTAAAAATTATAAATTTGCGATCGCCCCAAACTATCCTCTTAGAGATAAGTTACTTTAAGATAGGAATAATAAATTTCCACTCTTTTGTATAAACCTCTCCAATGGTTTCATGATCACCCATCACCTATCAACTTTCACCTGTCAACTATCTAAATCAGGACTTACGTAAAACAGAATGAAATGATTGGTATTTCGTAAGTTACCACTACGCAATCATAAGGGTTTTGAAAACCTCGTGCGTAAGTCCTATAAATATCACAAAATTTAACATCATTCTCCAAATCAAACTCATCAAAACTAATTAAATCTAAATATTCAGAATTTCTCAAAAACTCCTTTGCTAACAAAAATCCTGTAATAGTCCAAGTTGTATATCTTCGTGCTTCCTTCCCAATTAAAGAACCACTTGCACCATCATAATATTCCGGCCATTCATGTTGACTTAACTTAGCCTCAGCTAATTTAATTGCACGTTCAGCAATATCAGTTCTGCCGGTTTTTTGTGCAGCAGCAGTTAAAGTCCATAATAAAACAGGCCAACTACCACCATTATGATATGACCAAGGTAAATTTTTAGGATCACAGCCAGTAAATATTTCATATTCTTCTTTTTCTAAAGCTGGAAAACAAATTTTCATCGGCATCACTCCCACTAAATCATCCCATCTTTCTTCAATTAAATTCATTACAGACTGGGATTGTTTTTCAGTAGTGAGACTCTGCATTGGATAAATTCTCCCATATCATGTTATGGTTTATCCAATTAATATCTAACATCCATAAACACAAGATATTAATTATTTAATTCCTGTAAGTCTCCTATTATAATATGTTATAAAAATAATTACTGAAACATTTTTATCAACTATATTTTTTTTCAAGAATATATTCTTAAAAATCTAGTTTTTCTGATAAATAAACCAGGTAATAATGTTTGATTATGACATTTTAAAATTTTTATAAAGTTGAGTTTTCACAATGATATACGTTAAAAATTCCAATACAGAAATCGCCTTTATAGTCCCATCTGATATTTTTAAACAAACTAAAGATTGGGAATATACACAAGATAGAAATGTCTTTGAAGAACAATTAGCTACAGGTTCTTTTAAAGGGAAATATCCTGTCAAGAATTATATGATTGAGATCATGAAAATAGCACAGCAACAGGGAAAAATTATGCCCTATTATGGTGCTGGTGGTAGTAGTGGAGCTTGTTTTTATTTGTTTAGATTCTTGACAAATAAATGTAGATTTCAAGTGACACATTCAGTTACAAAAAAATCTCTATGGTTTTATTTAAAATTTGAAATTTTACCTCCCTCGATCAAAATAGAGCGAAAACCAGAAATGCAATTCTCCTTTTTACCCTATTTCACCGATGAAAAATTAGAAAACCCCTGGAATGGTGAAAGACATAAAGTGTTAGTATGTAAAATTTTTGATCAAGAATATGAAAATCTCAAAAAATGGAAATACTGGAAAAATACAGAAGCTTTAACAACAAGATATATTTATAGGTTTGCTCAAGTCAGTATGAGTGCAACAGGTTTTAGTATCAAGGTCAGAGATACTGACACAGGAAATAAAATTGATATTACTGATTATGATAATTGGTAATTAGAGAATACAGAATAACACCCAACTGTGAACAATTTTGTGAGGTTTATGTTGGGTTTTGTTGGGTTGCGCTGTCGCTTAACCCAACCTACAAAATTACTCAGTGTTCAGTGCCAATTTCTATTAAGCAAAGAAATTTTCTATGCTACCAACTTCAAATTCACAAGCTCTAGAAACTGATTCCGCAGGAAATTCTTCAAAGCTGACTAATGGTAACAATTGAGGATTATTAATTAGTTCTTTCGCTAATAAATAACCTGTAATTGACCAAGTTTGATACTTTCTAGCTTGTTTACCAATTAATCTACCTTTTTTACCATCATAGTATTCTGGCCATTCATCTTCACTCAATCGAGATTTAGCAATTTCTAGTGCTTTTCTCGCCATCCCAATTTTATCGGTTTTCACTGCGGCCGCTGCTAACATCCACATTAAAACAGGCCAACTACCGGCATTATGATATGACCAAGGAATATTTTTAGGATCGCATCCTGTGACTACTCGATATTCTTCATTTTCTAAAGCTGGGAAACAGATTTTCATAGGCATATCTCCCACTAAATCATCCCATCTTTCTTCAATTAAAGTCATAATTGCTTGGGACTGTTCTTCTGTGGAAAGATCAGAAATAATTGCCATTAAATTACCCAAAGCAAAAAAGCGTGTATCTAGTTGAGATGGTCCAACATTTCCTGCCAAGTAACCACCTTTCCTGGGCAACCATTTATCTAATTCATAGTAAGGTAAAGAATCTACATAAATATTAAATAGATTCACTGCCGCCTTACCATATTCTTCACTTTTGAAGCGATAAATGGCATTTAACCGAGGAATATCTATCCAATAATGTTGACGGAGATGACCACATAACAAAGGTAGGCGATTATCAATAGCCTCAATTATATCCTCGTTACCTTCACTATTTAGTAATTCACGGGCTGCACGTAAAGCCGCAAAAAATAACACTTGAATTTCTAAAGGATGGCCATAAATACCCATTCTTCGATCTATCATGCAAGCTCCATCAGGAACTAACAAAGTTGGGTACATATCAAAACGATTAGCTAAACAAATTTCCATAATTAGGCGAATACCTATTTGGAAATCTTCTTGTTTTGCTAGACTGAGATCATTAATAGAAACTACATAAGCACGTAATAAAATCAACCACCACAAACAAGAGTCAACAGGTGTAACTCTGGCGATCGCGTGTTCCCCAAAATCAGCCTCTAAATGTTCTTCACCGTTAATGTTAACAACTTTAAAACTAGCCGGAATTAAACCTTTACCAGGTTTATATGCGTCCAAAGCTCTTTTTTTCGGTTGTAGTTTTAAGGTTTCTTCCAGGAAGTTTTTAACAATATCTGTTCTACCTTTAATCAGAAAAATTAACGCCGAAGACACAAAATCTCTGATAAAACATTGATCGTAATTGAGAGCTTCTACGGATGGATCATAAGCTGCTAAAGTCCCAACTGGACGACCTTGATAGTAAAGTATGGAATTTTCCAGGCACTCCCAAGCTTCTTTGTCTATGTTTTCGGTATTTTCTGCTGCTTTTAAGTCATTTAATTGCATTGCTAGAATAACTCCGCTTAGATAGTGAATTTGCAGTTGATGCGCCTTTAGTGATGACGAGTATTTGCTATTATCAGCATGAAATCGGCAATGTGGAAATAGCAAATACAATTCTTTTGTCAAAACACTCAAGAATTATTACAAACTCTGGGTAATGGCAAATTAATTACTGCTAACTTGCTCTCCATAAAAATATATTTGTGTGAATTCTAGTTTCCTAGTTCTCACTTTCATCAATAAAATCTCAAACTCAAACAATTCAAACTCAAACATTAGCAAGCAAACAATCACAGCAAAATGCCAAGATATACTACTATTTTTCACAATATCCAACTAGATAATGTGTACTAAATCTAACAGCAAATATATCTTGACTACAGATGTAGGTGTCCATGAAGCTTTAACACCTTGGAGTACCTTAACTTTACTAAGATTGAAGTTTTGCGTCTACTCATTAAGTTATTCCCCTTTAACTTAACAATTTATAACTTTTTTTCGTAATGTGCAATAAGAATAATTAAAAAATTTAAAATATCAATCTTAGCTTGTTTTCTTAGGGAATGTGAATAATAATTGTTTTATTTGCGTCTTTGCGTGAGTAAATTTTATCTTCACAAGCATGAAAAAACAAAATATGTAGGTTAGATAGAGCAATAGCACAACCAGACCTACATAATTCATTTTAATGTGTATATTTTAAGATTAACCAGCAAGAGTTATTTGTAATCAAGTTTAACCAAATCTACCACTAATATAAGCCTTGGTATCCTCCTGTTGAGGATCATTGAAAATTAACTCTGTAGGTGCATACTCCACTAAATAACCTGTACGACCACCTTTTTCCGAAGTTTTGACATTAAAGAAAGCAGTTTTATCAGAAACCCGCGCTGCTTGCTGCATATTGTGAGTCACAATCACAATAGTATATTTACCTTTTAACTCATGAATCAGTTCTTCAACCCGTAAAGTAGAAATAGGATCAAGAGCAGAACAAGGTTCATCCATGAGGATAACTTCTGGTTGGACGGCGATCGCCCTAGCAATACATAATCTTTGTTGTTGTCCACCGGATAGAGAAAGACCACTTTGATTAAGTTTATCTTTCACCTCATCCCATAAAGCCGCTTGTCGTAAACTTGTTTCTACTAATTCGTCAATATTGCCACGATAGCCGTTAATCCTAGCACCAAAAGCAATATTTTCTTTAATAGATTTGGGAAAAGGGTTAGGTCTTTGGAACACCATCCCAATACGACGACGTACTTCTACCGGATCAATATCAGGAGCGTACAAATTCTTATCGTAAAAATAAACCTTACCTTCGGCACGAAAAGATTCAATCAAATCATTCAAACGGTTGTAACATCGTAACAATGTACTCTTACCACAACCAGATGGTCCGATAAAAGCAGTAACCTGATGTTTAGGAATATCCATCCAAATATTTTGGACAGCAAGGAAGTTACCGTAAAAAATATTTAGGTTTTCTGTACGTAAAACTACGTCAGTGTCATTAATTGTACTAGAGTTAGTGACCATAAATTCTTGAGGATGAGGTTGTAAAAATGACTGTGGCATTATTTGGAAATCGTGGAAGTAAGGATATATTTAAGCTTTTTGTCTAGTAGCCCAGCGAGAAATAATACTGGTGATTAAAACCATCAGCACTAAAATTAAAGAAGCAGCCCAAGCTAAAGACTGCCAATTGGGAAAGGGTGAAATAGCGAAGTTATAAACCAACACAGCAAGGGAAGCAGTGGGTTTGAGTAAACCATCCGGCCAAAAAGAAGAAAACAAAGCTGTAAAAATTAGGGGTGCGGTTTCCCCTGATGCTCTGGCGATCGCCAAAGTAGAACCAGTCACAATAGCAGGTAAAGCCGCCGGTAGAACTACCTGTACCACAGTTTGAAAATTAGTTGCTCCTAAACCCAGAGCAGCTTGTCGCAATTCTTGAGGAACAAGCTGTAAAGCCTCATCAGTAGTACGGACAATAATTGGTAACATTAGAATTGATAAAGCAAAACCACCACCCAAAGCGGAATAAGAACCTAAATTCAGCTTAGTTAAGGTTAAAACCACAATCCCATAAGCAAAAACACCAGCAATAATAGACGGTACTCCACTGAGAACATTAGTAGCAAATCTCACTGTTCTAGCCAAAGCACCACCACTAAATTCTGTAATCGCTATCGCAGCTAAGATCCCAGTAGGAATACTGAAAGCCGCACCTATACCCACCATCAGCAATGTTCCTAAAATCGCATTACCAAAACCTCCTCCTTTGCGAAAAGGTGCTGGTGGTAATTGAGTGAAAATATCTAAACTGAGGCTACTAAAGCCTTTAAATAACACATAAGACAATACAGCCAACAAAGGAATTAACGCCAACACTCCACAGGTAAATGCCAATACAGTCATTACCGTATTAAACAAAGTCCGAGGAGAAGTAGCAGAACGAGTTAAGCTGTTTTGAGGAAAAAGGGAAGTCATTCTCTTAGCAATTTTGAATGTTGGAATTTAGGTTCACCCAAAGAATAAATCCAGGGAATTATTAAATTAGATTCAGCCCTGGCATAAACAAGAAGAAATACTTGTAAATATGGAACTTTATTTAATTCCTCTTGTAATTAAATCCTTTGCATTCTGACTACAATTACCTCTGCCAATATATTCACCAACAGAGTCAACAAAAATAAAACCAAAGCTGCATACATCAGAGCGGAAACTTGTAAACCACTAGCTTCAGAAAACTGATTAGCCAGTAAGGAAGAAATGGTATTAGAAGGAGCTAACAGAGAAATACTGATATTGTTGGAATTACCGATCAACATAGTAACAGCCATAGTTTCACCCATTGCTCGGCCTAAAGCCAACATCACAGCACTAACAATACCAGAAAAAGCAGCGGGAATCAGAACCAGAAAAATAGTTTCCCAACGAGTAGCACCCAATCCTACCGCAGCTTGCCTTAAACTCGGAGGTAGAGAAATCAAAGCATCACGGGAAATAGCAGTAATAATTGGCAGAGTCATAATTGCCAAAATTACCCCCGCTGGTAACATTCCAGGTCCAGTGGGAGGAGTGTTGAAAAACGGTATAAATCCCAGGGAACTATGTAACCATTTACCAAAATTATTTAAAATCGGGATTAAAACAAAAATACCCCAAACGCCATAAACAACACTAGGAATAGCAGCCAGTAATTCTACCAAGAAAACTAACACTAACCTGACTTTGGAAGGGAGAAAATCCTCACTTAACAAAATAGCCGTACCAACACCAATGGGTACAGCTATCAACAACCCGATAAAAGAACTCATTAAAGTTCCGTAGATTGCTGGTAAAACACCGTAACTATCATTAACTGGATTCCAACTACTCTTGAATAAGAAATCAAGACCAAATTTTTGTACAGCAGGTAAAGCACTAGAGGCAACTTGTACAGCAATCCATAGTAAGGTAGCGGCGATCGCCAATGCAAAAATCTTTGTTAACCAGATAAAACCCCGATCCAAAAATCTATCAACATCAGAACGTTCTTTACTGTCCGAAGATAAACTGTGAGAATTTGTAGTCATAAATACTGACTTTAGAGAACAAATCAGAGATAATTTTCAAAAAATGGGAAAAGAACCAAGTAAAAATCAGCAATCAAAAATCAGATATTAGATTCCACTGGTTCAGGATTCCCAACTGAATCAATAGGTTTAGAGTTTGGATATTCAAACTACCTCAAATCTCAAAACTACTTACTTGCGCTAGTAGTACCACCAACCGCAATTTTGTAATCAGGACTAATACTGTCGGCAACAGTAGCCACCTTACTTACCACATTTGCTGGTAGAGGAACATAACCCAACTCAGCCGCCAACTTTTGCCCATCAGTTAAAGCATACTCGATAGTGGCCTCCATAGCTTTAGCCTTCGCAGCATTATCATACTTTTTATAAGCCAGAATCCAAGTATAGGTAACAACAGGATAAGACTCAGCACCTTCTGGATCGGAAATAAAAGCACGCAGATTTTCAGGTAAGGTAACAGCTTCTAAAGTTTTCGAGGCTGACTCTTCATTAGCAACAACAAAGTTACCACTCTTATTTTCTAAAGCAGCAGTTTTTAACCCACTTTGTTTAGCGTAACCATATTCTACATAACCAATAGCACCTTGAGTTTGCTGGATTTGGGCAGTAACACCTTCATTACCCTTACCACCAACACCCACAGGCCACTTCACACTTTTACCTTCACCAACTTTCTCTTTCCATTCTGGGCTGATTGCACTCAAATGTTTTGTGAATACCCCTGTAGTACCACTACCATCAGCACGGTGAACCACAGTAATGTTTGTACTGGGTAAAGTAACACCAGGATTAGCCGCAGCGATCGCTGGATCATTCCAAGTTTTAATTTTACCAAGTAAAATATCAGTATATACCGCCCTTGGTAATTTTAATTCCGCCACATCAGGCAAGTTGTAAGCCAAAACAATACTACCCGCTGTTACAGGCAACATCATGACACCTTTTTCCGCTGGGATTTTGGCAATTTCTTCATCTTTCATTGCCACATCACTAGCACCAAAATCTACAGTACCTTTGGTAAACTGTTCTACCCCAGCACCACTACCCACAGATTGATAGTTAACTTTCAAGTTAGGATACTTTTTGTTCAACTCCACAAACCAAGTTTGATATAGTGGAGCGGGAAAAGATGCACCAGCACCAGTCAAACTTACATCTCCACCTAAGTCTAAAGTTTTAGCTGGACTCGAAGCGGCTGTATTTTGAGCGTCTCCGGTATTTTGATTAGCAGCATTGTTATCAGGACTGGAATTCCCCCCACAAGCTGCCAAACCCAGAGTCAGTGCCATTGCAGCAACTGAAGTTTTCAAGCGATAATTTTTAACAGGATTTTGACCTAATAGCATTGCTGCCTCAATTTTGTAAGTTCGCAGATTAGCGCCTCCAACATACCTCTAAATTATTAATTGCAGGTAAACAAAAGGTTAACAAAACTATTTATTTATCTTAATCAGTTAGAGTATATGCGTATTTGCTAGATATCAACGAATACTTTAGCTCATCCAGATAAAAAACATTTCTATCCTTTCAATTTACGATCAATTGGTGACAGGGAAGATTTTTCCCTATACTGGTTGCAGTGAAAGTTCCTTTTTGGCTTGTCCCCACTGCTGGATAAATGTTTGCTGCTTCCAATCAATTGTTATGGTCTATGATTGGCTTACTCCTGACAATGGGTGGTACGTTCCTAGAAGTCTATGGTACTACCTTACCTTGGAGTTGGAGTCACCAAGGAATTAAAACCTTTTCTTTAGGTGTTAGCTATCAAGTCGGCGCGGTTTTGCTGGTAGGTTGTTTAGGTGGTAGAAATGCTGCTGCACTTTCCCAAATAGCTTATTTAGTCATGGGGTTAACTCTCTTACCTGTATTTGCAGAAGGTGGCGGTATAGGTTATGTCAAGTTATCCCAGTTTGGCTATTTACTTGGTTTCATCCCTGGTGCTTGGATATGTGGTTATTTTGCTTTTAAAGCTAGACCTCGCTTAGAAACTTTAGCATTTAGTTGTTTATGTGGTCTTTTAACTGTCCATTTATTTGGAATTACATATTTACTAATTAGTTATATGTTGCCTTGGAGAGCCGCAGATAATTTACCTTTAATACAAGCCATACTTAAATATTCCTGGTTTTCACTTCCAGGACAAATGGTAGTAGTCTGTGCTGTAACCATAGTAGCTTATGTACTTAGACATATTATGTTCTATTAGTCATTAGTCATTAGTATTTTTCTCAATCACCAACCACCACTTCCTAACTTATCATGCGCTTAAAAAATCGCCGATTTTGGATTATTGCTTTCAGTTCTTTTTTAATAGATCAACTTACAAAACTGTTAGTGGTACAAACCTTTGAACTAGGGGAAACTCTACCACTTTTACCAGGAATATTTCATTTTACTTATGTTACTAACACCGGTGCTGCATTTAGTATTTTAAGTGGTAAAGTTGAATGGTTACGCTGGTTATCTTTAGCAGTCAGTATAGGATTAATTTCTATAGGATTATTTGGCCCAAAATTTAGTTTTTGGGAAGAATTAGGTTATGGTTTAATCTTAGGTGGAGCAGTGGGTAATGGTGTTGATAGATTTGCTCTAGGTTATGTAGTTGATTTCTTAGATTTTCGCCTCATCAACTTCGCTGTTTTTAATCTTGCAGATTCTTGTATTAGTATCGGTGTTTTATGTTTATTTATAGCATCTTGGCAAAATACACCTAATTCTAGTCAGAAAACACGATAAATCTAAATCATTACCAAAACAAAAGTTAAATGTAATCATAATTCAGTTATTATCTAACATTTAATATCTGCGGAATTTAGGTTTAACTTAACTCTGTAATCATTTATCTACAATATGCTGTATTTGAATTGAGACTTCAGCTTTTGTAAAAACTAGATAGGGCTGAAGGAATAAACCTAAAAAATTTACAGGTAAAGGGTTTGATAGCGTTTCCCAGTCTAATGAAGTACACACCAATTTATTCACTGTTCCCTGTTAAGAGTTCCCTGTTTCCTAAAACAAAAAACTTTGTACCTCACTAGAATGGGAATGGCTAAGTAAGTCAGCTTGAAAAAACCAAAGTATGTGACAAAATGTAAAATCCCTCAAAGTCTCTTCTCTATTGCCTTTTGCCTCTTGCCTCTTGCCTTGC
>RDXV01000018.1 GCA_004292695.1 Nostocales cyanobacterium | reverse complement strand
TGTCAACTATTAACTGTCAACTATCAACTGTCAACTATCAACTGTCAACTATCAACTGTCAACTATCAACTGTCAACTATCAACTGTCAACTATCAACTATCAACTGTCAACTATCAACTATCAACTGTCAACTATCAACTGTCAACTATCAACTATCTTCTTGGTGACTTACCTGCATTTTTGACATTCATCACTTTACTGAGTAAATCAAACCAAAAAGGCGCACCCATAGCAATAGCTAAACCGCTAATAATCCAACCTAAAAACATAGTTATTATACTAATAATAGGCACATTATATATTTTCGTTTGATTCCAGTTTATTTGTTCTTTTAAGTTATCATCTGTCCACCCGATAGGTAATTGAATATCCTGTAAAATTGCCTTGGTATCTATATTTTCAATATCAAGGGGGTTAGGTTGTCTTTCTATGGTTTGTTCTACTTTATAAACAATAGTTTCTCTGAGTACAGTATCCTTGGATAATCTATCAATAATATGGAAAGTGTCTGCATTAGCACCAAAAGCTAAAGCAATACCAATTAAAATGGCGACTCCTTTAGCATTTCTCTTATAAACTCCACCAGCACGCTGCATAGAACTATCAAAACAAGCCTCAATTTCTTGACGAAGAATTTGAATTCCTTCTTCGGTACTTTGAGCTTTATATTTTGCTTGTTTAGCGATGCTGACAATATTATTTCTAATCGCTGGTGGTAAACCTTCCACAACTTCTTTAATAGTTTTATAGGTTTGATCTTCCGAATTATTGAAAGATGTTTCCAAATTTTGATATACAATGCTTCCTGTTTCCATAATGCCCATGATTTCATTAATATTAGGTTTTAAACCACCTATAGTAATTGCTGCTTCTACGCTAGGAAAAATATGATTATAAAAAGCTAATAAACGTTTACAAGTTTCGTTTAAAATATCATTACTAACGTCCATATTTGCTTGAAAATTAGTAACATATTTACCCATGCTATCTTTCATCCTGCGAACTGTGGTATCTATATCAAATTTTTGATTTTTAAAATCCATCACAATCATGTCATACTCGATTTGTAGAGTTTCAAAATCATCTTGGATATCTTGGGTAACTTGAGTTGGTAATTCATTAACTTTAATTTGTTTAAGGGATCTAGTTAAAATTGTTCTGACTTCTTGTAAATGTTGATTTTTTAAATTATCTAATCTTGACTCTGTGAGATTCTGAATAATTGTTGGTAATTTTAATTCTTCAATCAGACTTGTGGCAAAGGTATCAGCGGCGATATAGGATGGTCCACTGTGACTATCAGAAAACATTGTTTGATTTGATGATGATTTAGCCATAGAAGTACCGATTTTACGACTAGCTTTTCCCACCATCCAGGTAAACTTTCTGGGTAAAGTTGCTAAAAAACCTTTTGCTTCTTGGTTGATTCCTTTAATTAAAGGATTATGATAAATGTTGTTAACTAATTTAATTACTTCTGGTTTCTCTGAGTCATATACACTACCGGATAAAAATATCTCAATAGACTTTTTTAAATGTGCGGCTCTCCACTGTAGGACTGTAGCAATTAGTTCTTGTATTTCTGATGCCAATAAACTTAAAATCAGGTAAATAAAAATTAACCCTAGAGCTACATCTAAAATAAAAGGTAGGCGCATTGATAAACTCCTTGATTGTGGTTGATTTACGGATGTTTGTATTATTTATATCATTTAACTTCAAAAATACCTGTTAAATTGTTTAAAAAATAACTAAGAAAAATATTTTGCCAAAAATTATCATTTTTTCCGAAAAAACTGAGGTAATTTGGGATCTAGCCATTACTTGAGGAAAGAATTTGTGGCTGTGTGGCAACATTAGAGATGCACTCTGGTCTCAATGGAATTAAAAGAGCGAATAAAATAATGAGCATAGAATATGCAAGAAGGAAGCTATATTTGGAGTCGTCTGGAAAGACAACATCGCCCGGTTGATAAATGGATTGATAGAATCTGGCTAATAATTTTATTATTTGCGGCCATGCTACTGTTTAGCATTAATTTGGGGGGAATACCTCTCAAGGACTGGGATGAGGGTACTGTGGCGCAGGTTGCTAAAGAAATATGGAGCGCACCAGCGGGTTCTCTGAGTTGGCTTTATCCCACTTTGGCAGGTGAACCATACCAAAATCAGCCACCTTTAATGCACTGGTTAGTAGCTTGGGCTTATGCTTGGGGTGGTGTGAATGAATGGACAACTCGCCTACCTGGTGCTATTGTTACGGCTATTTCTGTGCCTTTGTTATATTGCATTGCCAGAGAATTATTTCGTCTTCGATGGGCGGCTATTTACAGTGCTTTAATTTATCTGACTATGTTACCGGTAGTGCGTTATGGCAGATTAGCAGTAGTAGATGGTGTAGTTGTCACATTATTAATGGTGATGATGTTGTGTGTATTGCGATCGCGTCGAGATTTACGTTACTGTCTTGGTATTGGTATTAGTTTCGGATTCATTTGTTTAACTAAAGGTATTTTAGGTATTTTTATCGCTGCGATTCCTTTAGTTTTTCTATTTTGGGACACACCCAGAATTCTCACTAATTCCTACCTATGGATGGGAGTATTTATTGGTATCTTACCCACATTAGCTTGGTATTTTGCTCAGTTTGTACGTTATAGTTATAGTAATCAAATTGAATTAGGTGATCAATTATTCCATCAAATTAATACTATTCCTCATGGTCAGCCCCAACCACTCTGGTATTATCTAGTAGAAATTATCAAATGGACATGGCCTTGGCTAGTATTTCTACCACAAACATTAAGCTTCACGTGGGAAAACCGCAATCTTAGCTGGGCAAAACTAGTTATAGTTTGGACTGGTGTCTATTTACTACTAATTTCCTTAGTTAACGTTAAACTACCTTGGTATTTATTCCCTATTTATCCCAGTTTTGCCTTAGCATTTGGTTTTTATATCACCCAAATAGAAAATTTACGTTTTTTTTCATCCTATCCCCGTACTTGGGTGACAGGTTTTGCAATTTTGGCTGTAGTGGCTTCTGCGGGAAGCATTTATTTTAGTTTAGGGAGTATAGGTTACACAGATTTACAGATAATTTGTGCTGCTGTAGCTTTAACCATGACCTTAGCCGCCATTTTAGCAGAAAGAGGTGATCCGCAATTTTTAAAGATATTAATTTGGGGCAGTTATGTATCTTTATTTTTGTTGATTAAATCAAATTATTGGACATGGGAACTAGGAGAATCTTATGCTGTTAAACCAGTAGCAGCAATGATCACTCGTGCTAACCCAAAAGCAGAGAAAATTTACACATCTTTTCCCTATCATCGCTCATCATTGGACTTCTATAGCGATCGCACAATAATTCCTGTTTCTAGCCGAGACTTAAAATACTATTGGTTATCCGAAGATCAACCTTACCTGTTAGTTGACAATTCTACCTTAGATACGCTCAATCTTGAATCTTTAGAAGTAATTGATCAAGCCGCAGGTTGGCAGTTAATTACTAAGAAATATGAGGAAATGGGAAGATAGAAAAACATTGGTTTGTGTCTTTTTCTTCCTACCTCCTCCGTGTTCTCTGCGTCGCGCCAGTTGCTTCAAGCCGGGAAACCCGCCCAACGCACTGGCTTCTCTGCGGTTCGATCTTCCGTAAGTTGTGCGTAAGTCCTATAGTTGAGGGGGCGACAAAGAAGCTAAAGTTGAGGCAGGGTGTAGGGTGTAGGGTGTAGGGATTTTTTCCTGTGATGAACCTATCCTCGGAAAACCTTATTTTTTCGTTCTTTTGCCTAAGTCCTAAAGATAAAAATTCAAAGTTATCAACTGTCTGAAACTGTCACCTGTCACCTGTTACCTGTCACCTATCCCCACAACAAGACTTTTTCAGCAACCCCTAGTTTAGTTTTTGATTTGCTCATCGCCAGGAAATTGTTCCTGGTGAAAACTTGTACTTTCTTGAGTAGCAGTAATTGTAGTCAGTAGAATACCCAAACCAATGGCAAAAGCAAATAAAGGACGTTTCAGCAGAACTAAATCCCTATATATTCTAGCCAAAGGTCGGCTTTGACGACGCAGAGCCGCAGAAATCATCATAGTTTTCCAAGTAAATGGATCTCGGACGTAGTGGCCACTTTGGGAGACTACAAGTTTTTCTTGACAATAGGGACAAGTGAATAAGCCGATATAAGTTTTAACTGGCTTGGTTCTGCTACTTCTGTGGCAGATGGGGCAGGTAACATAATTATTATCAAATGTGTGTATATTCATTTATAACATCCGCTTAGTCCATTTACTTGCCTGTTCAATATAACTGTATTTACGCTTCAGCTTGAGGGTGTAGTTTCTGGTAGAGAAAATTAATAGAGATATTTACCTCTGTTTTCTTGTTACCTATTGTCTGTAACCTCACTGGTTGGTCATCTGCATAAATTTGGGAGTGGGAACACAGGAAATTAGTATTTATTTCCATAACTCTATTATTCCACCAGATAGATTCATAGTTATCATTAACAACCTGAACTAACTACTAATTTTCTGCTATTGTCACTCCATAGATCATCAAACTTGGCGTTACCTGTTCAGTTTTACCAAAACTTTATCCATCAAGCTGATTAAGTATAGTTGCCTGGTTAGTAAATCATGTTTCACAATGATAATTACCCAATAAAAATTAAATTTTTTCTTACATTTACCCCCATCTCTCCATGACTCTACTACCTCCTACTCAATTGAGGAAGGTGACGGAAAGACCTGTTTTCCCTCTCCCTTCGACTCCTCTTACTTATCTGATCAATCGTTTTCAACCATCCCCGGAAACTATAGTATTGCTTTTAGCCATTCTCATTGGTGGTAGTACGGGTATGGGTGTGGTGACTTTTCACTATTTAATTCACTTAATTCATACCTTATTGTTAGAAAATTTCATGGGACTGGTCGGCGGATGGGGTGCTTGGACTTTGGCCTGTGTTCCCATTTTAGGGGGTGTAACGGTGGGTTTAATGCGTTGGCGCACTCAAGATTTTGGACCTGGGCTTTCTTCTTTAATTGCTGTTTCCCAAGGTAGGGAAATTAAACAACAGTTAAGACCTGTAACTAAAATGATTGCTGCTGCTGTGTCTTTGGGTAGCGGTGCTTCTTTGGGTCCAGAGGGGCCAAGTGTGGAAATTGGTACTAATTTTGGGGTGCTGTTGTCGGATGTGCTGCAAGTTTCCCAAGAAAGACAGCGGTTACTGTTGGGTGCTGGGGCTGCGGCTGGTTTGGCGGCTGGTTTTAACGCTCCCATTGCTGGGGTGTTTTTTGCTCTGGAGGTGGTTTTGGGTGCTACTTCTTTTGCAACTTCGGCGGTGAGTGTGGTTTTACTGGCTGCTGTGGTAGCTGCTTTGGTGGCTCAAATTGGTTTGGGTTCTCAACCTGCTTTTGCTTTACCTGCTTATCAAGTCCGTAGTTTGTGGGAATTACCCCTTTATCTGGGGTTGGGTTTGGGAGCTAGTTTGGTTGCTTTAATTTACAAGCAGTCTATTAGTGTAGCTAAGGACTTTTTTGGTGGTAAGTTTAAAAATTTTGAGTTTTTGGGCAATGTTCCTAAACCCATACGACCAATTATTGGCGGTGCTATTGTGGGTTTTGTCGCTGTAAAATACCCGCAAATTTTGGGTATCGGTTACGGAACTGTCCAAGGAATGCTGCAAGATCAAGAGTTTTCTCTCAATTTATTAGTTGTTCTCATGGTTTTGAAAGTTTTAATGACTGCTGTGAGTTCTGCTAATGGTTTTGTGGGTGGTTTGTTTGCTCCGGCAATGTTTTTAGGTGCTTCTTTTGGATCTGCTTATGCTAAATTTTTGGCATTGTTAGTTCCAACTATTGCTGAATTTATGGCTGCTCCTCCTGCCTATGCAATGGTGGGTATGGCTGCTGTTTTGGCAGGTAGTGTGAGAGCGCCTTTGACGGCTATTATTATGTTGTTTGAATTAACTCGTGATTATCGAATTGTTTTACCTTTGATGGCGGCGGTGGGTTTAAGTGTTTGGTTGGTGGAACGAATTAAACCAACTGCTAATTCTAATTCTAATTTGCAACAATTTGGTCTTTCTGATTTAAAGGATGAACAGGTGGAAATAGTGCAGCATATTTCTGTGGCTGATGCTATGCACTCCTACCCGAAAAAGATGCCGATGAATTTAAGTGTGTTGGAAGCGGCAACGGAAATGATCCGCGATCGCGTTCATACTGCTTTAATTGTTGATCATAATGATTTGTTGGTGGGTATTTTATCTCTTGATGATATTAACCGCACTCTTTCTGTGTGGGAAAATTATCAAAGTTATCCCACTGAAATTAGGCTTAATCTCTCTAATCAAACAGTTTTTGATATCTGTACCACTGATCTTCTCTACGCTTGGCAGGATGAACCTTTATCTGAGGCTTTAGATCGGATGGCATTACGTGGTTTACACCAGTTACCTGTGGTGGCTAGAGATAATCCTGACTGTATTTTGGGTTTACTAGAAAAAGATAAGGTTGCTTTGACCTGCAATTTGGCTGCTACTCGTGAAGCATTACGGTATTATTTACCTGCTGTTCCGGCTACGGATATTGTAATTGGTCATTAGGAAGCAGAGGGCAGGGGGCAGGAGGGAATTTAAAAGTTTCTTTTTTGTTTCTTGAATTTAACAAAGGTGTAAGGTTTGTGAGACTTTAGACAATACATCTATCTTTGCTCTTTGATTTATCAGGGTTTTATCTTTATTGAGCAAGCCCTAGCTAATATTCTCTAGCTAATATTTTCCTGTGAGTTGGAGAAAGTATTCAACAATCTTGTGTCAGCAATCATTGATCAGTTGTCAAATTTAACAAATGATATTATGGGTTTAGCAATGCTAAACCCCCATAAATGATCACTGGTTAATCACTGGTTAATTAATTGGCAAATAATTTTTCATTAATTAATCTGCGTCTTTTGCTTCTGCTCCGTTTTCCTTGCTCTCGCTATCTACTTGGCGAAGTCGAATATGTTTTTTCCCTAAAGAAATTTCAAATTCATCTCCGGGTTCAAGATTCATCTGTTTTGTATAAGCTGAACCTATGAGCAAGTTATTATTCGACTGCACACTAATTCTATAGCTGGCACTACGTCCACCACGACCATTAGCTCCGGGTGAACTATCCAACTCAATACCCTCAGCATCAATTAGGGCATTTAAGAATTTCATCATATTGACGCGCTCTACACCATTTTTAGTAGTAGTATAGTAGCCGCACTGTTTAGCTTTCTCTTCCTTGCTTTCGTTCTCTAGCTCCTTAACTTTACTGAGCAGTTCTTCACCAACAAGGGGTTTAATTTTGTTCTGTTTAGCCATCAACTTAGGTCGAAATTAAATGTTTGAAGTGTTTGAATCGAATTCATTTTAACCGATACTGAGCTAATAGGAAAGAGTTCCTTTCTTTTTTTTCTCAGCATAGCTAAGTATATTACACTTATAAGAAAAATTGTTGCACAATTATTAATCTTGTCAAGTTTTTTTCTCAAAAAAATTAAGATTATGCTTATATATATGGATATAGTTTGTGGATGACTGGTAAACTGTATTGGTTTAAGATTTTTAAAGTACAGTAAAAATTTAGTTTACTGACTAAGGATGATAATGAAGTCATTGGTCATTAGTCATTAGTCATTGGGTTAATTATTTTCTCTATTCCCTATTCCCTGTTCCATGAAACTAACAACCAGAGGACATTATAGTGTTAAGGCTTTGCTTGATTTGAGTTTACAACCAAAATATGGACCTGCTTCGGTAAGGGCGATCGCCAAGCGTCAAGATATTCCTGCACCTTATTTAGAGAAGTTACTGATAGAAATGCGTCGTGCTGGTTTGGTAAACTCAATTCGTGGTAGTGTAGGTGGCTATCAATTAGCAAGAAAGCCTGACAAAATTTCTATAGGACAAATTTTAGAAGCTGTGGGGGAAAATTTAACTAACATACCTCTCAATAGTCAACCATCTACACAAGCAGAAGACTGGGTAACATTTACTCTCTGGCAGCGACTTAACCAAAAATTGAAAGAAGCTTTGTATAGTATTACTTTAGCTGACCTTTATTATGATGCCAGAAGTTGGCAAGCATCTCTAGGTGAGGAGGCAAGTTTTGTGGTTTAGTTAGCTAACAACTAATAACTAATGACTAATGACTAATAACTAATGACTAATGACTAATGACTAATGACTAATGACATCTATATACTAATTATTGCTGCTTTATTAGATTATCTAATTGGTGATCCTTGGGGTTGGCCACATCCGGTTCAATTTATGGGTCTGATAATTTCTACTTTTAGTCAATTTATTCTGAAATATTTTCAAAGTCCTATCATACAGCGTTTGGCTGGAATTTTACTAGCTATGATTTTGATCTTGGGTAGTGCTTTATCTAGCTGGTTGATAGTTAAATTTGCTCATTGGTTACATCCATTGTTAGGAATTGTGGTAGAAAGTATTTTACTGGCTAGTTGTTTTGCTCTCCATAGTTTAAGAAAAGCTGCTGTTGATGTTCTCCAACCTTTAACTATGGGAAATTTGGAGGAAGCACGGCAGATTTTAAGTAATTATGTGGGTAGAGATACTGAAAATCTTTCTGAAGCTGAGGTTTTACGAGCCGTTTTAGAAACTGTAACAGAAAATGCAACTGATGGGGTGATAGCTCCTTTGTTTTATACAATTGTTGGCGCTTTAATACCATCTGTGGGTTTAGTTCCTTTGGCTTTTGCATATAAAGCTAGTAGCACTTTAGATTCTATGGTTGGTTATCGTTCTGCACCTTATACTTATCTGGGTTGGTTTAGTGCTAAGTTGGAAGACTGTTTAACTTGGTTTCCCTGTCGTTTAACTGTGATGACTTTGGCTTTTTTATCATGGAAACCTTTATATGTTTGGCGTGTTTGTAGTCGGGATGCTATTAAAGATCCTAGTCCTAATTCTGGTTGGAGTGAATGCGCTTATGCTGCTATTTTAGGTGTGCAAATGGGAGGTACTAATTGGTATGGTGGTGTAGCTAAACAAAAGCCGCTTTTAGGAGATGCTATTTACCCTATTAGCTCAGATTCAATTTATAAAGCTTTACAATTAACTCGATATTCTTTTTTATTATGGTTATGCTTAGGCATATTATTAATGTATATAATTCGTAATTCGTAATTTTAGCCGCTTACCATTACACAGTTCCCAGTCTGCCAAAATTATGCCTACTAAAGTTGTTGAAATTCTCTCATCAGAAGAACTACGTCGTACTCTTACCCGTGTTGCTTCCCAAATTATTGAAAAAACGCGAGATTTATCACAGTTGGTACTTTTAGGTATCCATACTAGAGGTGTACCACTTGCTAATTTATTAGCACGTCAAATAGAAAACTTGGAAGGTGTTAATGTAGCAGTGGGAGCGTTAGATATTACTTTTTATCGTGATGATTTAGATAAAATTGGTTTAAGAACTCCTGCAAAAACTGAAATACCCTTTGATTTAACGGGTAAAACTGTGGTTTTAGTGGATGATGTAATTTTTAAAGGCAGAACAATTAGAGCGGCTTTAAATGCAGTGAATGAGTATGGAAGACCAGAAGTAATTCGTTTAGCTGTGTTAGTAGATAGAGGACACAGAGAATTACCTATACATCCTGATTTTGTGGGTAAAAAATTACCAACTGCGAAAGAGGAAATTGTCAAGGTTTATTTACAGGATATGGATGGAAGGGATGCAGTGGAGTTAATTACAAATTAGTCATTAGTCATTAGTCGTTAGTCATTAGTCATTAGTCATTAGTCATTAGTCGTTAGTCATTAGTAAACATCTCCCCCTATTCCCTCTATTCCCTTATTTCACTAATAACTGATAACTGTTCCCTATTCCCTATTCCCTATTCCCTATTCCCTTCTTCCACTGATAACTGAACTAACTGTTGCTAATAATTGAGTTGCGGTATAGGGTTTACAAAGAAAAGCTTTGACACCCATGTTATAAGCTGAACTAACTTTATCACTGGGTGCTAGTCCACTAACAGCAATAATTTTAATGTCAGGATTAATTTTTTTCAGGGTACAAATGCTGGTAAGTCCATCCATTGATGGCATAAAAATATCAGTTAATACTAAGGCTATTTTATCTTTATTTTCTACATATAAGGCGATCGCCTCCATGCCATCATGGGCGGTTATCACTTGATAATTATAGCTTTCTAAGGATGTTTTGGTAATTTCACAAATGGTAGCTTCATCATCAACTACTAATATTGTTTCTCCGTTACCGCGAGATAAAGATATTTCGGTTTTTTCGACTATTTCTGAAGTTTCTTGTGCGGGTAAATATACCTTAAATTGACTACCTTTTTTTTCCTCACTATAAACATTAATAAAACCACCGTGACTCTTAACAATTCCTAAGACTGTTGATAACCCTAAACCCGTACCTTCTCCTAAGTTTTTAGTGGTAAAAAATGGTTCAAATATCCTGTCTTGAATTTTTTTATCAATACCCATGCCTGTATCTGTGACTGTAATAATAACGTAGGGTTTTGCTTCAGCTTCAATGTGCATTTGGGCATAGTTATCATCCACTAAAAGATTTTCGGCTGTGATAGTTAAAGTACCACCATTGGGCATAGCATCACGGGCATTAATACATAAGTTCATTAATACTTGATGTATTTGGGTAGCATCACCAGAAATAGTCCATAGGTTAGGAGAAATTTGATTGATAACGTTAATAGTTTTGGGAAATGTTTCTTTAATAATTTGCTGAATTTCAATTAATATATGTCTTAATTGTAAAAGAGTGCGATCGCCATCTAATCCTCTAGCAAAAGATAACACTTGTTTAACTAATTGTGCGCCTCTTTTAGCATTAGAAATAAGTATAGGTATAAGTTTTCGAGAACGTTCATCTGTAATCTGAGTTTCCAAAATTTGAGCAGTCATTAAAATTGGTGATAATACATTGTTTAAATCATGGGAAATACCACTAGCTAAAGTACCTATACTTTCTAATCTTTGAGCGCGTAAAAATTGTTGTTCTAGTTGTTTTTTCTGAGTAATATCAGTGTTAACTATTAAAATAGATTGGGGATTTTCTGCCAATGCTGGAACTAATGTCCAACGACTTTCGACAATAATTTCTTGATTATATTTACTAATTTGACTTATTTCTCCTTGCCAGGAATTATTTTGTAGTAGTATTTGAACAATTTCTGAAATTTGTGATATTTGAGCATATAAAAATAAATCCTGAAGTTTTTTGTTAATTATTTCTTCTTGACTCCAACCATATAAAGATGCTGCGGCTTTGTTCCAAAATATAATTTTACCATCTAAATTACTTACAAAAATAGCATCAGTGGCAACATCAATTAATGCAGCTTGTTGGCGTATTTTCTGCTCATTTTGTTTCCTTTCAATTGCGTATCTCAGGGAACGTTCCAAGATAGCAGGGGTTAATTTACTTTTATCTAAATAATCTACTGCTCCTGCTTTCATTGCTTGTATATCTATTTCTAAATCACCATGTCCTGTCAGTAAAATAAATAGGCAATTATAGCCTTTATTAATTGACTCTTGTAATAAGTGTAACCCATTTTCTACACCTAAACGGTAATCTAATAAATAAATATCATGTCGTTGTTGAGCAATTATTTCTTTTGCCAATTGATAAGTATGAACCCATTCTAATTCACAGTTAATGACTTGAAACTCTGCCAACCAGTCACGAGTTAAAATATAATCATCTTCATCATCATCAATTAATAGAACTTTAATAATTTCCTGATTCATGATTTCCTTTTACTATCTACAGTGGCAGTTCTACGATTTCTAACCAATATTTACCGATAGTTTTCATTATTTGTACTAAGGAGGTAAAATTGCTAGGTTTAGTAATAAATGAATTCGCGCCTAAATCATAAGTATTATATATATCTTCAGATGCGTTAGAATTGGTAAATATGATTACTGGAATACGGCGAAAGTTAGGATTGGTTTTAATTTCTTTGAGTACATCTAAACCATGTTTTCTAGGCATATTTAAGTCTAGTAAAATTAAACCCGGATAGGGTGCTTTTTTCACATCAGTATATACACCACTACGAGATAAATAATCTATTAATTCATCACCATCTCTGACTATTTGTAGGCTAATAGGTAATTGACTTTCTACTAAAGCATCATGTACCAATAAACTATCATCATCATCATCATCAGCCATTAATATGGTAATAGTAGGTTGCTGATTTTGCACGCTCAAAATTCTCCTTACTCGTAGAGTTTCATGTTAATAATGTATGAAAATATGCTTTTAAAATAAAAAATTATTAACATCTGTATAATTAACTCTATTTTCTGGTGTTTTAGTAATCCCTCTTTGGTAAGAAAAATTAATTTTGAGAAATTATTGGCAATGTAATCATAAATTTTGATCCTTGATTTGGCCGACTACTTGCTGTAATATAACCTTGATGACGTTCTACGATTTTTTGGCAAATGGCTAAACCAATGCCTGTACCTTCGTATTCACTATGACTATGCAACCTTTGAAAAATTTTAAAAATCCGCTCTAGATATTCTTCTGAGAAACCAATTCCATTATCTTCAACAATGATTTGATAATGTGTATAACCAAAGTAATTATCACTGATATTTTGGTTTAAAAAACGACCATATATTTTAATTAGAGGTGGTTGATACTGGTGACGGAATTTGATAGCATTAACTATAAGATTTTGTATCAATTGACGCATTTGTAAGGGATCAGCTTGAATAATAGCTAATTCTCCCACTTCAACTATACCACCAGCTTGCTGAATACTAATTTCTAGATCAGATAATACTTCTTGGACAATTTCAGATAAGTTTACAGGTAAAAATTTCTGTCCTCTAGTTGTAATTTGTGACAGTGTTAATAAACCTTCAATTAATATTTGCATTCTCTGAGTAGCATTTTGTATTCTTTGTAGATAATCTAAACCTTGTTCATTTAAAGATTCTCGACAAATTACTTGTAATCTTTCCCCAAATGTTTTAATTTTCCGTAGTGGTTCTTTTAAATCATGGGAAGCTATAAAGGCAAATTGTTGTAGTTCTTTGTTAGCTAAACTTAGTTCTTGTTGTTGTTTATTTTCTTGTTCTAAAATTAATTTTTGGGCTAAAGCTAAGATTTGAAAATGTTTTTCGCTTTTTTGAATAGCTGTTTCTAGTGTTTGATTTTCTAATTTTTTCTTTTGAGTAATATCCATAAATATCCCTAAGATATGGGTAGCTATTCCTGATAAGTTGTTGACCACTTTTCCTTTACACATTAACCAGCGAACACTACCATCATTTAAGAGAATTCTTAATTCTATTTCAAATTTACTTTGAGTTTGAATTGCCTGTTGATATGCTTGTATAAAAAAATCCCTATCTTCTGCATGAATTGAATTTAAAATCTGTTCATATCTGTTGTTGATATCATCTGGAAATAAACCAAAAATAGCTTCTAAATTTAAAGATTTGCTAATTTGACAACTTTGAATATCCATCACCCACATACTCATGCAAGCTGCATCTAAAATTGTGTTAATTTCTGCTTTCTCTAATTGCGCTTGCTCGGTTTTTTCTAATTCTTCTTTCACCATTAGTAATTCATTTTGCTGTGACTAAGTAAGTAGGCATTAAAAATTGTCATTATGACAAGGGAATAGGTAACAGGAAACGGGGAACAGAGAAGAAGTTTTGAGATATTTTACTTTTTTACTTTCGTGACATACTTGGGTTTTTTCTATTCACATACTTATTGAGGCTATTTTCTAATATTAATTATTCTCATTTGATCACCTTAGTTACTTGACAGTAGTAATTCACTTGTGTTTCCAAATTTAGCCGTAGTAAATATCTAGAAACTTAGGTAAAGATTTTTTAATGTTAGATGTAGCACTTAATAACGTTTTCTATATTTGAGAATATACAGCATTTTTAGTTATTATGATGTATAAATCAGAATCATAAAACTCTTGTGGGTTGGGCATCTTGCCCGCAAAAGGCGTACTTTATTACACCTCGAAATACTGTAGTAAATACTGAATTAAGTGTGCTACCTTTTAATTGACAATATACTTATCCTATGAAAACTCCTTTTATTTCTCCCACCAAACCCCAAACTGAGGATAGTTTCGCTATTACCTTAGCTCCTTTGTCTCTTGAAGAAATTTATACCAAAGCGGATCACCCTGGTAATGGTGCTGTAGTTGTAATGAGTGGAACGGTACGAAATCAAACTGATGGTCAACCAGTGATAGCTTTGGAATATCAAGCTTACCAACCAATGGCTTTACAGATATTTTATCAAATTGCTGCTGATGTTCGTCGTCAATGGTCTGATGTTAATAGAGTAATTATACACCATCGGATTGGGCGGTTAAAGGTGGGAGAAATCAGTGTTTTAGTGGCTGTGGGGTGTCCTCATCGTGGTGAGGCTTTTGCCGCTTGTCAGTATGCAATTGATACTTTAAAACATAACGCACCTATTTGGAAAAAGGAACATTGGCAAGATGGTTCTAGTTCCTGGGTGAGTATTGGTGCTTGTGAACAAGAATGCTAATGTATATAATATAACTTTATGCGCTGCTTAACTATGAAGTTGATCTGCGCCTAACTTTCCGGTGAAAACTGATGTTACTGTAGATTTGCTGATAAATTTACAACATCTTTAAATAATGTATAAATTTTTTGTGGTAATATTTCTAGCTAGTAGATTTAATGGTTACTCCAGTGATTTTCCCCATTAGCAAATATATATATGTTATTTAATTCTTCCGTTTTTATTCTGGCATTTTTGCCAATAACTCTTTTAGTTTTGTGGCTATTAAGCAAGTTTAGATTAACCAAATTTGTAATGCCTTGGTTATTAGTAACTTCTCTATTTTTCTATTCTTATTGGAATCTTTTTTCACCTGCTGGACAAGCCCCAACCCCTGGTTATATTGTTTTAATAATTCTATCTTTAGTATTTAATCATCAAATGGGTGAGGCGATCGCCTCGGCTCAACCCTATGGAAAAAGAGCTAAATTTTTATTGATTATCGGCACTCTCATTAATGTGAGCATGATTGCATATTACAAATATGCAAACTTCTTTTTAGGTGCTGTAGGTAGTTTATTTGCGGCAGAATGGAACTTAGGAACTTTAATGTTACCTTTAGGAATTTCCTTTTATACATTCACGCAAATTGCTTATTTAGTGGACGCTTACAGAGGGGAAGTTAAAGGGCAAAAATATGATTTAATTATCTATTCTGTATTTATCCTTTTCTTTCCTCAACTAATTGCCGGTCCAATTTTACGCCATGATGAACTCATCCCCGAACTACGTAAACTAAAAGATTTTGTCTTTTCTAGTCAAAACTTCGCCACTGGTTTAACAATATTTACTCTTGGTTTAGCCAAAAAAATCATCATTGCTGACACCTTATCTCAATGGGCGACTCCAGTATTTAATAATTCTGAAAGTCTCACATTTATTGAAAGTTGGGTAGGTGCTTTATCCTACACATTACAGTTATATTTTGATTTTTCTGGTTATTCAGACATGGCTGTAGGGTTAGGTTATATGTTTAATACTAACCTTCCTTCTAACTTTAACTCTCCCTATAAAGCGACTTCAATTACTGATTTTTGGCGACGTTGGCACATTACCCTATCTAACTTTTTAAGAGATTATTTGTATATTCCCTTGGGAGGAAGTCGTAAAGGAGAAATCCGCCGTTATAGCAACTTAATGATCACTATGTTATTAGGTGGTTTATGGCATGGTGCAGGTTGGACTTTTATTTTGTGGGGAGGTTTACAAGGATTTTTATTATCAATAAATCACGGTTGGCGGAAATTCAATATTAAAATACCAGCATTATTAGCTTGGGTAATGACATTTTTAATGGTAATAGTTGGTTGGGTAATATTCCGCGCCCAAAATTTACCAGATGCAATTACAATTCTCAAAACTATGTCAGGTTTAAATGGTATAGTCATCCCTGGTGCGCCTGGTGGTAAATTATCTATGCTGTCTCAATTTGGAATTCAAGTCAAAGTATGGAGCGATTTAACATATTTACCAGAATTTTTTGGACAGAAATCTTTAAGTTTTTTACTTTTGTTTGTACTAATGATTATAGTTACATTTGCACCTAACACCCAAGAAATTACCAATAAAATCACCTTTAACAAATGGTGGGGAATAGGAATAGGTTTATTAGCCGGTTATTGTATCCTATCCCTAAACCGCGTCTCTGAATTTCTCTATTTCCAATTTTAGAAACCTCTATTATCATCAAATACTATCAAACTTTGAAATTATGAGTTCTTCTTCTTCCGACTTAACAAATGTATCTGAAACACAACCTAGCAGATCAAATAACTTTTCTCAGTTTAATAAATGGTTATTATCAGCAGTGGGTTTTTCTATCTTGACAGTTACAGCAATCAACTTATTAGTAGATCCCTACGGAATTTATAAAACCCCTGATATTTTGGGAATAAATCATGAAAAACCTAAACAACAATTAAATGATCGTTTATACAAAGCTATTGATATCATCCACTATCAACCTATAAAAATATTTTTAGGATCATCCAGAACTAAACAGGGTTTAGATCCTCGTCATCCAGCTTTATCTAATTCCCAACCTGCTTATAATTTAGCACTCGATGGTGCTAATCCCTACGAAATTTTACGTTATTTACAGCATACTCTAAAAAATCAACCAGAACTAAAAGAAGTAGTTATTGGTATTGATTTTTTTATGTTTAATGAATTATTGGGAAATCAACCGGGTTTTGATGAAAACCGACTAGAAAAAACTCATCTAATTCCCAGTGATATCATGAATTCCTTATTTTCAGTAGATACCTTGGATGTAAGTCGAGAAACAATCTTAGCAAACTTAGAAGGAGAAAATAAAACTAACTCTGAAAATTCAATGGGATTTGTTCCCCATACTCAATATCAAGATGGTAAAACCAAAGGTAGGTTTACTAATGCAATTAATGTCTATTACAAGTTCCACCATCAATATAAATTTTCTGATAAATATTTTACAGATTTTCAAAAAATAGTCAATCTTTGTCGTGAAAATAATATCAAATTAACGGTTTTTATTTCTCCTTCTCATGCTATCCAATGGGAATCTATTAGAGCGACAGGAGAATTTAAAACCTGGGAAAATTGGAAACGTAAACTTGTACAAGTAACTCCGGTGTGGGATTTTTCGGGATATAATTCTATTACTACTGAAAAATTGCAAGATGTAATGGAAAACTACGCTGATAGTTCCCATTATACTAAACCGGTTGGTGATTTAATTTTAAATCGTATTCTTGATTATCAACCAGATAAAGTACCTGGTGATTTTGGGGTATTATTAACTCCAGAAAACATTGAATCTCATTTAGATAAAATTCGCACAGATAGGGAAGTATGGGTAAAAAATCATCAGGATGAATTGGAATTAGTACAAAGATTAGAAAAAGAATTTGTGGAAAATCAAAAGAAAAATAAAAAAAATAAATAAACTGAAGAAACGACTTAACCCCAATTACGATAAAATGTGCTATCTTGCCAAATATTTGCAGTCAGTTTTTCAATTTCTGCTATTTGTTGATTATTCAATTGTTGAAAACTACGAGCTACATTAACATTTTCCTCTAATTGCTGCACATTATCCGCAGGAATTACACAACAACTAACACCAGCTTGAGATAAACTATAACTCATTGCTTGTTCTATTCCTGTTAAACCATTAGTTTGAAATAACTTCCCATAAGCAGGAACTTTCATTGCAATTACACCCATATTTTTTTGTTTAGCTATTGGTAAAACTCCTGGTAAAAAAGATCGGGGATGGTGTATTTCTGCTGCGTTAATAGGAATTAATGTAGTGTCAAAAGGATAACGCTGAATAGCTTCAATAATAAAACTTGGTTCATGATGTCCAGTTACACCAGCAAACTTAATTATTTTTTGCGCTTTTGCTTCTTCTATAGCTTGAATACCGCCATTTTTACTAAAAATAGTTTCAATATGTGCTGATGAAGAAATACTGTGTAATTGCCATAAATCTAAATAATCTGTATTTAATCTTTTCAGGGAGTTTTCCAATTCTCTCCACATCCCGTCTCTATCTCGGTTATAAGTTTTAGTAGCTAAAAATATCTGTTGACGATAGGGTGGTAAAACTTTTCCTAAATAGTCTTCATTACTTCCATAACTTGCAGCGGTATCAAAATATTTAATTCCTAGTTCTAGCGCTCTTTCAATAATTAAGATTGCTGCTTTTTCTTGATTATTTTTATCTAATGGTGTGTATGTTCCCGCACCTCCTAAACCTAATAATGGGACTTTTATTCCTGTATTTCCTAATGTTCTTTCTGGGATAGTTTCAGGTATGTTAATTGTAGTTTTATTGCTTTTGATATTTTGATTGATATTTTGATTGATATTTTGATTATTTGTTTGTAATGTATTTGCTCCCATTACACCACCAGCAACGGCTACACTGGTAATGATAAAATTGCGTCGTGTAGTTTTATTATTCATAGGTTTATGTTATTAAAGTCCAGTTTACCAGATGATGATTATGATCAATGTTACAAAATTTTTATTTTTTGTGCTTCATTAAGCATCACCAGAGTTTGTTAAGATAGTTAACAAATAAATGGCTTTTTGTTGCAATCATTTACAATATTTCAGATTGTTACTATTTTGTGCAATGTCTGGGAATATGCCTTTAGACTAATGACGATATAGAGATCATTCAAATAGGAATAAAGGCAAATGTGTTTAGTAAATGTCTTTTGTCATGAATTTGCTGTGGCTGTTTCTGCGGTAGCTTGTGTTGTGGGTTTGTTGTTACTTTGGGATACTAAAAAACAAAAAGCAGAAGTACAAGAAACAGAAGAGACTCTGTTGAGAATGAGTTTTAGTTATTGGTTGGTTTATTGTATCGCTTTTGGGATTGAAAAAATGGTTGTACCTGACTGGGAAGGTTTAACCATGACTTTGAAAATGACTACAGCTTTGTCATATTTTTTAACATTTTCTTGTATTTTAAGTTTGCCATTACATAAATTTGCAGTGCATGAAATTGAGGAATAGTCAAACATCAAAAGAGGAGCGTTTTTAACTCCTCTCCTGATTATTTTTGATGATCATGCAATTTTCATAGCCACAGCGATCGCATTTTCCAATTGATCCTGTGATAGCTGAGTGAGAACAAAAACCTCTTGCACAGTCTTTCCCTGGCGTGCAATAACTTTATAACCCCCACGAATGGGTACAGATACGCGCAATTTCATCTGTGGCGCGTGACCTTTAACTCTACCAATTACAGCAGGTGTGACAGTAGTAATCCCGTGCTGTTGACACAAGCGCTCTAAAATAGGTATGAGTCCGGGAATATGGGTAGAATGATTCCAAACAAGTCTACCATCAGTGGGTTTACTCATGATGGTTTACGCAGTTTCCAGAGGTGCCATTGTTAACCCAGCGCGGCGCAATTGTTGATGATATAGTTCTGCTGGTTCTTGGGGACCTACCCAAACTATAGCCTGTCCTTCATAATGTACTTGGTTAGTCAGTTCCCAAGCGCGATCGCTCGACATTCCCGGAATATACTTCATTAAACATTCAGCTACGTGCTGAAAAGTATTAAAATCATCATCAAGAACAATCACCTTATAATTAGGATAAGGTTTGCGAGTCACCTGACTCACCCGATCAGGCGTTACAGTTGGTGCGGTGGCCATTCCATAAACAGCTGCAAATCTTGTCTCCATAGATCAATAAGCTAGGTTTTACAAAAAAACACTTCAAATATCTAGTTTAATGGATAGGGAACAGGTGATGGGTGACTGGGAACATTCCAGAAAATGATTAACCGCAAATACCGACTAAGTTTAGATACAGCGTATTGCAGATAAATGAGGTACAGAATCAAAATTGAAACCTATACAGAAAAGCATTTTTACTTCTGACTCCTGAATTCTGCTGTATATTCATTAGATATATTCATGGGAAACAAAGGGAACAGAAACCACTTCCCCTAGACTATCTCCCACCTGCACTTTTAAACCGACACCACCAGCTTTAGTACGAATATAGCCTAGTCCAAAATGACCATTAGGGGTTGCGGTGTAACTGGTTAATTTACCGACTTTTTCCTCCCCAATGGTAATAACTGTACCTGGTTCTGCGGGACTACTGAGACAAATTCCCCATAAGTTTTGTTTTACGCCTTTGTATGTATTTAATCTGGCAATAGTTTCTTGTCCAATATAACAACCTTTGTTAAAGGATACAGTCTGCCATAAACCCACTTCCAAGGGGTTATAATCGTCTGTTAGTTCTGCATCGGGTACAGGACGACCTTGTAATATTCGCAATGTTTCCCAAGCACCCTCGCTTAATTCCATTGCACCAAATTCTAATATTTTTTCCCACAATTTTGGTTTTTCTGCAACTGGGGAAATAAGAGTATATCCAGGGTTAGTTAAACCACTACCTACAGCAAAAATTGTATGATCAACTAAAATATGATTACCAATAGGTTGGCCAATTAATGCTCCAGCACCTAATTTATCAACAATAGCGTCGCTTTCTGGTCCAATTAAACTCAAGGTTGCAGTCTCTTGAGTCACATCTGTCAATGTCACCTTATCTGCAAAGAATATATAACGATCTAACCATTGCATCAAAAATTCCCGCCGATGGGGTGAAACTAATAACAGTACCGCATCATCAAGAATGTACCCTGTAACTAAATCAATGGTTCTAGCTGTTGATGTCACCATTACAGTATCACAACCTTCACCGGCTTTGAGGCGTTGAAAATCATTAGTGCTTTGGTTGTGTAAAAAACGTAGGCGATCATCATCACTGACTTTAATTCTACCCCAATGGGAACGATCGCAAACTACAACCCCAGAATTTACCGCTTGAATGGCTATTTTATCTTGATCGTTAATTACAGATGTAGTCATCTTTATAAAAATTTCCCTACTCTCATATTTGTTTTTCCTCAAAGATATTAACAAATAGGGCGACTTACTACTACATCATCTTATATTATGAGTAGAATTGGGGTAGAAATTTGATTTGGTTAATCAACTACTTTAATCATCCCTCTTTTGAGAGCATCAAAAACTTGATTGATTTGCATAAGATGTTTTTCGCTCAGACCTTCTTGAGCCATTAAATTAGACATCATTATATTTTGATCTTGGCGTGTAATTCTGCGGTTAGCAAATATTCTTTCCAAGATTGCTTCTATGTTGCTTGGATCTGGTTTAGCAGAAAGGTGCATATTTATTCCTCGTGGTGATATATTCTTGGTGCTAACTATTTGTAAATTATCAAAATCTCATAAAGTTTCCAATCGTAGCTTTACGGAAACCCAAAAATCAGCATAATTTCTATCTGCATATTTACTTTATATATTTTACTTTGATCTTTCGGTAGAATAACTTAGGAATTGAAAAAATATCAGGTTTAAAAGTATGGCTTTAGCAGAAATTGGAATTATTGGTGGTAGTGGCTTATACAAAATGGATGCTTTAAAGGATGTGGAAGAATTAGAGGTAGATACACCATTTGGTAAGCCTTCGGATTTAATTATCTTGGGGACTTTAGAGGAAACAAAAGTAGCTTTTTTAGCTCGTCATGGTCGTAATCATACGATGCTACCCTCTGAGTTACCATTCCGCGCCAATATTTACGCTATGAAACAAATAGGTGTCAAATACCTAATTTCTGCCAGTGCAGTTGGTTCTTTACAACCAGAGGTAAAACCTTTAGATATGGTAGTTCCCGATCAATTTATTGATAGAACCAAAAACAGAATTTCCACATTTTTTGGAGAAGGAATTGTTGCTCATATTGCTTTTGGTGATCCTATTTGCAGAAACTTAGCAAAAGTATTAACAGATGTTATTGCAGACTTAAATTTATCAGATGTAAATGTTCACCGTGAAGGTACTTACGTTTGTATGGAGGGTCCAGCTTTTTCAACTAAAGCGGAATCAAATCTTTACAGAAGTTGGGGAGCGAAAATTATCGGGATGACAAATTTACCAGAGGCGAAATTAGCGAGAGAAGCGGAAATTGCTTATGCTACTCTAGCTTTAGTGACAGATTATGATTGTTGGCATCCAGATCATGATAGTGTGACTGTAGAAATGGTGATAGGAAATTTACAGCGTAATGGTGTAAATGCCCAGAAAGTAATTCAAGAAACTGTAAAGAGATTAAGTAAAAATCCCCCTAGTAGTGATGCTCATTCTGCTTTACAGTACGCGATTTTAACCAACTTAGAACACGCACCAACGACTACTAAGGAGAAATTACGGTTGTTGTTGGAAAAATATTTGTAAATTTTTAATAAAGAGAAGGAGTTAGGAGTCAGGAGATCGAGGAGTCAGGAGATCGAGGAGTCAGGAGTCAGGAGTCAGGAGTCAGGGGAAGAAAAGATTTTTACCAATTCCCAATTCTAAATTCCCAATTCTAAATTCTCAATTCTAAATTCTAAATTCTCAAACTACCTGAAAACTAAAATTCAAACTTGCCCAATTATTGACATCTAAAATGTAAGAATCATTAGTAGATACATTTGTGTCTACTTTTACTTTACTAGCGTTATGTAAATCTTGTAGTAAAGATTGGGCAACTTCTAAATCATTTACTAAAGGACTGATGGGTTGCTGATCTGCGGTGGGATATTTCACACTGCGTAGAGCTGCTAAGGTTTGAGTAAAAGGAGATGTAGAGATAATGAGTTGATGTTCCGCAAAAAATGCTCTTGTTGATAACAACCAACCAAAATTATTGTCATTTTCTGGGAATTTTAAAGTTTGTCCAGGAGCAACAAGAACTTCTTGTAAATAGGGTTTGTTGTTGGTTGTTTCCTCTTCTGAGGGAATTTGCCAAGGATAAAAGGCTACGGCACTTCTGTTATTATTTAATCCTACCAACATTAAATAAATGGGGCGATCGCCTAAATTTTCTACCCGGTACTGCATTCTACTTCCGATAGGAACAGTGGGAACAGATGTAAGTGAGGTAGAAATTGTTTTGTTAGCAGTTGTTCCCCCATTGCTATCAACCCTGGTTTGTCGCTGCATAACGATCCGGGATGATATTTTACTCACCATCTCTAAACTGACTCTCACTGGTAAGCGGGAAGAACCTTCATTTTCTGTAAGTCGCCATAATTTAGCTGCTAATAGTGTCGAAAATTTAGGTGTTAATCTTTGTATTGCAACTTTCACCGCTTCCCCAACTTCACCAGCGGTATTGAGTATTGGTTCACCACCTACAGAAAAAATACTATAGCGGCTGGGTGTATCTTGGAGTTTACCAAATACATAATCTGCACCTTGTTCTGATGCGGCAATATTTACTTTTCTGGTAATAGCTGCAAAGGCACTAGTAGCGTCTACACGCTCAATTCTTTCTAGTCCTCCACCTAAAGCAACTATTAAGTTAATATTACGGGGAAGAACGCGCACAATTTCTTGTAAAAGTTGTCCAGTTTGTAGAGGTTGGTTGGGGTTTTGGTTAATTATTTGGGTTTTTGCTGTTAACCCTGTACGTGATTTAACAATTAACTGTTCTCCGCTCAATGTCGTCAATTTTGAACCCACACCATAGTATTGACAAACATGAGGAGGTAAACCACCTAACCATATTTGTGCGGTTTTACTTTCCTCATCCTGAGAACGAACTACTGCTTGAGCAATGTTACTTTCTAAGGGAAAAATCTGGCTAATTAAAGCAGTTTGGGGATTTTTTTGATCTGTTAATAGTCCTGGTTGTTGTTCGCCACCTAATTTATACACAGAACTACTAACATGAGAAAATAATACTTGAATGGTTCGACTGGGGGTAGTTTCCCATAAATATTGAGTTAAAGCATAAGTAAACAAACCGGCACTAAAACCAGAAAATAACATTTCTCCCGCTGGTTGTTCTGGTGTAGCAGTTGCCTGTAAAACCGTTAAATTATTAATGGGTGGATTTTGAGTTTGGATGGTGTTGAGAAACTCTAATTCTTTGACTGTTAACTTTGCTGTCTGTGACTCTGGGCGAGAACGAAAACGTAAACCTGATGGTTGTGGTGTTTTTCTCAACTGGTAACTGGTGTCTAACACTGCTGTTACTTGATTTGTTCTGAGCGATCGCAATAATTTTAACAGTGTTGCTTCTAATAAATAGTTGACAACTATGCCATTATATGTATCTTTATCAATGGGTACAAGGGCATTTTCTACAGTCTCTTCTGAATTTCCAGTTTTGACGCGAGTACCATAGCCGCTAAAGTGGAACAAGACCAAATCCTCAGCTTTTGCTTGTTTACCTAAATGATCTAAAATAGCCGCTTCAATAAATTCCCGACTTGCTTGTTCATCAGTCAGGGTGAGAATATCAGAATTTGTAAAACCAAAACGGTGTGTTAACAGTTCTGTTTGTAATTCTACATCTGTTAAACATCCACTTAAAGCTGGAATTTGGGAATATTCATTAATACCCACCAATAAAGCCAGTTTACGAGAAGTAGGTGCAGCCAAAGCTTGATAGTAACGGTTTCCCAAGGTTAACCATTCAGCTTCAGTTAAACCCAATAATGCCAAGATTGAACCAATTCGGTTAAAAAACGCACGCCGTTTCATAGTTTAATTATCAGCCATCAGTCTATAGAATATACCTTAAAAGGCTGAAAGCTGTAGATTGACAAACTCCCCGCCCTAAAAGAGCAGAGATTAAAGGTTTTCACAATAGATGCAGGTAAAACCTGCTTGTTTTCAACATTTTAACCCATTTTCTGAGCTAATTTTGCCGCTGCTGAATTATTAGGACTTACACAAAAGAAAGAAAAGATCAGGTATTGGTGGGATGGGGTAATGAAAGGAAAAACCTTACACCCTAAACCCTACACCCAGTCTTCACCGATCAATTCTGTGCGTAAGTCCTGACTCTATTGTGGGATAGACATAGCTCTAGCTAATTCTGCTGCTACTTCAGGACGTGAAAATTCTGGAGGTGGTAATTCACCACGACGTAACATTTCTCTAACTTTTGTACCGGAAAGGTGAACCCGTTCTTCTGGTTTGCTAGGACTGGTTTTAGTCGTTGCCATTTGTTTGGTACGGGTGCAGTAGAAAGCGTGTTCAAACTTCATTGGCACAATACCCAGTTCCTCTGGTGCAAACTCATCAAAGATATATTGAGCGTCGTAAGTGCCGTAGTAGTCGCCTACACCTGCATGATCTCTACCGACAATGAAGTGAGTACAGCCGTAGTTTTTACGCACAATAGCGTGGAAAATTGCTTCCCTTGGTCCTGCATAACGCATAGCTGCGGGGTTGATAGCTAAGATTACCCGATCTAAGGGGTAATAATGTTCCATGAGTATTTCATAGCAACGCATTCTCACATCTGCGGCAATGTCATCTTCCTTGGTTGCACCAACTAAGGGATGTAAGAATAAACCATCAACGGTTTCTAGGGCGCATTTTTGAATATATTCGTGGGCGCGGTGGATGGGGTTACGGGTTTGGAAACCGACTATTGTTTTCCAGCCTTTTTCTTTAAACATTTGCCGAGAAGCGGCGGGATCTATTTGGTAGGCGGGAAAGTGGGGATGAGGATCACGTTGTAGTAACCAGATATCCCCAGCCAAATTCACAGAACCTTGGTTATATACTACCTGTACTCCAGGGTGTTTGGCTTCATCTGTGCGATATACATTTACAGCTTCGCGTTTTTTGTCGTAAGTATATTTTTCACTGAGTTCCAATACCCCAATATATTCGCCTCTGGGGTTATCTAACCGCACTAAACCACCAATTTGTAATGGTGCTGCTTCTTCTTCTGTAACTGATAATGTAATGGGAATTGACCAAACTGTGCCGTTAGCTAGTCGCATTTCTACAACTACACGGTCATAGTCGGCTTGGTTCATAAAGCCAGTCAGGGGACTAAAACCGCCTATGGCTATCATTTCTAAGTCGGAAACGGCTCGCTCGTCCAGGGTAACACGTGGTAAATATTCTGCTTTGGAAAGAAATAATTCTTTTTGTGCTGATGAAGCAATTCTGTTAACTAACTCTCCGCCGTGGGGGGCGATGGCTTCTGAATGGTAACTCAACGTGATTCCTTCCGTATTTTATTAATATCGTTATTGTTGCAAACTATGTACTAAGTTATCAAATTGTGGGTACTTTATGTTAAAAGTTCATAAAAAAATTTTCTATTGCCGGTCGGAATGGGTGTGATTGGGAAATAAGGAAACAGGGAACAGGGAAAGAATTTTCTCCCGATCACCCTATTCCCTTCACGAAAATACAGCAGCTTTCAGCAGTCAGTGGTCAGCCGTCAGCACTAAAACCCTTTTGGGGTAAGGCTTTGTGATAAAAATTTGTACCTGATTGCTCTGCAATATGCTGTACTTTCTTCACAAAATCTAAATCTAATTATTGAATTTATGCTACTTTTGAGTAAGAAATATGAGATTACCAAGTAGTAATACTATGCAAACTGAAAAAATATCTATTTCCTTACCAGCAGCTTTACTACAGTTTGTAGAGAACTACAAAATTACCAAAGGTTGTAAATCTCGTTCTCAGGTAATTGAGTTGGCCTTAGATTTATTGAGATTTCAAGAGTTAGAACAAGCATATCTGGAAGCATCAGCAGAAATTGACCCAGAATGGGAATTAACTGTACAGGATGGGTTGAAAAATGAAACGTGGTGAGATTTATTTTGCTAACCTCAGTCCCGCAGTAGGATCGGAAATGGATAAGCGCCGTCCGGTGCTAATAGTCAGTAATAATGCTAATAATAATGCTGCTAGTACGGTAACAATTTTACCAATTACTTCTAATATCAGTCGTGTTTATCCCTTTGAGGTTTTGCTTAATATTGAAGATAGTGGTTTATCACAACCTTCTAAAGTTCAAGCCCAGCAAGTACGGACAATTTCTAAACAGCGAATTTTAGGAGATGCTGTTGGTAGTTTGAGTACGGAGTTAATGGAGTTAGTTAATGCTGCTCTTAAATTACATCTTGATTTAGAATAATAAATATTTTATAGCTATTGCCATATCTGGCTACTCGATAAATTTAGCTAACAAAACTTTAAATACTGTAATATATCACACATACTTATTTATAGTTGTTAAATTAATAAACAGGCTCATAACAATACAAAAGGAATATAAAAGTATGGGTTTGTTTGATAAGATTGCTGGTAGTCGCAAAAAAGCATCTACTACTTTGTGTCTTTGCATTTAACTCGCCCAATCTTGCCTTTATTATGATACACTGCGGTATAAAGTTCTTTGCTTATGTGTTTGTATGGAATATCAAAGTGACAATTATCAAAACGAACTGACTAGCTATAAGTCAGCCTTAGAAAAATTAATACTATCTATCCTTACTCAACTTCTCCAACATGAAGACTTCATTGAAGAGGTAGAAAATCTGATCGCATACCAACTGAAGAGTTGGGAGGTAACTACTTATGATCGCCGCGACGGTTCAATTGAGGGAAGTGTGACATCCTGCCAAATTGATAAACCATGTTTAAAAATAAAAGATGGTGATTTTTATAGCTTAGAATGGACAATTGATTTTCATATCATCGGGACTGCAAACATTGGCTACCTTACTGCCGATGGTGAAGATGGGTATAACCCCGTTTCATTTTCATGCGAAGGCAACATTAAAATTACATTCCCAGATGATTTTCGTGATTACTTCATCACTCACGAAAGCGTTGAAGAAATAATTGAAGAGGTCGTTTCAAATATCAAGTTTCAAGCAGAAATTCATTCAGCTACTTTCGATTAAATTTCGTATTAAAATCAGAAATTTACACAAAAATTAGTAACTCTAAACCCGCGATAATTCATCTTATAAGCAGAGTAAAGGCACAATTTCAATTATCTTACACAATTTGTTTTTAGTTTGTATTTTATTAACATTAGTTTTTGGAAAAGATGAATATTAATAAATCAATTATCAAGTCAGTATTATTTGTAGTCGGCTCTATGGGTACTTTGGGAGTTTTTATCACAAAAACTTATGCTGAAGATAATAAAATTGGTTGTTTGTTAGCGGGTAATAAGAAATGGACTTGGTGCGAACATACCAAAGGAGATGCGTTTTTACAAGGAATACAAGGATTTGTCCACACATTTACTTTTCCTAATGGCAAAAAGTATATTTGGTTTTATCCAGAAAACAATGTCAAGTGTGAATGGGAAAATACTTATGTAAAGGATGCCAGTCAGAATAATTGGTTTAAAACTAATGTAGAGTGTGGTCAAGATACGGGAATTATTAAATTCCAATTACCTTCTGGAAATACCTTGTTTGAAATATATTCAGAATATTAAAAGATATTATTAGCTCACTTTGTCCCTTTTACTTTCAGAAATTACATTATAAAAACTTGTTTTGCTGTTAATTTTAAATCGGGAAAGATAGAAGAAAAGAGTTGATCATTATTTTGAAATAATCGCTTTTCATATTCATCCCCAACTAACTTACAAATAGTAATTGTTGGTTGTTTAGGTTTCAATACTTTTCGGTTAAGCTGAAAACAACGAAATCACGTAGGTTGGGTTGAGGGACGTTCACGTAGTGTGCCGAAGGCATAACCCAACATTTACAAGGGTTTGTTGGGTTTCACGTTGTTCAACCCAACCTACAAAAATCTATAAAAATCCTTAACCGAACAGTATTGAATGTTAATAATTAACTAAACTGTTCAATTATCCCCCCACCTAATACCTTTTCCCCTTCATACCAAACCGCTGCTTGTCCAGGAGTAATACTAAACTGAGGTTCATCAAAAACTAACCGCACTCTGTCATTTTCCAAAGGTATTACCGTTACTGCTACGGGTTGAGAACGATAACGAATTTGCACCTCTGCACGGATGGGGGTTGCAGGTGCAGCTATGGATACCCAGTTTACCCGGTTCACTGTACATTCTCCCTGTGTGCCTTTGGTGCGATCGCCTACAACTACCCTGTTATTAACTGCATCCAATTCTATTACATACAAAGGTTCAGCGGCCGCAATTCCTAAACCCTTGCGTTGACCGATAGTGTAATGATGAACACCATCATGTTTACCCAAAACCTTGCCAGTGGTATCCACAATATCACCGGGTTTTGGTGCTAAATATTTATCTAAAAATGCCCGCATTGAACCGTTACTTTCAACTAAGCATAAATCCTGACTTTCTGGTTTATCGGCGGTTTTTAAACCATAGTCGGCGGCGATTTTGCGGGTATCGCTTTTATTCAATTCTCCCAAAGGAAAGATAGTCGCCCCAAGTAAATCTTGAGACAAATCATATAAGAAATATGACTGATCTTTATTTCTGTCTACGGCGCGTAATAATTGATAACGTCCAGTGCTTTCATCGTAAGTAATTCGCGCATAATGACCAGTAGCTATATGATCACTTGCTAATTTTTCCCGTGCATATTCCACCATTGGACCAAACTTCACAGTTTTGTTACATTGGGAACATGGCAGGGGAGTAATTCCCACACTATAACCAGAGACTAAATAATCAACAATATTCGCTTGAAAGACATCTCGAATATCTACGATTTCGTGGGGTACTCCCAATTGTTCACATATACCAGCAGCGTCAATCATTCCCTCAGAGCAACATTGACCCTTACCTTTCATCAGCCAAAGGGTCAAACCAATTACATCATAGCCCTGATTGTGTAAAATAGCGGCAGCTACAGAACTGTCAACACCACCGGAAAGACCAACGACAACTTTTTTCATAATTCACACTTGTAACAGTGCTTGTTACTGATTATTTGCTTAAAGGTTTTGATTTCAGCACAAAGCAAAATACTTTCCGATTGTAGCACAAGTCCTGTGGGGGTTTAACTGTGTGAGATTTTGATCTGGAATTTTCCATCATTTTCCTCCAGTTTGGGGTTTTACCCATCTCTGTAATTTTCTCTGCACTGATTAAAATAAAAGTTAGTACGGTATAACTCAATTCATAGTTGAAAATTTATCATATCTGTAAGTTTTGCCTTACAGGGATTTAGGTATTTTTAATACTTGTTAAGCTATATTGTACTAACGGAAAACTTTAATGATTCTTAGTAAAGAAATATGTCAAACTTAATCAAAAAGCAACTTGCTAATTTATCTCTTTGTCCTTTATTTTTTGGTGGATACTTGGTATTCACTCCTCAATCTAGTCAAGCACAAACAGCGTTACCAAACTTATATCAGATTCCTAATCAGCAGATATTACCACAATTACAACCACAGGGAAATCAAATTGTAGATTTTTACACAAATAATCCCATTAATCAAAATAATAGGACTACACAAGCTAATCAATTTGCGCCAGGTTTCGATAAGTATATTGTGTATGTGAATAGTGATGATAGAGGGATTTTACAAAGAATTAAACAAATTGAAACCTCTGCATATATTCGAGAAGTTAATGGTGTAAAATTTATTCAATCTGGTGTATTCACGCGACCAGATAATGCTGAACGTAGAGTCAGGGAATTAGCATCAAATGGTATTATGGGAGCGGGTATTCTTGGATCTTCTAATTCTGGGCAACTTTTTGATTATAATTCTACAACAGTTCCTAATAATAATAATAATGACAATAATAAGTATTCCTATAATAACTCAATTAATAGTACACCGAATATTATCAACAATTTCAGTTCTAATCATAGTTTTACTCAATCTCAAACTAAATATTACTATGTCGTGATTCCTACAAGTCGCAATAATTTAGATTTTCTTGGACAGGAAATACAACAAAAAATCGGTGGTAATGCGAATGTTTATAAGAGATATCAACCAAGAGGAACTCATATAGCTGTGGGTGCTTTTCAAGAACGTTCTGATGCGGAACAATGGAATGATTATTTAAAGAGTTTAGGTTATGGTAATGCTAGGGTTTATTATGGTCAGTGAACAGTTATCAGTTGAAGAAGGGAATAGGGAATAGGGAATAGGGAATAGGGGAGATGTTTACTAATAACTAATAACTAATGACTAATGACTAAAGAACAATTTGTAGTCACTGCTGCTCAAATGCGTGACATTGAAGAAAGAATATTTGCTGCGGGAATGCCGGTTGCTGCTTTGATGGAAAAGGTAGCGGGTTTAATTAGCAACAGGTTAAAATCTATCATACCTCTTAGCCCCCCTTCTCAAGGGGGGTTGGGGGGATCGAAATTAGGTATTTTAGTCGGACCAGGACACAATGGAGGTGATGCTTTAGTTGTAGCGAGGGAGTTACATTTTCAAGGTTATCAAGTTTGGATTTATCAACCTTTTACTAAACTCAAAGAATTAACTTCTCAACATTTTAAATATGCTCAAAGTTTGGGTATTTCCTGTTATCAAGAACTTGCGGAATTACCAAGTTGTGATTTTTTGATTGATGGGTTATTTGGGTTTGGTTTAGAAAGAGAAATTACCGGAAATATTGCCGAAGCAATTAACCATTTTAATGATTGGAATAAACCGATTTTTAGTATTGATATTCCTTCTGGTTTACACACAGATACAGGGGAAGTTTTAGGAACTGCAATTAAAGCAACTCATACCTTTTGTTTAGGTTTATGGAAACAGGGTTTATTGCAAGAACAAGCATTAGAATATATTGGTAAAGCGGAATTAATTGATTTTGATATTCCTCTAGCTGATATTCATGCAATTTTAGGTGAAGTTCCCAAAATTAAACGCATTACTAAAACCACAGTATTTGATACTTTATCTTTACCTCTTCCCCCCACAACCCATAAATATAAATCTGGACATTTACTATTAATTTGTGGTTCAAAACGTTATGCTGGGGGAGCAATTTTAACAGGTTTGGGTGCGCGTGCTTCCGGTGTGGGGATGTTATCAATTGCTGTACCGGAAAGTATTAAACCGCTTTTAGTTTCCCATTTACCAGAAGCGTTAATTATTGGATGTCCTGAAACGGAAACCGGGGCAATTTCTCATTTACAATTACCTCCAAAAACTGATTTAAGTTCATTTAGTGCTATTGCTTGTGGACCTGGTTTAACAACTGATGCTACTCCAATTGTGGAACAGGTAATTAATAGTGATGTACCGTTAATTTTAGATGCTGATGGTTTGAATATCTTGGCAGAATTAGGGACTGTTCCTACTTTAAGAAAACGCCAAAATCCAACAATTCTCACTCCCCATACTGGAGAATTTCATCGTTTATTTCCTGATATTAATTATCAAGATAGGGTGAAAGCAGTACAAACGGCAGCATTACAAACGGGGGCTGTAGTGCTGTTAAAAGGGGCAAGAATAGCTATTTCTAACCCTGAAGGTGTCGTTTGGATCAATCCTGAAAGTACGTCAGCTTTAGCTCGTGGTGGTAGTGGTGATGTGTTGACTGGTTTAATGGGGGGAATTTTGGCGCGGGTTGTTAATAAACAAGTGAATATTGAAGATGTGGTAGCTGCTGCTTCTTGGTGGCATTCTCAAGGGGGTATTTTAGCAGTAAAGGAAAGGACAGAATTGGGGGTGGATGCGTTTACTTTGACGCAATATTTGATGAAAGTTATCAAAAATTGGGAGGGATATAAATGATAAATCCATCTTTTGTTAAATGAGAGTTTTATATTTTATAATATCTAGGTTTACAACATCCTCTTAAATTAATATGTCTATTGAATCAGAAGATAATTTATTACTACTTCAGCAATTTGAAGAACGTTGCCAACGCGCAAATCTTGACATAGAGCGACTTAATCAAGAAAATACTAATCATGGATTTTGTCTGAAGCTAAATGCTGGTAATGATACTATTGATATTTACATTAATCATAACACAGTAAAATTAATACCAAAAGATGATATTTTTTTTGAAACTATCAAGAAAATTAGTGGTATGAGTGATTTTCATGCTTATTATTCCATAGAAGATCAGTATATTGAAGCAATGATTGACTATGAAGATATGCCACAAGGACATTATTCAATTTATGAAAGATTAATTAAACCTAAAATCAACAATGAAGAAGAAAATTCAAGAACATTTATTAACATTAATGATGGTAATTACTCAACCCTTAAATTATCTGTTGGTTTATCTACGCCAACATTTTCAGTTTTAGCAACACTTAAAGACCCCATTTCTCAACCTAAAATTAAGGAATATTCTAGTATCCGTATAGAACAAGTAACAATTTCATCCCATGAACAGGCTTTAAAAATTTTGGAAAAAGTTGCAACTGTACTTATTTTGGAATTAAATTATTCCACGGGAGTATCAATCTATTTATCAGATCAAGGACCATATTCTAAATCACTTAGTGATTTAAAAGCGGAAAGGAACAGAGATTTAATTAAGAATAGAATTCAATGTAAGCCTACAGTAGATATTCAAAAAATTTATGAGTATGAAGAAGTTCCCCTATCTTTGTACATTCACGCCTTTTCAGAAGAAAAAATGCCTGTATCACAATATTTACATTATTACCAAGTAATTGAGTGTTACTTCCCTAAATTTGTAGATAAGGAAGCATTAAGAATTATGAAAGAAACAATTAAAGATCCATCATTTTATGAATGTCAAGAGACATTAGATAGTAACATCAATGATTTGTTTGATAAAATAATAGAAACAATACATGGTCAAAATGAAAAAGACCTCTTGAAATTAACTATCAAACACTGTGTGAATACGGAAGAACTAAAATCATTCTTTCAAGAAAAAGAAGACAGACGAAAGTTTTTTAAAACCTATAATAAATGGAAGGATATCACAATTACAGAAAGTCCTCTTAGTGAAGGAGGCGATATTATAAATAAAACAGCGATTCGCATTTATGATATACGGTGTCAAATAGTTCATACAAAAAATGATCCAACTAATCAAAGAAAATTTATTCTACCATTGTCAACAGAAGCTCAAAAACTAGGATACGACATTGAATTAGTAAAATTTATAGCGAAAAAAGTTCTCGAACATTGCAGTAAACCTTTAGAACTTTAGAATGATAAAATTCACCATTTCAGGTTTAAAATTTTGGTAAATATCCATAAACTTACAGTTTACCCCCATAAGTAACCATAATATGTTACATTTGTAGTGAGAGTATGGTTGTAATATGAAATCCCTGCAAGACTATATCAATATTATTCGTCCTGATGACAATGGTACTTTCGTGGCTTATGTTCCCGCTATTCCTAGCTGTCATGCTTTAGGGCAAACACAACACGAAGCCCTGAAAAAACTACAAGACGTATTTGAGATGATTCTGGAAGAGTACGAAGAAGAAGGAATACCTTTTCCTGAAGAGGTTCAACTTGGGATCTTTCGTGAAAGCTAACACACTAAAAAATCATCTTCTCAGTAACTATCAAACCATTATTTATAACAAATTGCCAAATATATTAAGTGTTTGGCAGTATTATTTTTTGTGTTATTCTAGCTACAAAGCCTAGACAACTCCATCACCTTCCTCAAGAAAGTCTTCCTCCCGTGCTGTCTACGTAGTCCACAATTAGGGGAATATATGCCAGTAAAAACACGAGAACTGGAAAGACTTGCATCTGATCTTGGCTTTGAAAGAAAACGCCAAAAAGGTGATCATGTGCGCTGGAAGCATCCAGATGGGCGATCAACCACAATACCAGTTTATCCTGAAATTGGGGGTTGGCTTCTTTACGAAATCCTAGCCCAGCTAGGTGCTACCAAGGAAGACTTGAACAGACATCATAAAAAAGTCTATTCAACAGTTGGACAGTTAGTGAAGTAAGGTAAGGTAAGGTAAAAAAAATGGTTGCTAGTTTACAAGAATTTGATTATGGTTGGTGTTTAAAACTGAGAAATTTAAAATATCTCAATAGCTCTTAAAAAAATAAATACCGGGGTATGTCTGGGCTGACCTAGCACTGGGTAATTTTCTTGCGGTAGGTCAACAACCCAATTCGTAATTACGGATTGGGTTATTTAGTTCGATAGAAGCTAAACAGTCAATAAATCATTATCAAGAGAAATTATGGAACTAAATTGTGGATATGTGCAAAAGTATAATTCTCATAAAGGATTTGGTTTTGTCAAGAGAAGTCTGAGTAAAGACTTGTTAGATAAGGATATATTTTTTCATATTTCCAAAATCAAATCTAGATATCCAGAAATAGCAAAACAATTTGATGCTGAGGCATATCATGAAGTATTTATTTGGTACTCCTTAGAAGAAAATAATAAAGGAAAATGTGTTGATGAAGTGTGGATTAGTTTCCAAAATATTCCTGAGCAAATTCAAGACAAATTTAGAAATATGTTCTCTTCTATTGCTAACAGTATGTCTTTGAAGAAATTGCAAGATTCCGGTTTACTGAAAATCGGACAAGAGATTTTGGATGATGCAGAGTATAAAGTTCTAATTGAACAAAAGCAAGAACAGACACAAGAAAATAAAAAGATTCCTCAAAATGTTCATACAAGAAAATCAAGAGAACCAAATCGGGTATTTGTAAATTATTTAGGACTTCCCGAATATTTGTATAAACAAATTTTTGAGGTTAGTCGTGAATGGAGAACACATGAATGGTCACATATTCCAGGTGGTTGTGACGTAATTGTTGAATATACTGACGGTCGTGTACATTTATATGATTGGATAAAATATCCCGACCGTTATATTCAGAGTTTTTTTGATGGAATTGTAGATTATCCTCAAAGTCAACAAATTGCTATAGCCAAAAATGAAATCACAAGAATTTTCTCACGTTTTTGTGAAAATGAAGAAGATATGAAAACCACGAAGTTTGAAGAAGTATGGAACTCTGAGAATGCAAATACTACTCCTTGGGATGCTCTTAAAAACTTCAAAATTATCAAAGAACAAGAAAAAATAGAAGATGTATTTTCGGAAGATGATTTATATGATTTAGCGATCACTCCCAATTGGTCGGTAGATCGATATCAGTTTGAGAATCTATCAGATTATGCAGAAGCAGTTTGGGGTATTCCTGATCCGAGACTTGTCGAAGATTTTTAAGATTAATTACCTTTTGTTTATTGGTTATAAGAGCGTTCGCTTTTTACCTGTTAGGTGTGAAGAGCGATCACTTCCCATCTAATTGAAAAAATAACACATCCTCTATCCACAAATCTAAGAAAGTGTGTTATGATTCACACTATATTATCTATTCTTTTATATTAACTAACCCTAATTTATGATTAATAATATTATTGCTGCAATTAACTTGAATCAAGTAGTTGTTAGTCGTCATGCAAGAGAAAGGGCTGAGGAGCGTAACTTATTAATAGACGGGATTTATGATTCTGTCACTCAAGGAGAGATAATCAAGGATTATCCAACTGATACTCCCTATCCCAGTTGTTTGATTTATGGACATAATGAGAAAGGTGATCCTATTCATAGTGTGTGGGCATATAATCAGGATACAGGGTATGCAGTGCTAATTACTGTTTATCGTCCCGATCCAAATGAATGGATTAATTGGCGTATTAAAAAAATAGACTGAGAATCTAAATTAAACTAAATTAATAGCCTAGATAGGACTGTGTAAGTCTTATCTACTAAAAGTTCCAATATATAGGAGTTAAAAATTATGCTTCCCATTGATAAATGTGTTGTTTGTAATGGCAACTTATTAGAAACTAAAGTTACAGAAATTATCAAAGGTGGTGGTAATACCGCAACCTTACAAGTTAATGCTTTAGTTTGTCAAAATTGTGGAGAGCGTTTTTATCATGCAGATACAATCAGAAAATTTGAAAGTATTAAAATGAAATTAGAAAGACAAGAAACTCAAGATTTAATTCCCGTTGGTCAATCTTTTGAAGTTGCATGATAAACAAGTTAACATGGAATCTTTAAAGATATAATATTGGTAAGCAACCAGAGGAGGTTAAATAATTCTATGACAGCACCTCAACTAGCACTAACCACAAACACCAATCTTTACAACCAAGATTTTTACCTGTGGATAGAAATAACCGCCAAAAAATTAAAAGCAGGTAAATTTACAGAAATTGATTTAGAAAATCTGATAGAAGAAATCGAAAGCATGGGAAGAAGTGAAAAAAGAGCATTAGAAAGTAATTTAGTAGTGCTTTTAATGCACCTGCTAAAATATAAATATCAGTCAGAAAAACGCTCTAAAAGTTGGCTTTCGACTATATTTGAACATCGTCGGAGATTAAATAAACAATTCCAAGATAGTCCTAGTCTCAAAAAATATTTTTTAGAAACATTTGCAGAATGTTATCAAGATGCACGTCAACAAGCATCTATAGAAACAGGTTTAGATTTAGGTATTTTTCCTATGGAATCTCCTTTTAATACTGATGAATGTTTAAATCAGGAGTTTTTACCTGAATAATTCAACTTCTACTTCTTTTTGTGGTCATTTTTCATGAACTCATCACACCCACACCATCTCTAATTAAATGACCATCTTCCATATAAATAATCCGATCAGCAATATCTAAAATTCGATTATCATGGGTAACAAGTAAAATAGTTGCTCCATGTTCTTTAGCTAATTTCTGCATTAATTCTACCACATCTCTACCCGATTGTTTATCAAGTGCGGCTGTGGGTTCATCTGCTAAAATAATCTTAGGATTACTAACTAATGCACGTGCAATAGCTACCCTTTGTTTTTGTCCACCTGATAAGTTATCTGGATAGTAATTTAATCTTTCTCCTAAACCTACTTCTTCTAACATTTTTTGCGAACGCTTCAACATTTCTTGAGGTGAGATTTTCGGATGTACTTCTAAACCCATTCTCACATTTTGTATTGCTGTTAAACTTCCATGTAAATTATGTGCTTGGAAAATAAAACCGTGATTTCTTCTTGCTTGGGTGAGTTGTTTTGCAGTTGCGTTACACAGTTCTTTTCCTAATATTTTCAAACTTCCCGACTGTGCAGAACGCAAACCACCCACTAAGGTTAACAAGGTGGTTTTACCAGAACCAGATGGACCAGTCATGATGACTATTTCCCCTGCGTTAATGGTAAGGTTAATGTTAAATAATACTTGTTTTTTCAGTTGTCCAGTTCCAAAGTAATGATCAAGGTTTTGGACATCAATTACTGGTTGTAAAGAATTTATGTTTTCCATAGTTATGATTAATATTAAATATTCTGACTCCTGACTCCTGACTCCTGAATTCTTTCTTTAAAACATATCTGCTGGATCTGCTGATTGTAGTTTCCCTGTTGCTATTGTTCCAGAAATTGTACACATTATAAAGGTGAGAATGAAAACAAATAATGCTCTACCTAATGTCATATATATAGGTAAATTTGTAGCGTTTCTGGCTAAATTATAAAGTCCTAATGGGATAATAAAACCGGGAATAAATCCTAATGCAGCTAAAATAATTGCTTCTTCAAAAATCACTCCTAATAAATAGGTGTTGTTATATCCCATTGCTTTAAAAGTAGCATATTCTTTCAGATGGGAATTTACATCTGTAGATAAAACTTGATAAACAATAATCACTCCTACTATAAATCCCATTGATACCCCAATACTAAAAATAAAACCGATGGGACTTTCTTTTTTCCAATAGTCTTCTTCCATTTTTACATATTCAGCATGAGTGATAACTTTCACATCTTGATTATTTCCTAAATGCGTTTTTAATGCTGCTGCTACCTGTTCTATATCATATCCTGGTTTAACATTAATCAATCCTAAACTAACACTCCCTACTGATCTTCTGGGAAAGATTCTTAAAAAATTCTCATCACTAGAAACTAAAGTTCCATCAGCACCAAAAGAAGCACCCAATTTAAACAAACCACTAATATTAATTGTCCGTTTTTCTATCTCTGTACTGACAGTTTTACCCGCATCCATTTGAGCAAAAACTTGATCATAATCTCCCCTTGCACCTCGATCAAAAAGAAACTGATCGGGTAATTTAATAATATCTAATTGATGATCAATTTCTGGTATATTTAATGCTGACTGTTCAGGACTAAATGCTATTGCTTGTACAGATGTTTTACGTTTAGTTTGGGGATTTTTCCAAGTTACTAAACCAGTATACATGGCTTGTGCAGATTTCACACCAGGTACATCCGCAGCTTGTAATAATCTCCTCCGGGAAAATGTGGACATATTTTGTAAATTTTTACTCTGGGGACTAATTAATATGATATCTGCATTCACAGAGCGATGAAATCTAGTATTGCTGTCATATAACGCATTTTGAAAACCCAACTGCATAAAAATCAGTACATCTGCAAAAGCAATACCAGATATCGCCACCAACAACCGACTTTTTTGATGATTTAATTGTAACCATCCCAACGGAGTGCGTCTTTGCAACTCTTGAATAAATCCAACCATATATAAAACCTACCTTTCCCCTCTTACTCTGTGTCTCTGCGGGTTATTAAAAAACTCATACATCAAATATTATTTATCTAGTAAAAACACTGCCTTAACCTGTAAATTAGTAAATTTTGCTGCTTTATTACTAGACTCTTGATCTAACTTAACGTGAACTTCCACAACCCTAGAATCAATATTTTCACTAGGATCTGCATTAATCACATTTTGCCTTTGTACCTTCCAACCAACACTTTCTACCGTTCCCTGTAATTCTTGAGGTAAAGAAACACTCGATATTTTTACCTGTTGTTGATTACGGATTTTACTGATATCACTTTGGTAAACTTCCGCAACTGCAAACATCTGATTAGTTTGCCCAATTTCCACTATCCCCTCATTAGATACCACTTCCCCAGCATGAGTATAAATATCAAAAATTACACCATCCTGCGGTGATTTTACATAAGCCTGGTCTAAATTTGCCTTTGCTTGTTTAGCTGCTGCCATAGCACGGCTTAATTCTGCTTGTGCTGCTGCTATATCTACCGGACGGACTTCGGCAATTTTATCTAATGTTGCTTTCGCTGAAGTGACTTGTTTACTACCAGTATTTTGAATCCGGGTCAAAGCATTTTTGGCTTCATTAATTTGCTTGCGTCCCGTGCTATCAATACGTTGTAGGTTAGCTTTTGCTTCCCTTAACTGTTGAGTAATGGTATCAACACTAAGATTTTTACTGTCAAATAATGACTGAGAAATTGCTCCATCTCGGTAAAGTTGCTGATATCTTTGCAGTTCAACTTGGGCATTTTTCAGTTCCGCTTGTAGTCTGTTGATTGTTGCGCGTTGGGCTGTTGTTTCACCTTGCCATTGTGCTTCTAATCTGGCTATTGTTTCTTTCTGTCCGTTTTCATCACCCTGTTTTTGCGCTTCTATTCTGGCAATTTCCGCTGTTTGCGCTTGAATTTCTCCAGTTTTTGCCCCTTGTTTTACTTTTTCTAGGTTTACCTGGGCAATTTTTACTGCTGCTTTTGCTTCTTGATATGCTGCTTCTAAGGGAGAAATACTATCTAAAATCGCTATTACTTGTCCGGTTTTGACCTGATCCCCTTCTTTGACTAGGATTTTTTCTACTCTGTAACCTTGACTAGATGTAGGTGCTGATAATTTTATTACCTCTCCTTGGGGTTCTAGTCTTCCTAATGCTGTGATGGTGTTAATTTGTGGTGTAGTAATTTGGGATACTTGAGGTTTTTTGCTGGTTTCCCTTTGACTTTGTACAATTTGATATCCTTGCAAACCACCAACACCTAAAATTGCTGCTGCACCCAAAATAATAACTGGTTTGTAACTGGGTTTGAAACTGATATCTGGCATCATATAGTTAACCCTTTTTCCTATAGGATTTACGTAAGTGTCACACCAAAAGGTAGATTTACCTTACTAAACTAAACCGTTCATTATAATAATGTCAAGGGCGATCGCCAAAAAAATGCCAAAAAAATGCCAAAATAATCCCAAAATATTGATTTAGGTTACTTATATGTCAAAAAAAAGTAAAAAAATAGATTTAACAGATAAAGTTACAGATAAAGTTGATGCTATCCTGGCTGGTGCAATGCAGGAATTTTTAACACATGGTTATGCTGCAACTACGATGGATAAAGTTACAGAGGCGGCAGGAGTATCAAAAGCAACGGTATATAGCTATTTTCAGGATAAAGAAGGGTTATTTACTGCATTGATTGAAAAATTAACGCAACAGAAATATTTAGCGGTTTATAATCCTCAAGATCCGCAATTTCTCGCAGGAGAACCGGAAATAGTTTTGCGTCGTATTGCTAACAATATTTTAAATAACATTGCTTGTTCCCAGGAATCATTGAATTTTATCAGGTTAATTATTGCCGAATCAGGGCGTTTTCCTTCATTAGCGAGGGTTTTTGTCAGCAATTTAGATAAAACTGGTTTACAGGCAATTACTCAGTATTTTGTAACTCATCCAGAATTACAGTTACCAGATGCACAAGTAGCAGCACGGATTTTCTTGGGAACTTTGGTGTATTTTACGATTATTCAGTATATGTTACATGGTGGGGATATTTTACCTATGGAACGCGATCGCCTAGTTGATAATTTAGTTAATTTAATCACCAGTAATAAATTAGATATACATGGTGGTCAATATTCAGGAACTAAGCGCAAATCTCCTAGACGCAAACGTACATCAGAGGGTAGGTTTAAAGCTGACTATGGGGATGAGAGTAAAAAACTCAGGTCTATTCGGTTAACAGATACCGCATGGGCAAAATTGGATGAATTAGCGATGGAGAGGAATTTAACTAGAAGTGAAATGATAGAAATATTTGCCCGTCAAGGGTTAGGAGATAATTAAATATTGTATATACATGGATAAAAAACTCTGTACCTCACAGAAGACGGCCAGGAAGTCCATCCCTTCAAGGAGTGGGAGGAATCGCAGTCCACCGTCTTGGGCATTGGATACCTTTGATATATCTAGGTTTTACATTGATTCGGCAAGCACCACTTACACAAGCTCGAAGATCAGGTGTTCCCACAGGGTAGGTAAGAGATTTTCAGAGAGTTTTTGGTGTTGCTGAGGTTATTTTTTCAAAATTGGGATGCTCCTGATTGTTAGTGATGAATTTCTAAGTTCAGTATGTAGCGTCCTAACTGTAATTTTTCTGACCATAATTCATATTCAATCCGCAAATGTTCTGGTATATTTTTCCCTGTCAAATGTAAAAGATTTGTGAAATTACGTAAGCGAATAGGTTTACTAGGTTGTAAACATTCATTGGGTAACCAGTAACGACTGACACCATAAACCCCTTGCTCCCAAGAATGCCGATAACTGACTTGGGTGTTACCTTGCATGGTCATGGTGATACGATAGGGAGAAATCTCTAACCACAAAATTCTCGGACTCGAAGGGGTATGAATATGTTTTTTAGGGAGAGTTTGAGGATCTTCTGAAGTCAATAAGTTACCGACTTCGCAAGTAATTAGAGGTGGTGCAGTCAATAGTAGGTGGAATCTATCAGTATCTTTTTGATACAGTGTTCCTGATGTTTCCACAACTGACCAAACTGGTAAGTCAGTGGAAATCATTGATAGACACACAGGTTTACGATGATGAGTAAGCATGAGAGCAATGAGTGTGAGAAGCAGTTGAATAAAATCAAATTAATACTAGGTGATCTAAAAAGTTATTTTAAGTAACTCAATAGTAAAACCTGACTAATATTAACCGAATTTATTATTTTATTAATCTAGACAAATGGGGACGAAAAACTATAATCTCAGTCTAAACTCCTATAATATTGTTATTTATAGGGTAATATTTATCTTGTTGGCTAAATTCAAAGATTTGTTACTTAATTTTCATCAGGACTTACCCACAAAATTTATCATCATGGCTGGGTGTAGGGTGTAGGGTTTTTCTTTTTATTCCCCTATCCTGCGAAAACCTGATTATTTAGTTCTTTTGCGTAAGTTCTACTAGATAGAAAGAAAAGAAAAGATTGACAAATTATCGGTACTTCTTCACCGGCTGATCCTGTTCCCTGTTTCCTATCTCAACAGATATGATAACTATTCAACCTTATGTAATATAAAATCTAATGTCGGCTGCTGTTATCACTTTAGAAACTCAAGCAAACGCTTCTCAAAATTTAATTATTCAGCGATCCTCTGCTGATGTATCATTGCATGGTCGGGTTCAAGTTCCTGGGGATAAGTCTATTTCCCACCGTGCTTTGATGTTGGGGGCGATCGCCGAGGGGGAAACGGAAATTCAAGGACTGCTGTTAGGTGAAGATCCCCGTAGCACTGCTAACTGTTTTCGGGCGTTAGGTGCGGAAATTTCTGAGTTAAATACGGAATTGGTAAAGGTTAGAGGTATTGGTTTAGGTAATTTCCAAGAACCAGTAGATATACTAGATGCGGGTAATTCGGGAACAACGATCCGCTTAATGTTAGGGTTGTTAGCTTCCCATCCAGGGCGGTTTTTTGCGGTTACAGGTGATGGATCATTGCGATCGCGTCCAATGTCCCGTGTGGTAAACCCGCTACAACAAATGGGGGCGCAAATTTGGGGACGTAAGGGTAATACTTTAGCACCTTTAGCAATTCAAGGCCAAGCACTGAAACCCATACATTATCATTCACCCATCGCTTCCGCCCAGGTCAAGTCTTGTATTTTACTTGCTGGTTTAAACACAGAAGGTCAGACCACCGTTACAGAACCCGCATTATCACGGGATCATAGCGAACGAATGTTAAAAGCATTTGGGGCAGAATTAAGTATTGACCCGGAAACTAACAGTGTGACAATTACGGGAAATGCGAAATTATACGGACAAAAAGTTGTAGTTCCTGGTGATATTAGTTCTGCGGCTTTTTGGTTAATTGCTGCATCTATCGTTCCTGGTTCAGAGTTAGTGGTGGAAAATGTCGGTGTGAACCCCACCCGTACCGGAATTTTAGAAGCGCTGGAAATGATGGGTGCAGATATCCAAATGGAAAACCAGCGGGAAGTTGCAGGAGAACCGGTTGCAGACTTGCGGGTGCGTTCTAGTCAGTTAAAAAGCTGTACCATTGCTGGGGATATTATACCCAGATTAATTGATGAGATTCCTATTTTAGCGGTAGCTGCGGTTTTTGCTGAGGGGACAACAATTATTAAAGATGCGGCAGAATTGCGAGTTAAAGAAAGCGATCGCATTACCGTGATGGCACAACAACTTAATAAAATGGGTGCAAAAGTAACAGAGTTACCCGATGGAATGGAAATTACCGGTGGTACTGGTTTAGTGGGTGCAGAAGTAGATAGCCATACTGATCATAGAATAGCTATGAGTTTGGCGATCGCGTCCCTTAATGCTATAGGTACTACCACTATATACCGTGCCGAAGCAGCAGCTATTTCTTACCCCAACTTCACTGATACCCTAGTCAGTATTTGCCAGTAAAATAAGTAAAAATCTAAAACTTTAAATCCTCGATTTCCTGGTTAATTCGGGGATTTATCAGTGAAAATACTATTGACAAATGTCATTAACATTAAATTTATTTTCCCATATTTATCTATAAAATCAGTATTACAGTAAATAAATAACACCAATAGTTAAAAAAATGTAAATAGTCAAAACTTTAACTTGATTAAGTTGACGCTTTAGAGTATTTTGTAGGGGAAAATAATCATAGAATTGCTACATTAAGGACTAGGTTAAAAAAATGAAACTTATAGAATCCTTTGGTACACTAAATCTCAACGAAATAACCAGTAATGATATACAAGATATCATCCAAACAGTAGTAAATACTGCTAAACAGCAACTCCAGCAATTTGCCCAAACTGTAGAATTTACTGACAAGATGATACAAACCTTTGGTACATCCCCAGCGGGTTTACAAAGTGCTTGGGCAAATAATGTAGTAGTTTTACCGACAATTGAGATAGTTTCTAGCAGTGAAATTGATGGTGGAAACGGAGCTTTTGCGGCAGCAACTGATAGAATTTATATAGCAGCAGAATTTTTAACAAGCAATATTAATAATATAGAAGCAATTGCTAAATTAGTATTAGAAGAATATGGTCATAAACTGGATAGCATTATTAATAGTACAGACACAAAAGGGGATGAAGGAGCGAAATTTGCCGCTTTTGTAACAGGTGAAAATTTAACTCAATCTCAGTTAGCACAGTTAGATAATGAAAATGATATTGCAAAAGTTACATTAGGTGGAAAAGTTGTAGAAATTGAGAAAACAGAAGAATCTTTAAGTAATCAGATTATTAATGTTCAACCCACAGCGAATGAACAATATATGTTAACATTAGTGAATAGAATGCGGATGAATCCAGCCGCTGAATATTCACTTTTAACTAATTCTTTAGATGCTGATGTTAAGCGAGCGATTGATTTTTTTAACGTTGATTTAAACCTACTACAAGATCAATGGAATAACTTAATTCCTACTAATCCTATAGCATGGTCTGAGCAGTTAAATCAAGCCGCCCAAGGACACAACGAATTGATGATTAGCTTTGATCAGCAATCCCATCAATTACCAGGTGAACCACCGTTGGGTGAACGTGTTACAAATGCAGGATATCAATTTACTAATGTAGGTGAAAGTATTTTTGCGTTTTCAGAATCAGTTTTTTATGGTCATGCTGGATTTGCAATTGATTGGGGATTTGATGAAGGAGGAATTCAAAACCCACCTGGACATAGAGAGAATATAATGAATGCCAATTATCGAGAAGTTGGTATTGATATAATTGAAGAAAATAATCCTAATACTAACGTTGGACCTTTAGTAATTACACAAAACTTTGGTAATCATAGCGAAATAGATAATCAAGCATGGTTGTTAGGAACTGTCTTTAAAGATTTAAATGAAGATAATTTTTACTCTATTGGAGAAGGATTAAATGATGTAGCTATTAGTATTACTGGTATTCAAGGAACAACATTTAATAATACTTTAAATACCTGGGAAGCAGGAGGTTATCAAATACTTCTAATGCCAGGTAACTATCAGGTTAATTTCTCACAAAATGGTAGTATTGTAAAAAGTGAAACTGTTGAGATTAGCACAAATAATGTACTTTTAGATGCAATCATAACTGAAGAAGTTATAGTTAATAATAACCCCGTTGCAAACAATGACACCGCAACAACTTCTGAAGGAACAGCAGTAATTATCAATGTTCTTGCAAATGACACAGATGTAGAAAACAACATTGATATCACCACCGTTGAAATAGGAACACAACCCACAAACGGAACAGCTA
>RDXV01000291.1 GCA_004292695.1 Nostocales cyanobacterium | reverse complement strand
CTTCCCAGCGGGTGTCCTGATTCAGACAATTAAATTCTTAACTTTTGACTTTTGACTTTTGACTTTTGACTTCCCAGCGGGTGTCCTGATTCAGACAATAAAAAACGCACCTTGTCAAAATAGCCAAAGTGCGATCGCCAATTTAATAAAATTCAATCATTAATTGTACGGGTCTAGCAGTGCTAAACCCCTACCCCTAAACCTTAAACATCCTGTTCACTCAATTCACGGGTGATATGATCAAAAGGCTCATCAATAAAAGCAGTATTAGCCACACCAGCAGCAGCAACCTCTTCTTTCACCATCTCCTTCATAATTTGCACACCGCGTACAGTGGGAGCAATGGGAACACCCAAAGAATTGTAAGTTTCTCTTAAACCTTGTAAAACCCGTTCATCTAATACATTAGTATTAGCCGCAACGATCGCATAAGTAGCATAACGCAGGTAATAATCCATATCCCGCAAACAAGCCGCATAACGACGAGTTGTATAAGCATTACCACCGGGACGAATTAATTCTGGTAGTTCCTCAAACAACGCAGAACCAGCTTTTTTAACAATAGCTGCTGCATTAGCGTTAATAGCCGCTGCTGCTTGCACTCTTGCTGTACCAGTTTCAAAATAAGACTTGAGATTATCAATCGCGTTGCGGTCAAAATATTTGCCCACTACGTCATAATTCTTAATTAAAGTTGTAACTGCATCGCGCATTCTGTAGTTCTCCGAATTGTTACTATCTATGGTTTGATATTAATTTGGTTGCACTCATGCACCGGTAAATCTTTGTGCTACACACAAATAATATATGCAGCACAAAAACTATCCATCCACTACTAAAGGATTTTATGGCAAAGTTGACACTGATAAGATGAAGTTTCTTGTTGTATGCAGATCAAGCTAAAAAGGTTAATATAACCTGTAATCTAGAGAATCTGTAACAAAAAACACAAACTTATCTTATCTCTACTCTTTACGATATTTGAGGTGGTGTGTCAAAACTTGGGTTAACTTAACAAGTCTACTAACCGGTTATGGTAGTAAATTGGTGATTGTGGATAGATTTTATCCCAATAATACAACCTATTATAGTTGTGGCGAGTAAAAATCATGGCTGTCATGGTTTGACTACAACTAATTTCAGGAAAAAGCGGTTAGATTGACCGTGTTAGCCTGTGGACTAAATAGTGCTGACACTTTTAGGATGAAACAGGAAAAAAAAGCTGGCTTGAGTTAGCAATAGTTAGCTTTTTTATATCGCTTAGAATGCTTTGGCATTATTTGGTTTAATTTTAAGGAATTGGCTACAGAAGGAGTAAAGATGACAACCCCACAAGAAGTCTTGAAAATGATTCAGGACCAAAACATTCAGATGATCGATCTGAAGTTTATTGATACACCAGGAACTTGGCAGCATCTCACTGTCTACCATAACCAGATTGACGAAAGTTCATTTACCGATGGTGTACCTTTTGACGGTTCTAGTATCCGGGGTTGGAAGGGTATTGAAGAATCTGATATGACAATGGTTTTAGATCCCAACACAGCGTGGATTGACCCATTCATGGCAGAGCCAACTCTAAGTATTATTTGTAGCATTAAAGAACCACGCACAGGTGAATGGTATAGCCGTTGTCCTCGCGTAATTGCCCAAAAAGCAATAGACTATCTTGCTTCTACAGGTCTTGGTGATACAGCTTTCTTTGGTCCAGAAGCAGAATTTTTCATCTTTGATGATGTTCGCTATGACCAAACCGCTAACGAAGGTTACTATCATGTAGATTCTGTAGAAGGTCGTTGGAATACAGGTAGAAAGGAAAGCCCTAACCTGGGATATAAAACTCGCTTCAAAGAAGGTTATTTCCCCGTACCACCCACTGATACCTTCCAAGACATCAGAACCGAAATGTTGTTAACAATGGCCAAATGTGGCGTACCCATTGAAAAACAACACCATGAAGTAGCTACCGGTGGTCAGTGTGAACTCGGTTTCCGCTTCGGTAAACTCATCGAAGCTGCTGACTGGTTAATGACTTACAAATACGTCATCAAAAACGTGGCTAGAAAATACGGCAAAACCGTTACTTTCATGCCTAAACCTATTTTTGGTGATAACGGTTCTGGTATGCACTGTCACCAGTCCATTTGGAATAATGGTAAACCTTTGTTTGCAGGTGACAAGTACGCTGGCATGAGCGAAATGGGTCTTTACTACATCGGTGGTATTCTCAAACACGCACCTGCTTTATTGGCTATCACCAACCCCACTACAAACTCTTACAAACGTCTTGTACCTGGTTACGAAGCACCTGTTAACTTGGCTTACTCCCAAGGCAACCGTTCCGCTTCTGTACGTATTCCTTTAACCGGTGACAACCCCAAAGCTAAACGCTTAGAGTTCCGTTGTCCTGATGCTACTTCTAACCCATACTTAGCTTTCGCAGCTATGTTATGCGCTGGTATTGATGGTATTAAGAACAAAATCCATCCTGGTGAACCTCTAGATAAGAATATCTATGAACTGTCTCCAGAAGAATTAGCTAAGATTCCTTCTACTCCTGGTTCTTTGGAATTAGCTTTAGAAGCTTTGGAAAATGACCACGCTTTCTTAACTGAAACTGGTGTGTTCACTGAAGATTTCATTCAAAACTGGATTGACTACAAACTTGCTAACGAAGTTAAGCAAATGCAGTTACGTCCTCATCCCTACGAGTTTTTCTTATATTACGATTGCTAATCGCTTTCTGTAATATTCAATCAGTCAAATCATGCTGAAGCCACCTCTCTGGGTGGCTTTTTTTATTTCGATTCCCTTAAAATAGGGTTTGCTGAGAAAGTCTTTTCGTTCAGGTAGGGAACAGGGAATAGGGAACAGGGAACAGTTTCAGTTATCTATCATCCCCAAATTTTTGGATTTCTCAGCCCCAGAATGCACAGTTTTTCAGGTCTAACCTTCAAAAGTCTTGCACTTTATTTCCTCGCGTTCAG
>RDXV01000290.1 GCA_004292695.1 Nostocales cyanobacterium | reverse complement strand
AGGAGTCAGGAGTCAGGAGTCAGGAGTCAGGAGTCAGGAGTCAGGAGTCAGGAGTCAGGAGTCAGGAGTCAGGAGTCAGGAGATCGAGGAGGTAAATTCTTAATTACGAATTACGAATTACGAATTACGAATTACGAATTATTGAGTAGTGCTGAGTATAATATTTTTAGTTAGTTTACTCAGCACTATTGAAGTTATTTGAAAGCAACGTTGACGCTGGCAACGGCAACTTCTTTGTTTTCGGTTTCTACAACGCTGGAAGTACCAGGTACTCTTAACCATAGGGCTACTGCGGGTGCGATACCTAAGACAACACCTAAACCTACGGGAATAGAGAAACCAGCGGCTAAACTCATTACAGTCGCGAAACCAAAGTTAGCCATGTAGACTATCAAAGGGATGTTAAGCTGTGATCGCTCTAATTTGATGGGGTTGTTTCTCCATAACAATGCTGCTGCTGTCATAAATACTGAACCAGTACCCATCCAACCAGCAAAGTTTTGATATGGCATTCCAAAGAATGCGCCTGGTTGATGCCAATACCAGAAGGGTAGGGAAGTTTGACTCATGGCTGGATCAAGGACAAAATCCCAAGAAGTGAGTAGTAATGCACCCAAGGCGATCGCCCCGATATGACGTAACAAACTGGGTTTCTTATCAACTTCTAAACCAACACGTGCTAATAAGTAGGAAACACATCCTACGTAAAACCAGGATAAAGGAATAGTAAATGGTACTAAACCAGCAATTTTATAACCCAAGCCACTCAAATAGCTGTAACCACCAAAGGGAAAACCTGTGCTAGTTCCTAATAACTCACTGGTGAGGGAAATGGATACCGCAGGAATGAAAAAGCATAAAGCTTTTCCTAAACCTAAAGTCCGTTTTGCATACAGGAATACAGCTAACGCGCCCAAAATCATATAGGCTACACCGCCACCTGCCATACTCCACTGCATAGCAGTTTGGCCAACTTCAGATAAACTCATAATTAGTTCGGCATTGGGAATAATCAGTAGTATTCCTACTAATCCAAATACCATAGACACGATATGACCAATCAGGCATACACGCTCAAAAATTACCACTTGTTTCATGATTAGTCCTTAACCTTCCTAAAATATGACATACGGCTATTCGACTGCTAATAGTTTACAAATGTTTAAGATCATAATTTAACTAATTTTTACAAAAACATCCGGGAAGATCAAAATTTGATTTATCTCTGACTGACAAAATTACAGTTAAAAGTAATACTTTTGAGTATTAATTTTTGCTTATTTAATGTCTATACTGACTTTACTTTTGCTCTTGATCCTGTTATCTGTCACCGGTTATGTTAATGCTTAAACAAATACCTTGGTTGTCTTTAACACTTGTATTTTTAAGTTATTGTGCTTTGGGTTGGGTAATCTCAGAAACGGAAACACCTTGGTTTGTATGGGTGATACTTATTTCTGTTATCCTCCTGTTACTGGCTAGTTTAACCATTCCCTGGTCGAAAATTGCTCAGTATTACAGCACACTACTTAAATCAAACCTGCGGAGTTTTTTACTCACAGTTGTTGCAGCTTTTGTGTTCTTTTTAATGCTGGCTTGGTTTCGGATTTTTCTAGATACTTTACTGATTCTTTCGGCAACCATACTGGCTAAAATTGATTTTCAAACCTCTGGTTACAAGACTGGTGTCGGTTTTTTATTAACATCAGGGTTTGCCCTATCAGGTTTAGCTGTAGGTGCTTTATTACACAGACTAATTTTAGTAGGGGTTTAGCAATGCCAAACCCTTACAACTAAACACTGAGAGTCAATTTTCGGTATTGTCAACTAATGACTAACCTGCTACTGCTTCGGTAGCAATTGGGTAAACACTAACTTTCTTGCGGGTTTTGCCTTTTCTTTCAAAGGTAACAATACCATCAACAAGGGCAAATAAAGTATCATCACTACCAATACCCACATTGTTACCAGGGTGGAATTTAGTTCCACGCTGACGTACAAGAATATTACCAGCGATGACAGATTGACCACCAAAGCGTTTTACGCCTAGACGTTGAGCATTAGAATCACGACCGTTACGTGTACTACCTGTACCTTTCTTATGAGCCATAATTTCCTCTTTGAAATATTTACTTATCTTTATTATCCGATATCCTAACTCCTGACTCCTGACTCCTGACTTCTGGTGTATCAGTTCTAATTAGAAGACTCTGGAGCAATTGCCGCTTCTTGATGCGCCAAAACTTCACCATTAAGATTAATGGAATTGATTAAAAGTCTGGTAATTTCCTGGCGATGTCCGCGTTTTTTGCGGGTTTTCTTCTTGGGTTTCATTTTGTAAACCAGGACTTTACGGCCTCGTAAGTGCCGCATTATAGTTCCTTCGACAGTCGCACCAGCTACCCTTGGTTGTCCGATAGAGACATTACCTTCGTGCTGTATCAGTAATACTGAATCTATTGTTACTTTCTCATCTGGTTCGTTGTGCAACAATTCGATATCGTAAAAGCGGCCTGCTTCTACTTTGATTTGTTTACCACCAGTTTCAATAATTGCGTAAGTCATGAAATGAAATTGTCCTTGAAGTGCCGTACAGGTAGCTGGTTTTTTCTCTCATAGAGACTTAAAAACCTCAAAAATTAAGGTTTTACCAGCTTTTGGTTTGTGTCTACCTGATCCGAGCAGGAATGAGACAGACAATCCAAAATTTTATCTGATCCCAGGTACATAAGTCAATCATTCCCATCTACTGAGAAAACTGTCTGGAAATTGTGACTGTGTTACCGGAATCTTGACAAGTGACAATGTAGTTAATTTAGACACAGACAGAACAAATATCTACTTATCTGGGCGGCTGCTAGAGTTGCTCAGATTTTTTTTGATATCTGGATATAATAGTAAGTAGGTAGGCGTTGAAAATTGTCGTCATGGCAAGGCAAGAGGCAAAAGGCAAAAGGCAAGAGGGAAGAGACTTTCAGCGATTTTACATTTTGTTA
>RDXV01000123.1 GCA_004292695.1 Nostocales cyanobacterium | reverse complement strand
GCAAGGCAAGAGGCAAAAGGCAAAAGGCAAGAGGGAAGAGACTTTCAGCGATTTTACATTTTGTTACATACCTTGGTTTTTTCGAGCCGACTTACTTAACTGATAACTGATAACTGATAACTGATAACTGATAAATTAACTCATTAAATCTTGAAACATTGCTGTACTTAAATAACGTTCTCCGAAAGAAGGTTGAATCATCACAATTAATTTACCTGCATTCTCTGGACGTTTACCGACTTGAATAGCAGCACATAAAGCCGCACCGGAAGAAATACCCGATAATAAACCTTCTTCTAATGCTAATCTGCGCCCATATTTCATCGCATCATCATCATTAACTTGTACCACTTCATCAATTAAATCTGGTTGCAAAACATCAGGGACAAAACCTGCACCAATACCTTGAATTTTATGAGAACCTGGTTGACCACCAGACAGTACAGGACTGTTACTAGGTTCAACAGCGATAACTTGAAAACTGGGTTTTCTTTGTTTAAGAACTTCCGCAATTCCGGTAATAGTTCCCCCAGTTCCCACACCGGAAATTAAAATATCAACTTCCCCATCTGTATCCGCCCAAATTTCCTCAGCGGTGGTTTCTCTGTGAATTTGTGGGTTTGCTGGGTTACGGAATTGTTGCAACATTAAAGCATCTGGTGTATTTGCTGCAATTTCTTCAGCTTTACTAATTGCACCTTTCATTCCTTCTGAACCAGGAGTTAATACTAAACTAGCACCATAGGCTTTTAACATTGCCCTTCTTTCTAAACTCATGGTTTCTGGCATAGTTAAGATTAATTTGTAACCTTTAGCTGCTGCTACCATCGCTAAACCTATACCAGTATTTCCTGATGTTGGTTCAACTAAAATTGTTTTTCCTGGTGTAATTTTTCCCTCTTTTTCTGCCACAGCTATCATATTAAAACCGATGCGGTCTTTCACAGAAGCTGCGGGATTCATCCCTTCTAATTTCACAACTATTCTGGCGACTACTCCCTCAGATTGAGGAATTTTGTTCAACTTCACTAAAGGAGTATGTCCAATAAGTTCTGTTACGTCGTTAGCAATTCGCATTTATTAACCCCTAAAATTATTAAAATCATAAATATTTATTCTAAGTCCTAATTGATTATATTATTTTTTTAGCAATTTTTTGTATAGCTTATTAACATTTTGTAAGATTTTAGAGATTAAATGTCACGATTCAGTTATTTATTTAATTAACAAGATATCTAAAATACAAAATCTATATTATCCAAATTTTAATTGCTTTTTTAGTGACTTTGATTTATTTTTAATTCAGTTCCCTTTTGTCATGATATACTGTGATTTGAGTACAATTTTTAGGGGCAATACTCAAGCTAAAATTTCACCAATAGCTTGTAAATAAAGGATTTAACCTGAGTACAAAAATTCCCTAATGATAGTTGATTAATGCTAGTCCCCCTACTCAAAAATTCTCGTACCCATACCCCAAAAAATTTTTATAATTCTTAATAGATAAGTCTTTGAGGTTCTGAGTGGTATTTTAATTATTTTAATAATCATAATTGCAAAGCCATAAATTAACTTTGGTGAGACGGCTGATATAAACATTTATAGGATTTACGCAGAGATTCCCCTCTACCCCCCGAAATTCCCTAGATGCAAGTCTAGTGAATTAGGGGGGACTTCTTAAACCTAATTACAGGTTAATCTCTCTGAAAAAGTAGATAAATCCTGTCAGTATGACTGATTACTAAATTTAGGATTTTTAATTTCCCATTGGTTGAAATTGACAAGATGAGTATTTTGTACATACATTTATCACTCATCAACCTGCAAATTTTAGAGGTGAATTTTTAGTTAGATTCATAGAACAATTAAAAATGTCAGCTATGCCTAACAAAATTGATATTGAGAATCTAAAATTACCAAAAAAATCTAAAATTTGACATATGTCAGGTTTTAGTAAGAACGCAGGTACAGTATAAACCATAAAGTACATTTTCTTACTGGGTGTATTTCACCTAGCAAGGGAGAGAAAATATGAAATTAAAAATTTTAAATATCCTCACAGTTAGTATGGTTACTTTAGCTGTACTTGCTCCAGGAATAATTGTCTTTAATTTAGTTTGGCAAAGACATATAGAGTTAGTTAAGACACAGAATTTATCTTGCCAGATCACTAACATTAATCAAGATTCTGAATTTTTATCTCTTCAACAACAGAGTATAAATATTCCTCAATCTCCAGTCAAAAATAAATTATCGCCACATAATTTTTATGCCCAACTAAAAACAATTGTCAAACAATACAAAATTTTGACAATTTGCAAATGGTTAGTGTTATCTATACCTATTTTAATTGGCTTTGCGGTGATTGCTTACGATAGGTATTTGATCTATCGTGCTGCTGTTTTCAAAGCACAAGTAGAAATGTTGGAAAGACTTTGGAAACAGAGTATAGAGCAATAACTTTCAGTTTTTTATTCACCATAAACTAAATTACCATGTCAGAAGAACGCCAAAACCAGTATTATAATTTAATTGACGAATTGTTGAGATGTCCTAATGGTCAAGAACCAGAAGTTTTAGAGTCTCAACCAGAATTAGTTGACTCTGGGTTAATACATACAATGCTACAAGTAGGGACTATGTTTGCCCATGAAGGAAATCAAGATGGCGCTCAGTTTCTATTTTTTATTGCTAAACAATTAGCTAAACAATTAGGTTTATATCCTGAACTTTCCGATGAGGTAGCAACTCAGGAGTAATTCATGTTATTGACTTCTACTGATGCTGCACAAATTGCTTTAGAGTTCCTTTTAGCGGACTGGAACATTTCGGAAGATTATCGAGATTGGTTTACTATCATTAACTCCCGGTTAATGGGGGAATATTGGTATATTGTAGAATTGGGAGTTGAAGGTTTTCCTGATCGTTGGTTTATCCAAGTTTATGATACAGGAGCTTGTGACCCTAACTATACATTTATGTCTCCCATTTCCGGTTCTGAAGGATATTTGGATTTAAAGAATTTACCAAATATTTTAGCTGATGTTTTAGTTGCTGAACGTAATTCAAGGTAAAGAGGAGATCAAGGAGTCAGGAGATCAAGGAGTTAGGAGATCAAGGAGTTAGGAGTAGGAATAATTATATAAGTTGCCAATTTTTTGCATTAATTATATATAGATGGTCATTATCTTAGAGGTGATACTTTTAAAGTACACCTCTTTTTGTTATTAGTCATTAGTCATTAGTCATTAGTCATTAGTCATTAGTTATTAGTTATTAGTTATTACTATTTATTCTGACTCCTTGAACTCCTGACTCCTCGATCTCCTTGAACTCCTGACTCCTTGAACTCCTAAAAATTAAGATTTAATTTATAAATTCCAGCTAAATTGTCATGTTTAATTGACAAAAATATGCTATACTAAAATATAGTTATGGACACTACAGAAAGATCAGTCAAATGATTGCTGAAGATATCCTAGCGCAAGAGTTCACAAGAATTGTTGACCATTATTACCCAGATTTGGGTGAAGTATTGGAACAGTGCCATGTGAAAGTTATAACCTCCTGTTGGGGGCGAAATGCTAGAAGATTTCAATATGTTGGAATTTATTGTTCTGATGATGTTCTGCCATTAATTCAAGCCCATAAACATCTCTTGAGAGAAGTGGCAGAAAATATGGGACTCATTCAAGTTGTATGTGTAAATGCAAAAAAATTATTGCGTGATCCTCTTTCTAAGTTAAGACAATCTGAACCGCGTTTATGGTTGGATTTACATTTGGTGTCAGCATAAAAGATAGGTAATGAAAATAGGACTTTTCTGCAATTACGAAAATCATCACCAAGATGCTCGCAGGGCGATTTTTGAACAGGTTTTACTGATCAAAGAAGCGGAAAACTTAGGTTTTGAAGAAGCCTGGGTGAGTGAGCATCATTTTAGTGAATCTAATCTCAGCCCATCAATGTTGCTATTAATGGCACATTTAGCGGGTGTAACTTCTACTATTAAATTAGGAACTGGGGCGGTTTTATTACCGTTTCATCAGCCAATTCGGGTAGCAGAAGATATTGCCACATTGGATAATCTTTGTAGTGGAAGATTAATGTTTGGGATAGCTAAGGGGGGACCTTTTCCACAACAAAATAAACATTTCGGGGTATCAATTCAAGATTCCCGTGCGAGGATGCTGGAAGGAATCGCATTGATTCAAAAACTATTGTATGAAAATCAAGTATCATATAGTGGGCAATTTTATCAATGTGAGAATTTAACAGTTTATCCCCAACCACTACAAAAACCTATTCCTGTGTATATCGCTAGTGGTGATGATGATGTAATTCGATATGCTGCGGAAAATTCCTTTGGTTTAATGGGTGGTCCACCATTTGCATTAACCAGATTGAAAAATACCCTCAGCAAATATCGAGAAATCAATAATAGTGGAGCAGATAAATTTCTATTAGCGCGGTTCTTTTTTGTGGCTAAAACTTATGATGAAGCGGTAAAAGAAGCTTTACCATTCATTCAAAAATTCAGCCAAAAAATGATTGCTAACTCCACTCAAATCATGCAGAATAGTCCTCATCCTCAAAAATCTTATGATCCGACAAATATCTGTTATGAAATAGATTATTTGTTAGAAAATTCGATTATTGGGGATGTTCAAACCTGCCGTGACAGAATTAAAAAATTTCAAGACGAATTAAATCTCAGTACAATAGCGCTCAAACCTTCATCTTTATCTCTGCAAAAAAACATTGAAAGTTTGCAGCGTTACAACCAAGAGGTGAGAAATTATGTCTAAACTTCCTTTGCTTCCTCCTGATGATTTACCTCCAAAAGAGGTAACAAAACAGGACGGAATGTTACAAATGGAATTAGAGCAATCTATTGGTAGATGCTTTTATTACGGTTGCGATCGCATTACCCAAACTCTATTATCTAACTGTCATTGGTATGTTACCAAAAACGCTAATACATTATTGTTAATCATTGACGCTCCAGACTTAGTATCTTACTGGCATATAGTCAGCAACATTCCCCAATTAGGAAAAAGTTTAGAAACATTCACCACAGAGGCAAAAGTCAGGGTTTATCCACCCTTTGGAAAAGGAACACCTTTTGAAATTGGAGTAAACGAAATTTCCGCTTATCGAGATTGGATGTAATAGAAGGAGTCAGGAGTCAGGAGTCAGGAGTCAGAAGAAAAAATAAACTGTCACCTGTCACCTGTCACCTGTCACCTCAATTAAGCAGGTTCAAATTTTAGAGAAACACCGTTCATACAGTAACGTAAACCGGTGGGTTTGGGTCCATCATTAAAAACATGACCTAAATGCCCACCGCAACGGCTACAATGAACCTCAGTTCTAGTCATAAAGAAAGAACGATCTACAGTAGTGGCGATCGCCCCATCAATAGGTTTAAAAAAGCTAGGCCAACCAGTACCACTGTTGTACTTGGTGTCAGAAGTAAACAAAGCTTGTCCACAACCTGAACAAACATAAGTACCAGGTTCATAAGTTTTATCTAAAGGACTGGTATGGGCGCGTTCTGTGCCATGTTTCCGTAACACTTGGAACTGTTCCGGTGTTAAAATAGACTTCCATTCCTCTTCAGACTTAGTAACTTCAAACTTAGTATCCGCAGATGCCATAGGTTCAGAACTCCCATTGATATAACGTGAAAAAAAGGCAGTGCCGAGTAATACAGCACCAATTTGTAAAAAATGGCGTTTGTCCATATCTCTATTATTGGTTATTTTCCCAATCAGCACAGGAAAACCTTATCTAAATTTCCGAACTCCTAATATATCCTGTCTGAAAAATCACCTATACCATCACACAAATTCCTATCTTCATCATTCACATTAGGATTATTTTTTAAATAACTACGTACAACATCACAGTTTTTTGTGAGTAATGACTCTAACTCTAGCTCTGGTAAATACCACAGTTTAATAGTCCCGTCATCATTACCAGAAGCCAATATCTGTGATTTCATATCTACAGGTTAATGTATATTAGATTTCTCTCCTATTTATACCAAGTTTATACACAATCGTACATATAGGAGTTATAGTGATGTAATACATTAAAGACAGGTAAATTACGCAAAATAACTGAAGTTAGTCTTTTAAGTAGTCGTGCAAAATAAATTTTATATTTGGGAGAGGGAACAGGGAACAGGGAATAGGTAAGGAATACAGACATTTTTGTTTTCACTCAATATGTTAAATTAATTTTGCTTGGGTACTTATCTGTATCTGTTTGCGTTGCTGATTACCTTTGTAAAGATTATCATGTACAAAATATACACGCGCAGCCTCAAATAAAAACTTTAACAAAAATTAAACTAAACAAATATTGCCGACTTCTTCTGAGGATCGTATCTATTAATTATAAATTACTCCTAGAAGTTAATAATTTGGATATGCTAAAAATTGCTACAATTATAATATATTAAAAATAACAAAACCATAAAAAAATATCCATAAAAAATAAAATGGAACATGAATATAGTTTAGTCCTAGACTTAACCATCGTCCTAGTAGCTACCGCACTAGGCGGTTTACTAGCAAATAAACTCAAACAACCCGTAATTTTAGGTTACTTAGCCAGCGGTTTTGTCGTCGGACCCTTTGGTTTCAAACTACTGAACAGTGTCACAGAAATTAAATCCTTAGCAGAAATAGGCGTAGCATTTTTACTATTTGCTCTAGGAGTAGAATTTTCCTTAACAGAACTAAAAAGAGTTAAAAAAATCGCCTTACCCGGAAGTATATTACAAATCGGATTAACAATTATCTTAGTTGCTTTAGTTACCATAATTACAGGTTGGGCTAATAACTTTCAACAAGGTATTTTCCTCGGTGCGGTTTTATCCCTTTCTTCCACAGCAGTAGTATTAAAAACCCTCTCAGAAAGCGGTGAAACTAACACCATGCACGGGCAAATAATGTTAGCAATTTTAATCGCCCAAGATTTAGCATTAGGTATTATGTTAGCTATTTTCCCAGCAATTAATCAATCAGGAAATATAGCAGCCGCTTTAGGAACTGCTTTAATTAAAATCGTTTTATTTGTAGGAATTGCCCTGATATTAAGTCGTTGGGTAGTTCCTAAATTAATATCTATGTTTGCAGCCACAGAAAGCAACGAATTATTTCTACTAGGAGTAATTGGTTTATGTTTAGGAGTAGCTTTAATTACCGCATTTTTAGGACTATCTATAGCAATGGGAGCATTTGTAGCCGGGTTAATGATTTCAGAAATTGATTATGCAGATCAAGCATTAGCGAAAATATTACCTTTACGAGATACATTTTCTAGTTTATTTTTCGCCTCCATTGGAATGTTAATTGATCCAGCAATTCTCATCAACAATTTAGGAGTAATTTTAGGATTAGTTACCTTAGTCATGTTAGGTAAAGCCCTGATAGTTTTATGTATTGTTTTGGGTTTTGGCTACTCTTTAAAAAATGGAATTTTAGTTAGTTTTGGTATTAATCAAATTGGAGAGTTTTCCTTTGTCTTATCTTTGTTAGGTTTGAAATTAAACTTAATCTCTCAACAAACCTACTTCTTATTATTAGGAACAACAGCAATTACCTTAGTTTTAACACCTTTTTGGATTAAAGCTGCACCAGTGATAGCAGTTAAATTAAATCGTATTCCTTGGCTAACTAACTTTTTACAAAGACTTTCCAAAAATCAAACCCTATCCATTCCTGAAACAATTAATAATCATGTCGTAGTAGCTGGTTATGGTAGAGTTGGACAAGTAATAGTGAAAATATTACAAAGTCAACAATATCCCGTTTTAGTCATAGAAAATAGTGAAGCATCCGTACAAAGATTAAGAATGCACAGTATCCCTTATATTTTTGGTGACGCAGACTCAGAATTACTGTTAGAAAAAGCCCATTTAGATAAAGCTAAAGCATTGGCGATCGCCCTTCCAGATCCAGCCAGCACCCGTTTACTATTAAGAAATGCCCTAGCAATAGCCCCAAACTTAGATATAATTGCCCGTTCCCACACCGACAAAGAAATTGATTTTTTAACCCAAATGGGAGCAAAAGAAGTAGTACAACCGGAATTTGAAGCAGCCCTGGAATTAGGAAATCATTTACTGAAAACTTTAGGAGAAACAGAGAGTTATATCCTCACTGTTCTCAAAGCTATTCGTACAGATCAATATTTAAGCATTCGTCCAGAAAGAGAATAGATCAAGATATTAACAAGTGTAGAGAAAGTTCTCATTTAATAAGAGAACGCTAACTTAGAAACCTGGTGAGCCTTATTATCTGGCTGTAAATATTGATTGACTACACCGATAATTTTAGCAGTTTCTACAGGTTTAGTGACAAATTCAGTCGCTCCATAAACCTGAGAACGTACCCGATCAAATACCCCATCACTACCTGTTAATATCACCACCGGAGTTTTCTTGAAAAAAGAACAACGTCTTAATTGTTCACATACCTCATAACCACTCATTACAGGCATAATTAAATCTAGAAAAATCAAATCTGGCTTATTTTCAATCAAAATTGGTAAAGATTGCAAGGGCTGTTGAATACCAATAAATCTCATACCATGAGCAGTAATAATCTTCTCTAGCATTTCACAAATTTGTGGACTATCATCTATACAAGCAATGAGAGGAGCATTTGCATTTTTCGTAGTGCGAAACTGAAATACCTTATTTGTCTTGTTAACTGGTAATGGCAAATCAGAGACTTCCATCACATTGATAATATTTTGCTGAATATAAGGTAGCAAAGAGCGGGTAATTTGAACCACACTCTTTTTCATTTTGACCGCAAGTTCTGAAAAGGTATTATTACCATTAATTAGTCTTTGTAAATTCTGATAAACTAATGGGCTAACTTGCTGTCTAAGTTGTTCTGGATGTTGTAAAACCGGAACTCCATGAGGATTAATTTTTTCTAATCCAGCTTCTTGCCACTCAACAAATGATTTTTTTACCTGAGACATCAGATCATTGATATCCACAGATGAGAAGAGAGGATTTAAAAGTAGTTCTTGATTTTTCTCAAAACTCAAACTTGATGAATTAACTTGCTGACATATATCAAACAAAATTTCTGAAATGGAACTTTCAATAATACCCTTAATATCTTTTTCAGATATTTCTTTATTGGCATATAGTTTTCTTAAAAGCAAATAATCCCAGTAGTCTACTAAAGTTTTTTCAGTAAAATCCTGATTATTAAGATCAAATTGGGGGCAAACCTGGTTAATATTTTGCAGTAACCGACGATGGGGATGTATTCCCTCTGTCACCCAAATTACCTGTCCATATTGATAATAAAATTTCCAACTTACACCCTGAGTATTTTTAATAATTAATTGTCCTGTATACTTGAAATTCTCACAAACACTAAGTTCATGAATTACTTGTTTAATTTTTTGATTGAACCTCACAACTTGAAAATTCAGCATAATTACATCCCATCTAAATTAATAACTTTGAACACGATCACTCTCATAAAATTGTTATTGATAATGTCTGATTAACTTATTAAGATCATCAATTATACCAACTTTATCAACAACAAACAGAACTCCAATAGATGACTTTAGTAATATGTACTTTGGTATTTACTAAAATTTAATTAAACAAACATCTTAACAAAAGTTAACTTAACCATTAAAATCAATTATTACATGAATCTTAATTTTTGGGAAGAGTTTTTTCTGCGTATAAATTCGGGATTTTTATAATCTATTATTATCTTCTAGAAATTACATAGAAGAACCTATTCAAATGTAAATATTCCGGCAAATTACGGATACTTACCTTATGATATGTGATTTTAATTTTCCATTCAATCATCAATTATACGTAGGAGTTGCTGAAAAAATCTGTTTGTTGAGGTAGGGAATAGGGAATAGTTTCAGCTATGACTAATAATAGGTTATGGAAATATAAATTATAGTTTTAAGCAAATTATTGCTAGATTATCGCTGATTTTGATAGTTTTCCGCACCTGTATAACCAGTAGCTAACCAAATAATTGCTCTAGCTCCATCACGAATTGATTTTTCAACTGGTTCTGGTGCTATCCCAGAGGGAACGGAAACGGCCTTAAAATCTATACCCCGACTACCTAAAACAATTTCACCAATTACACAAGCACGACGCATATGAAAATCAGAAGTAATTAAATATACACTTTTAATACCTCTTGAATGAAATTCATCTACGATAGTAGTAAAATTTGTGACAGTATCTACAGCTTCATAATCTAAATTTATCCGTTTTGGATCAACTCCTGCCTTCACAAAAACTTCCTTAGTAGAATTAGGGGGACTACCTCCAGTAATCCATACAGGAATATTAGGATGCTTTTTAGCAAAATCTGCTGTAAACTTCTCCCTTTCTAAATTTTTAGTAGAACCTCCCAAAACTAGCACCGCTTGAGGATATACAAACATTCCTTGTACTTCTTTATATCCAAACCACAGAAAAAGCGGCAAAATAAAGTACATTAACAGTGAAAATTTACCTTTTAACAATAGCTTCTTCATAGATTATTGAAGTTTATTGACTAATGCTAGAATTTGCTAGACTTTATCAAAATTAAACACTATATATAATTATGTATGGTATAAAAATAAAACATAATTAACTGTTTTGTGTGATATCAAAAATTTATCATTAGGAACTCAGGAAATACAGCAAAATTGAGAATTTATGAGTCAGAAGTCAGGAGTAAAACTGGCTTTCTGTATGGGGTTAAATTTTGATTCTGTACCTCATATCTGCCAAAACTGCTCTACCTTAACTAAAGTACGGAAAATTATTGATATAGCGTTTCCCAGTCTAGTGAAGTACACTCCAATTTATTCTCTGTTCCCTGTTCCCTGTTCCCTGTTCCCTAAAACGAAAAAACTTTGTACCTCACTAGCATGGGAATGGCTATATATTTTAGATGATATTTTTAATGCACCACCCTTAATTAATATTGCACGTGTATAATATTTACAATACTGAATTTTTCCTAGCATATTCCTTTACCTGATAAAAATTGCTTGAAAATAAACAACATAAAAACAATATAAAATCATAACTAGAACAGTAGAATCAGGATTGTAGGCTATAGTTAAAATGATAAATAACTACCAATAGTCTCAATGATTCCCATTGTTATTGAACAATCAGGTCGTGGTGAGCGTGCCTTTGACATCTACTCACGGTTATTGCGTGAGCGCATCATTTTCTTAGGACAACAAGTAGATAGTAACCTTGCGAACCTCATAGTTGCCCAATTACTGTACTTAGATTCTGAAGATCCAGAGAAAGACATTTATATGTACATTAATTCTCCTGGTGGTTCAGTAACAGCGGGAATGGGTATTTTCGACACCATGAAAAATATCCGCCCTGATGTTTGTACCATTTGTACTGGACTAGCCGCAAGTATGGGAGCTTTTCTCCTCAGTGCAGGTACAAAAGGTAAAAGGATGAGTCTACCCCATTCACGGATCATGATTCATCAACCTTTAGGTGGCGCACAAGGTCAAGCGACAGACATTGAAATTCAAGCAAAAGAAATTCTCTACCACAAACGCAAGCTGAATGAGTATTTAGCAGAACATACCGGTCAACCCTTCGATAAGATCGCTGAAGATACAGAAAGAGATTTCTTTATGTCTCCTGAAGAAGCAAAAGAATACGGTTTAATAGACCAAGTAATTGACAGACACGCAGCCGGCAGTCGTCCGATGGCTGTTGTTTAGTTATTGGGCAATATGGGGCATTGGGCATTGGGCATTGGGAAGAATAAACTTTTCCCTATTCCCTATTCCCTATTCCCTATTCCCTATTCCCTATTCCCTATTCCCTATTCCCTATTCCCTATTCCCTTCTTTGAATTAAAACCCAGCTATGGGATCTGGTTGGGATTTTAAGTATTCCAGAAAATCTAATAACTCTTCTTCACTGAGTAGAGAACGCCCCAATTTACCATAGGTTCTTTTGAGGTGTTCTCTTCCTTGTTCTTTTGTCCATCCCAAGCGTTCTATTTGTACATCAGTTTGGGCAATAACATCAGATAAATTTACTGGTTCGCTTTTTTTCTTCCTTGTTCCTAATTCAGAAAATGAGCTAGTCTCTGGTGATGGTGCATAATTCCGAGGTGTAAAAGGTGTCACATTATTAGGATTATTAGGATTATTGACAGGAATTTCCGGTTGTTCTGGAATTCTGGTTTGGGGTTCAGGTTCTGGAGTAGATGATATTTCCAACTTAGACTCTAACTTAGGTACAGAAACCAGTGCAGGTTGTTGTTTTGTAATAGTTTCTGCAACACTTGTACTGCTAACCGGTTGATAATCGGGGTTTTTGGATTGAAGATCATGATTCTGTGTAGTTACTGTCTTTGGCTGTGTATCCTCATTAACAGATACAAACTGAGACTGATAGGGACTATAAGTAGTATTGAGTGGTGGCTGTGATAGTAACTCGGTTTTCACCTCTACATCTGTTTTACTCACACCTAATAACATCAGCGCCCTATCTCTAGCTTGATCTTCCGCAACTTCTACAGTCTCAGCGGCGGCCATAGCAGTTACACGGGTTATACCTTCCACTTGTAAACTGACACGGACAATATATTTTCCTTGAAAAATCTGTATTAACTCAGAAAGGATACAGCCGTCGGGATACAAGCCCTGAAATTGAGCTAACATCATATCTTCACCAATTGTAATTTAATTGTAATTTTAATTATTTGTATGTAATAGAACTTGATGGTACTTTTTAAGTTATGATTATCAATCACGATTGTAGCAGTAACTAAACTTTGCATGATTATGGGTCCGAAAATTTTAACTACTGTTGAATTTCTCAGGGTGTTCTTCCTGTAAATGCTATACTAATTACCCAAACAAACATCTAGAAGTATTCTCTGGAAGTGCGCTCTAAATCTACAATGTAAAGATAAGGTTCGCCCTCATTGCTTGTGTAGCTGCTGACCTAACTGTTACCGATTCTACAGATAGGAAAATAAAGTTAATCAGCAGTTTCTCCTAGTTAAAACTCAGATTCCCGTGGTGTGAAATTACCTAATATCCCAACAATCTCAAACCTGTTCCTTGTCTTGAGTATTTTTAGCTATTGGGTCAGATGATGAGTTCTCTCAACTAAATATCTCAATCGCCCAATACGTAAATATCAGGTGGCAATCGAGTATCAGGAGTGCTTTGTCAGATTGCTGAGGAGAGGAAAATTTAACCTTGGTGAATGTTGATAGTGTTGTGCAGCGAGAAATCTAAGCAGTGAGAAATATCAACAGTTAAGGGGTAAAAGTTAAGGGGTAACAATCAAGGGTGTCTCTGATAGCCATTTCCCAAGCCTTGTCTCTTCTGTGAGAGGCTAATCTAACCTAACTCGTTAGTAAGAAATGTCTGTAGGCTGTGAGGTTAACAGCTTAGACGCTGCGATTAACTTAAAACAAAAAGCGGTCAAATTGATCGTGTTAGCCTGTTGACTAGATAGTGCCGACACTTCTAGGGTGGAGCAGGAAGAAAAAGCTGGCTCTTGTTAGCATTAGTTAGCTTTTTTGGAACGGAAGAACCAGATTACACAAAAAATGATGTTTTGACCAAAGGTCGGTTCACTGCATGGAATTTTCAATCGCTACACTCCTAGCCAATTTTACTGATGATAAATTGGTTGCTCCTAAAGTTATCGAAAAAAAACTGGGTTGTGAGGATGAAGACAGTTTAGAAAAACTTCACATTGCTTTGGAGGTGTTAGAAAAAGTTGGCCTGTTAGTCAAGGAAAGGGGTAAGTATCGCCGCATATCAGAAGAGGGATTAATTGAGGCTAAACTCCGCTGTTCGAGTAAGGGGTTTTGCTTTGCAATTCAAGATACAGAAGGCTCTGAAGATATTTACATCCGCGAAAGTCATCTCAGTAATGCCTGGAATGGCGATCGCGTTTTAGTGAGAGTCTTAAAAGAAGGTAGTCGCCGACGTTCTCCTGAAGGGGAAGTAAAGTTAATTTTAGAACGTTCTAATCACACTTTACTAGCACGGATCAAACAAGTGGAAGGGGGTTTCCGGGGTGTACCTTTGGATGATCGGTTATTGTTTGAATTAAAGCTACTAACCAACGGGATCAAGTTAGATGAAGCTATAGATCACTTAGCTCATGTGGAAGTTCTGCGTTATCCTTTGGCACAGTATCCACCCTTGGGGCGGGTAGTACAAATTCTGGGTAGTGATGCTGAAGCCGCAGCGGATATAGATTTAGTGACTTGTAAACATGATCTATCTCGGACTTTTTCAGAAAATGTACTGAATGCAGCAGCAAAATTACCGAAAAGGTTACTGAAAGCAGATTTAAAAAGCCGGGAAGATTTACGGAATTTATTTACCCTGACTATCGAAGGGTTAAATGGTGATGATCGCTTGGTGGAAAATGCTTTTAGTTTGGAAAAAGCCGCTCATGAGTCTTGGCGGTTAATTGTTCATGTCACAGATGTATCTCACTATATCCAACCTGATGAGATATTAGATCGGGAAGCACTGAAACGCGGTAGATCAGTATATTTAGGGGATCTGATTCTGCCCATGTTACCTGATGCGGTGGGAGAACGTTGTTCTTTAGTCCCTGGTAGTGATCGCCTGGCTTTATCCTTTGTGATTACTATTGATCCCAAGTTAGGAGAAGTAATTGAGTGGGAAATTCAACCCAGTGTGATTAATGTTGACAAAGCTATTACCAAGGAAAAAGCAGAAGCGATTTTAGCTGGTGAGTCTGCCAAGGTGTCAGCAGAAAGTATCACGCTATTAAATGACTTGGCTAGTTTATCCCAAGCGACTAAAGAAGCTCGTCTCGCTCGTGGTAGTTTGCAACTAAATTTACCACCTAGTCCCAATCCTTTCCATGATGAGGGAATTATGGGCGCTGTGGTACTGGATGACTCACCTGTAAGATCGTTATTAACAGAATTTACTTTGTTAGTAAATGAGTTAATGGCAGATCATCTCAGCAGCTTGGGAATTCCTGCAATTTGGCGGGTTCAAGGTACACCTGATACGGAAGATGTTCAGGAAATGCTCAAACTGGCAATTAATTTAGGTGTGGAGTTAACACTCGATCCAGAATTGGATATTCAACCCCTAGATTATCAACAACTGACGGGCGTTTTCTCTGAGTCAACCTCTGAACAGGTGCTGACTTATCTTTTACAAGACACTCTCAAACCTTCTTCTTACAACACCGTTAAAGGATCTCATTTTGGTTTAGCTCTACCACAGTACACTCACTGTAGTTCACCTTTACGCCGTTACCCAGATTTGCTCATGCAAAGGGTGTATCACATCTTGCTGGAATATGGACGCGATCGCCGCACTACCCGCGTAAAAGAACGTGTGAACCTGCGCCATTCTGCTTCTCATCTAGAAATTAACTGGAATGTTCTCCCACCAGAACTACAACAGGAACTACAAAGCGATTTAACAAGAATGTTAATTTCAATTAATGATCGAGAAAAAGAAGTTCAAGAAGCTGAATCTGATTTAGCTGGACTCCAAAAAGCCCAACTCATGAAACAGCGGATCGGTGAAATCTTCCCCGGTGTAATTACTGGTGTTCAATCCTATGGGTTCTTTGTAGAAATTGAAGTTCCCACCACCGAAGCAGAAATTGGTTCACAACTAACTACACCTTTACGGGTAGAAGGATTAGTACACGTCAGTTCCCTCAAAGATGACTGGTATGAATATCGCGCCAGACAACAAGCTTTATTTGGACGCAAAAACCGCGCCTCCTATCGTTTAGGCGATCGCGTCTCTGTACAAGTTAAAAGTGTAGACTACTATCGTCAGCAAATTGACTTAATCACCGTAGGCGCAGATGGCATGATCAAAGGTACGGGAACAAATGCAGATGTTGAAGACACATCAAATGAAAATACATCAAACGTGTATTTATCCAATCGCATTCGCTCATTTGACTTAGACTCTTATGAAGAAGAAGATTAAAATTAGTTAATTTCGTGTCTAATACCACCAAACCACTTATCTTAGGCGTATCAGGCGCATCCGGCCTGATTTACGCCGTTCGCGCTATTAAATATCTTTTGGCAGCAGATTATCAAATTGAACTGGTTGCATCTAAATCAACTTACATGGTTTGGCAAGCAGAGCAAAATATCCGAATGCCATCAGAACCCTTAGCCCAAGAGCAATTTTGGCGAAATCAAGCAGAAGTTCCCACATCTGGTAAATTACGCTGTCATCCTTGGGGTGATGTCGGCGCTGGTATCGCCAGTGGTTCTTTTAAAACCTTGGGGATGATCATTATTCCCTGTAGTATGAGTACCGTTGCTAAACTCGCCGCCGGTTTAAGTTCCGATTTATTGGAAAGAGCAGCTGATGTACAAATTAAGGAAGGTCGAAAATTAGTGATTGTTCCCAGAGAAACACCCTTTAGTCTCATTCATCTGCGGAACTTAACCACTTTAGCGGAAACAGGAGTTAGAGTAGTACCCGCTATCCCCGCATGGTATCACAACCCCCAATCTATAGAAGATTTAGTTGATTTTGTTGTTGCCCGCACTTTAGATCAGTTAGATATTGATTGTATCCCCTTAAAACGCTGGGAAGGTCATATTTAGGTGACAGTTGACAGTTGACAGTTGACAGTTGACAGTTGACAGGGAGGATGAATAACCCAATGCCCAATGCCCAATGCCCAATGCCCAATGCCCAATGCCCAATGCCCAATGCCCAATGCCCAATGCC
>RDXV01000122.1 GCA_004292695.1 Nostocales cyanobacterium | reverse complement strand
TAACAAAATGTAAAATCGCTGAAAGTCTCTTCCCTCTTGCCTTTTGCCTTTTGCCTCTTGCCTTGCCATGACGACAATTTTCAACGCCTACCTACTTACCTTATAAACTGTTATAGATAATTTTTAAAGCCATGATAATTAATACTGTACTAAAAATAACTCTTAAAATATTAGTATTAGCACCAATTAAAATTCTAGCTCCTACAAAAGCACCCGGTAAGACTCCTAATACTACAGGCATTGACACCCCTGGATCAATATAACCTCTAGTCAAATATACTCCCGCAGATGCAGCAGCGGTGACAGAAATCATAAAATTACTGGTGGTGGTGGAAACTTTAAATGGTAAACCCATAATTTGATCCATTGCTAAGACTTTAAATGCACCTGAACCAATTCCTAATAAACCAGAAATGATACCTGCTATTAACATGACGAGAAAACCAGCGGGTAATGAATGTGCTTGGTAGTAGACAAGTCCATCAGTAGTTGGGTAAGTTCCTTGGAGTTGGAAATATGCAGATAAAGGTTCTTGAGTGTCGTTTGCTGATGCTTCTAGTTTCGGACGTTGGGATAAATAAGCTGAGTAAAGTAATACAAAAGCAAGGATAAGACTCAATATTTTAACTGAGATAAAAGTGGCTACCATTGCACCAATAATAGCTCCTATGGTAGTTGCTACTTCCAAAAACATCCCTAAACGCAAGTTTGTATAACCTTTTTTGATATAGGTAGATGCTGAACCCAAGGAGGTAGCGATGACAGATACTAATGATGCTCCCACAGCATAACGAATATCTACCCCAAAGACAGAAGTTAGTAGGGGTACTATGACGACTCCCCCACCTAAACCGGTTAATGCTCCTAATAACCCAGCACTAAATGAGCCTAGCCAGACTAAGATAGAAAAAACTAATACACTCAAAACTCATTCCCCTTGATGAGATTTAATTTACTTGATTTAATGTACTTGATAAATGCAGGATTTGGCGATCAAGTTAACGGAGGTGGAAGTCCGTTTTTGTAACGAGAATTTATAAGAATTTTATGGTTGTTAGCTGACTGCTGAATTAACGAAAACGATGAGAAACATAATCACGATGATGATAAGAATGATTGGAGATGAGTTTTTTGGTAGTGGAAAATTCTAATAATTGCCCAATGTGATTTTCATTGTAGTGAAATAAAGCTGTAAAATCAGCTAGTCTAGATACTTGGTCAATGTTATGAGATATAAAAACAATTGTCAGTTCAGAGCGTATACATTCTATGAGTTCCTCGATTTTTAAGGTTGAGACTGGATCTAGTCCGGCGCAGATTTCATCTATTAATAAAACCTGTGGTTTTACTGCTAAAGCACGAGCAATACATAATCTTTTTTGTTGTCCATAGGATAAGTCTAGGGCGGGTTTTTGGAGTTTATGTTTAACTTCTTCCCAGAGTGTGGCTGTTTTTAGTGCTGATTCTACAATTTTATCTAGTTCTATTTTTGGACTCCAACCAATTAGTTTAACCCCATAGGCAACATTGTCATAGATGCTCATGGGAAATAGATTGGGTTTGGCATAAACTGTACTAATTTGACGACGTAAACGATTTAAGTTAACTCGCCGACCATAGATATTTTGACCAAAAAATTCTATATTTCCTTCTGTTTTTAAATTGATATTTTCCTCTAATTCAGTCATGCGGTTGAGACATTTTAAGAAGGTAGATTTTCCACAACCACTAGGACCGATAATAGCTGTGATCTGGTTTTGGGGAATATCCATTGATATGTTTTCAAGGATTTTGTGATCATCATAATAAACACTGAAGTTTTTAACTCTAATGGCAGGAATTATTTTGCTCATGCTGATAAAATATATTGAACTACTACTAACTGATAAAAGATGATGAAAGATTAGGTTTCTATATTTGAATAGACAGAACAATGGTTTCAGGATGTATAGGTAAACAAACAGTTTATATGTGTTAATGTAAGTATGTGAGTAGTCTTTAATGCAATATTTTTCTATATTACTGTGGATGGTGAAATAAATAACATCTGTAAAAGTTTATCAGATGAAGAATGTATAAAGATATTTCAAGTTTTCTCTATTTGCTCATGGACAGGGATAATTTTTAGTTGATATGCGTCCTAGTAGTTTGGTGATGCTTTAGCAGAGGTAAGTGATAAATGGTCAGATCCGTAAGTTTTCTAGTTAATGCTATCATTATTTGGTCTTTGCTCAGTGTTTTGGCCTTGGCAGAAGGTAAAAACCCACAAGAAATGGATAGGTTTCCTCCTAGTCCGTTGGAAATGACTACGGATGATCCTTTGGTGAGAAGTTCGGTAAAACAACAACCGTTAACTGTTGACGAACAGGTCAAGTTAGAAGCTGACTTGGATAAATTAAACCAGGAAGCAATTAATATATTCCAAGGGGGAGATAAACAAACTGCACTGGATATTTGGAATAGAGAATTAAGACTCAGACGTTTTTTAGGTGTGTTGTCAGAGGTACAAGCTTTATCACGGGTAGGTGCAATTACTTGGAGAGAAAATGAGGGTCAACAAGTAATGTATATTACTCAAAGATTACAGGTAATTGAAAAGCAGATGATCAGTGAAAAAAATACTGATTTACAATTATGGCGATCGCTTGCTGATGCTTATGAAAATGTCCGTGTTCCTAAATTAGCTGTTTCAGTTTATCAACAGGTTTTAAGTTTGGTTAAACAGCAAGGAGATGTTAATTCTCAACTAGATACTTTAAATACTATTGGTAAATTACAGCTAAGTGAGTTCAATTATTCCCAAGCTGCTACAACTTACCAAGAGTTGTTAAAAATGACTATGAATACTGGTGATAAACTTAATGAAGTTAGATATTTGCAGGAACTTATTTATATCTATGAACAAGGGAAGCAACATCAAGAAGCAATTAAAGTATTGAGTCAGTTAGCGGCAATTTACACTAGAGATAATAATATGACTGCTGTTGCACCGCTGAAAATTGCCATCGCAGAAAATTATCAATACATTGCCCAAAAACAACCGGAATTTTTACAGGAAGCGTTTAACAAATATCAAGAAGCTTATGTAACTGCGTGGAATTCACAAAGTTATGTAGTTGCTAGTGACGCTTTGCAGAAATTAATCAATCTTTACCGTTCCCAAAATCAAATAGATGCAGCTTTACAAACTACTCAAATTTTATTAGAAACACAATCATTAACTACTAATTTTTATGGTTTAATGGAAACTTATGATCAAATTGGGCAGTTTTATTTAGAAAAAAAAGACAATCAAAAAGCCTTGTTAGCATTTAAAAAAGGTTTAGAAATAGCCCAACAAATTAAACATCAAGAAGACTACTTTAGTCAGAAAATTAACGAATTATCACCAAGTAAGTTGTAAATTATATAGCTTAACTATCTCGTTAAGGATTTTTGTAGGTTGGGTTTAACAATAGTAAAACCCTACAGTAAAACCCAACAGTAAAACCCTACAAAATCTAATTAACAAGAAACTACAGAAACCTTACTTGATAAAAACCCATACCACTCATCCAAACCTTCACCGTTAATAGCAGAAACCTGGAAAATTTGTATTTTTGGGTTTACCTGTTTTGCATATTCAATACATTTTTGTACATCAAATTGCAAATAGGGTAGTAAATCAATTTTTGTAATAATCATAATATCACTAGCGCGGAAAATGTGGGGATATTTAATCGGTTTATCTTCCCCTTCTGTCACAGACAAAATTACCACCTTAGCAGCTTCACCTAAATCAAATAAAGCTGGACAAACTAAATTTCCCACATTTTCAATCATTACCACCGAATCTAAAGGAGGGTTTAATTCTTGTAAACCTTTTTCTATCATTGAAGCGTCTAAATGACAACCTGTGCCGGTGTTAATTTGCACCACTTTACAACCAGTGGATTTAATTTTTTCTGCATCATTGGTAGTTTCTTGATCACCTTCAATGACGCTAATATTTAACCTATCTTTTAAGTCATTAATGGTGCGAGTTAATAAAGTAGTTTTACCAGAACCGGGAGAACTCATTAAATTTAAAGCGAGGATATTTCTACCTTTAAACCAACCGCGATTTTGGGCAGCTAATAAATTATTTTTGCCTAAAATTTCCTGTTCTAAAGATATGGTAGTGTTATGAATTTTGGCGTGAACATTTGCTGGTGATTCATGATGGTGGTGATGGTGATTTTCGTGATGATGTTCATGATTATGAGAATGGGTAATTACAGTTCCATCGGGTAAAGTGTGAGTATGAGAATGTTGATTTTCCATGTTTGTAATTGTTGTTTCGTTATCATCAGAACAGCCGCAAGTTACACACATAATTCTTCTACCTCAATTTCTTTAATGTTTAACTCTTGACCAGTTATTAAATCTAATTCTACACTACCACATTCACAAATTCCAAAGGGTTTATCTACATAAAATGTATTACCACATTGGCGACATCTTGCCATTCCTGGTATTTCTAAAATTTCTAATATTGCCCCTTCTACTATTGTACCTTGGGCGCAAATATCAAAGCAGAATTTTATGGCATCGGGCATAATGGCGGAGAGTTTACCTATTTCTAATAGAACTCTTTGGACTTTTTTGTTTTCGGCGTTTTCGCTAACGATAGCGATGATGTTTTGGGTTATTCCTAGTTCGTGCATTAAATGTCTTGATTTTTTATTCAAATAAAGAACGAGGTAATTGAGACTGGCGAATAATTGACATCAATGTACCAACTTTAACGGATGTATGATTAGGTACAATAGCAGTCAGAGTAGAATCTTCTATTTGTTTTTGCATCACAATATGACTTCCTTTTTGTCTAACTTCTGTAAAGCCATTTGTTTCCAAAATTTCACAAATTTCTTTACCTGATAATATCCTTAATTTACCCAACAGAAACCTCCAAATTTGTAATAAAAATTTCGCTTTTCAGGCGATTTTCTATTTCTGAAGGTGAAGCAAATTCTAAAAATAATTCAATTGCTTCTTTTAAATTATCTTTTGCTTCTTCAATACTGTCTCCCTGACTAGCAATATCTAATTCTGGACACAGGGAAATATACCCATCTTCTTCTTTTTCAATAATGGCGGTAAATCTTTGTTTAATAGTAGGCATTGACTATGTAAACTCCTTGATATTTTTTATTATATAACAGATATTATATCACTAATTGCTAGAGTAAAGATATCCGATTTATATAATATGCAGATGTTGGGTTTCCTGATGTCAACCCAAACTACTTTTAACATATTCTGGGGAGTTGATCACCTACTAGCATATCTACTATTCTTTCTGCACCAAAGGCGGTTTTTAATAATACTATTCCTGGTGGTTTATCCATAACTTCACCAATAATTGCGGCTTGTTTTCCTGTGGGGTGGTTTTGCATTGTTGATAATATTAATTCGGCTTTTTCTTTAGGTGCAACTATAACTAACTTTCCTTCATTCGCTAAATATAAAGGATCTAATCCCAAAATTTCACACATTCCGTTTACTTCTTCTCTGACAGGAATGGCTTTTTCATTAATACTAATTCCCACGTTGGCAGTTTGGGCAAATTCATTTAATACTGTGGCTAAACCTCCTCTGGTTGCATCTCGCATAGCTTTAATGTCTGGGCAAACATTAATAATTTCAGCGACTAATTCATGTAATGGTTGACAGTCACTTTCTATATCTGTTTCTAATGCTAATTCTCCCCTAGCAATTAAAATGGCAGCACCATGATTTCCGATTTCTCCGTTAATAATTACCACATTACCAGGTTGAATATTCCGAGGAGAAATATCAATTCCTGTAGGAATAATACCAATACCCGCAGTATTAATAAAGAGTTTATCAGCACAACCACGATGAACTACTTTCGTATCTCCTGTAACTATTTGTACCCCTGCTTTTTGGGCAGCTTCCCGCATACTAAAAACAACTTTTCTGAGAGTTTCTAATTCTAAACCCTCTTCTAAAATCATGCTACAAGTTAAATATAAAGGTTTAGCACCACTCACGGCTAAATCATTAATAGTTCCATTAATCGCCAACTCCCCAATATTTGAGCCAGGGAAAAACAACGGATCAACTACATAAGAATCAGTAGTAAAAGCTAACCTATTTCCTAACAGAAAAAGTTGAGATAAATCAAAACTTGCCTGATCTTCTAACTGTGATAAAATCGGATTATCAAAACTACTAACAAACACATCATTAATCAAATCTCTCATAGCCTTACCACCGCTACCATGAGATAAATTAATGTGAGTATCTTTCACCTTATTAGCACGACGGCGCACCTGTTCAATTTTTTGAAATAGCGGATTTTGATTAGTTTTTTGAGAGTCAATTGTCATTGTAAAATACTTTTGTATTTGTAGTTTTTTAATTATAAAACTTTATCTTGTGGAACAGGCATCTTGCCTGTTACTTTTACAATATATTTCATTGTTTCAGCTACTCAAGGGCGGGTAGGATAGATAGACAAGGGCGGGCAGGATAGATAGACAAGGGCGGGTAGGATAGATAGACAAGGGCGGGCAGGATAGATAGACAAGGGCGGGCAGGATAGATAGACAAGGGCGGGCAGGATGCCCACCCCACAAAGTTGATATTATTGACTTTTGATTTGTTTATCTCCCAGTTTCCTCATGTCTTCCGGCGTGTTTATCAGAATGTAAAACACCACCAACAGCCCAGTTATCCCTTTCAAATTCATCAATGTGAACAGTGATCCATTCGGGTTTTGTACCTAAAGCAGAAACTAAAGCATCAGTAACAGCTTGGGCTAATTTCCGCTTCTTTTCTATAGAGTGACCTTTGGCAATTTGCACAGTTACAAATGGCATAATAATTTACCTTTAATCTACAACTTATAAGATCCCCGACTTCTTTTTTATATTCTCTATAAATGAATACAATTATTGAAATAAATCAGGGACTTATGTTAGGTTTTAACTGACATTTGCAACTACTTTATTTTCCTTGTTGGCTTTTTTCTCCATTGTTGCCAGTCTGCCATATTTATAATAAGCTGCACAAGCACCTTCAGAGGAAACCATACAAGCACCAATGGGACTTTCGGGAGTGCAAGCTGTTCCAAAGACTTTACATTCCCAAGGTTTTAAAACTCCTTTTAAAATATCACCACATTTACAGGCTTTATGATCGGGAACTGTTAAGTTAGGAATATCAAATTTAACTTCGGCATCAAATTGGGCGTATTCTTCCCTTATTTGAAAACCAGAGTTGGGTATTTCTCCTAAACCACGCCACGCAAATTTTTCACGGGGTTGAAAAACTTGATTCATGGCTGTTAATGCGTTTTTATTTCCTGATTTTTCAACTAGGCGGTTATATTGATTTTCTACTTCACAACGATTTTCTACTATTTGTTTTAATAACATCCAAATAGATTGGAAAATATCTAATGGTTCAAAGCCAGAAACAACGATAGGTTTATGATATTTTTGAGAAATAAATTCATAAGGTTCTGTTCCTATGACCATACTTACATGACCTGGACCCACAAAACCATCAAGTTGTAAATCGGGATTTTCTAATAATGCTTGTAATGCGGGAATTACTAATACGTGATTGGCAAATAAACTAAAGTTAGTAATGTTTTCGGCTGCTGCTTGGAGGACTGTAAAAGCGGTGCTGGGGGCGGTGGTTTCAAAGCCTAAACCGAAGAATACTATTTCTTTTTCTGGGTTTTCTTTGGCAATTTTTAAGCTATCCAAGGGTGAATAAACCATTCTAATATCTGCGCCTTGGGCTTTTGCTTGTAATAGGCTGGTTTTTGAACCTGGTACGCGCATGGCATCACCAAAGGTTGTTAAGATGATGTGAGGATTTTGTGATAAGGCGATCGCGTCATCTATTCTACCTTTGGGCATGACACAAACTGGACAACCTGGACCATGAATTAGTTCGATGTTTTTGGGTAATATTTCTTCGATGCCATATTTAAAAATTGAATGGGTATGACCTCCGCATACTTCCATAATTTTTAAATGTTTGTCTATTTGTTGGCTGAGTTTGGCTATTTCTTTTTGTAAGGCTTGGGCTTTTTCTGGGTTACGAAATTCGTTTACATATTTCATATCAATTTTGGATTTTAGATTTTAGATTTTGGATTAGCAAAAAGCAGTATAATTTAAACGCAGATGAACGCAGATGAACGCAGATAATTTTAATTAGTGTAAGGCGGCTATTTCTTGGAGGAGTTTTAAGGTTTCTGCTGCTTCTTGTTCGTTTATTCTGTTCATGGCAAAACCAACGTGAACGAGTACCCAGTCTCCTATACATTTTTCTGGTGGGTGTTGTTCATCAACTATACAAGCTATGTTTATTTGGCGTTTGACTCCGCCTACGTTTACCATTGCTAGTTTATGTTCTGGGTTGGTTATTTCTACTATTTGTCCTGGTATTCCTAAACACATTTTTTTATTTTCCTTTTTTTAAGTTCCAGATCCCCGACTTCTAAGATTAATTTATATTTTATTGTTAAATAAACTAAAGAAGTCGGGGATCTTATTGTTCATTTTTTAAGTATCTAGCAGCAGCAATAACAGCTTGTCCTAATGATATTCCCCCATCATTTGCAGGTACTATGCTATGGGTGAGGACGTTTATTCCTAGTTTTTTTAATTGTTTGGTTGTTTGTTGTAACAGTATCTGATTTTGAAATACTCCTCCTGTTAATGTCACTTGATTTATTTTGTATTCTTTGGTTAGTTGTTTAACTATTTCTGTAATGCAAATAGCTAAACTGATATGAAATTTTGCAGCTATTTCTGATGGTGAAATTTGCTGCTTTAGGTCTTGTAATATTCCCTCCCACATCGGGGTAGAGTCTATACAATAAATTTTATCTAATTTTTCAATTTTAAAGGCATAGTTTATAGTTTCTTTATCATTGTTTAATATGTTAACATTAACTATTGCTTCCATTTCTATGGCGGCTTGTCCTTCATAGCTACATTCTTCTCGACATATACCTATCGCTGCTGCTACTGCATCAAATAACCTTCCTACTGATGATGCTAAGGGTGTGTTAATACCTTTTTCTATCATCTGATTCAGTAGTTTTAAGGGTTTATTTTCTAAATATTTGATGATTTCTAAATCACTATATTTCTGTTTTATTTCTTCCCAGTTAAAAGCAGTTTGTAAATGGGCGTAGGTATTTCGCCAAGGTTGATAAATTGCCTGTTCTCCTCCTATCATGGGTATGGGTTTGAATGTGGCTAATCTTTGAAAGTTTTGATAATCTGCTAATAAAAATTCTCCTCCCCATAATGTCCCATCTTCCCCATATCCTAAACCATCAAAGGCTATTCCTAATACTGGTTCTGTGTTTAAAGGTATGTGATTTTCTGCTAAACAAGCGGCTATATGGGCGTGATGATGTTGAATTTCTGTGATTTCAATTTCGTTATTTATTGCTAATTCTTTTCCCAGTTTTGATGATAAATATTCTGGGTGTTTGTCAATAGCAATTATTTCTGGTTTGTGTTCAAATAAATTCAGATATAAATTCAATGTTTCTTGATATGCATTGAAAGCAGCAGCGTTTTCTAAATCTCCTAAATGTTGTGATAAAATCGCCTCACCTTCTCTTAATAAACAAAAGGTATTTTTCAACTCACTACCCATTGCTAAAATAGGCGGTACTTTCTCAAAACCAGATGGTAAAATAATTGGTGCTGGTGCATATCCCCTAGCGCGTCTCAAGGTTTGAATTTTATCATCAATAACCCTCACAACTGAATCATCAACTCGGTTGATAATATCCCGGTTATGTATTAAAAAATAATCGGCTATTTTCCCTAATTTTTCCTTTGCATCTTCATTAGATATACATTGGGGTTCATCGGAAATATTACCGCTAGTTAAAACTATAGGGCGGTGCATTCTTCTGAGAATTAAATGATGTAGAGGCGTATAAGGTAACATAAAACCCAGGGTATTTTGTCCTGGTGCAACTGATAAAGCTAATTTTTTATCTTCTTTGATTTTTAATAAAACAATAGGTGCAGCAGGACTGGTTAATAAAGTTTTTTCTAAATCAGAAACATAACAATAGTCAGATATAATATTGATATCTCTTGCCATCAAAGCAAAAGGTTTATGATAACGTTTTTTCCGTTCTCTTAACTTTTTCACCGCCATTTCTTGAGTTGCATCACAAGCTAAATGAAAACCACCCAAACCTTTAATAGCGACAATTTCCCCCTTTTGTAATAACGTACAAACCGCATCCACATCATCCAACATTGAAAACATATCCGCAATAACTGGCTTATCATCAGCACGTTCTAACCAGGCACTCGGACCACACTGAAAACACGCCACAGGTTGGGCATGAAAACGCCTATTTTCCACATCTTGATATTCAGTTTCACAGTCTCCACACATCGGAAACTTAACCATACTCGTATTATTTCTATCATAAGGAATCGCCCTAATAATAGTTAACCTCGGACCACAATGAGTACAATTTGTAAAAGGATAACGAAAATAACGACTAAAAGGATCAAAAATTTCCTTTTGACATTGAGAACAAGTAGCAGCATCAGGAGAAATTTGAGTTTTCACCACAGTATTAACACTATGAGAAATCACAAAATCATTAAAATCAAAATCACCCAAATATGGACTTCTAATTAAATCATTAATCCTTGCCAAAGGAGGACATTCCTGATATAACTTATCTACAAACTCAGTAATTTTTTCCTCACTACCAGCAACCCGAATTAAAACCCCTTCCCCATCATTACAAACATCACCCTTCAACCCACAAACCTTCGCCAACCGATAAACAGTAGGACGAAAACCAACACCTTGAACAGTACCCTTAACTCTAATTACTTCTTTTATCATCTTTGCGCCTTTGCGTCTTTGCGTGAGATAATTCTAATGCTTTGGGCGGGCAAGATGCCCACCCCAGAATAATATTAAAATTACCAAATTAAAACTCGATTATTCCCAGAATCAGAAACTACCATATTTTCCCCACAAATATTAACTCCATAACACCAATTTAAACTTTCCCTAGTGGGTAAACCAAAATTCTTATTTTCACTTTTACTTGTAAAAGTATCCTGTCCAAAAACCATATCAGCATCCGCACCATGCAACAAAAAAATATTTTCCTTTTCCTTCCATCCTAACAAACGAGAATTAGCAGTATCAGCAACCATTAACCAATCTTTCCAAATATCTACACCATAGGGCATACTTAAACTACTACGACTAGGAAAATAAACACCTTGATTTAATTCTACAAAATTAAAATTTTTCTGACCCAAAACCACCGCACAAGGACTATTATTTTCTATGGGTATTCCTTTCCAAATCATCACCCGATTATTACCCGCATCTGTCACCACCAAATTATCATTCCAGATCGTAATATCATGACACCAGCGCATACTAGCAGCAGTGGGAGAACCGCCCCCATTTTCATTACGAGAAATCATGTCTGGTTGTCCCAAAACTATATCCGCAGGTTGTCCATTTTCTGTAGGTAAACTATTCCAAATTAATAATCTTCTGTTTCCAGTATCAGCGACAAATAATTGATTTTTATAACATAAAATCCCATAAGGCCAATGTAAAGTATTAGCTGCTGGTTGTTGACTACCTCTATTAGATTCATTAGCAATAAAATTACTTTGTCCTAATACTAAATCTGCGGGTTGATTATTTTCTTCAGGGAGATTATACCAAATTAAAATTCTGTGATTCCAAGCATCAGCAACCGCTAACCCATTACCATATTTACAAATACCTGTAGGCACACTAAATGTATTTTTTGATGGTGTACCTTTGGCGTTTTGTCCTTCACTAAAAAAATCGGTTTGTCCGATAATTAAATCTGCTGGTTGGTTATCTTTTGTGGGTAAATTTCGCCATCCTAATAACCGATGATGTCCTGTATCTGATACCCATAATGGTCCATTTGGTGAGATTAAACAAGCTGCACGGGGTCCGAACATTGTTGAGGGTGTGGGTGCAAGGGGTATGGTTATTTGTTCGGGTTTGATGGAGTTTCCTAAGATGATTTTTGCAGCTTGGAAAAATGGGGGTATTTGGTTTATATTTTCAGTTTGATGATTTAGCATTTATGATTTTAAAGGGTAATTATACTAGATTTTAGTATGAAATATGATCTAGAATGTTGATGTTATTTTATTTAATTCTAATATGATCTAATGTTTAATTAAATACATTTTTGGCAAAATCAAGATATCCAAGATTATAGAATTTCTAGGATAGTATTTGCTATTGATATAGTAAATAGATAGCAATTGCCATTCAAGTGAGGTACAGGAAGAAAAAATTAAACGCAGATAGATGCAGATAATTTTGTAAATCATTAGATCAGAAAAGGCTATAAATAAATTATGAACACATAAATATTCAATCTATTGGATAAGCTAGGAAACTGAAAAATTAATTTTTAAAAGCAACAATAATATTAAGTATTGATGGGATGCACAGGTAGTAATCCCCCAGATAAATCTGTAGGGATTGAACAGTTAATTTGTATGGATTCAAAATTACTTCATGCGAAAATCTTGGAGTACAAGAGGCATCATTAAACCTGTGGCTAAACTACCAACAGTGATGGGAATACAAAGAGGAATTGGTGCAAGAGATAATAATACTATTAATAATGTACCTAAACTACAAGCAATAGCAGTTTGCCGTAGAAAATATCCAGGATCACGAAATAATTTACCTTTGAGAAATAACCTCAGTGAGAACCAACCTAATTCTAACATATATCCTCCTTATTTAGCGAATAAAACTAACGATTAATAACCCTAAAACAATAGCAGGAATCACACCAGCAGGAGCAAATAAACTACCAATAACTGCCGAAAATTTGTAGCCTATTTCTTTACCTGCTAATAGCATTCCACCAATAGCACCGCCAATCATTGAGATAAAAATGGCGATGATTACCCAAACTAATATAGTGCTAAAATTAATATCTATAATTAGACTATGTAAGAAATTAGTGAATTGTGGATCACTTGATAAATCAAACATTTTGATTTCTCCTTTTCGTTGATGATTACATGATTTTTGAGCATAAATCAGAGATGATTTCACTAAAGAGGGCAACCACAGGGGGTTCAAGAGGGCAACCACAGGGGGTTTGCCCCTACTACTGACTTCTAACATTTAATTTAACTCAAATGCTTGAATTTCTGCTTCTAAATCTTTGAGTGCTTGAGTGACTATTTCTATTTTTTCGACTTCCTGATGTTGAGTAAATATTTGCAATGCTTCCTGATAATATAATTTAGCATTGATGAGATTTTCAGGATTACCTAATTCTGGTTTTTCTGGATCATCTGGAAGATTAAAAAGTACATTAGCTTTGTTAGAAATAGTGTTAGCATACTCTAAGGGTGTATCTTGAGCATTACGCACTTTTAAAGCCTCATTATAAGCAGAAATAGCCCGCAAATTATTATCAATGGGATGGGAACTAACTAAATATTGCAAAGCATTTCCTAGATTATTTTGCAACATTGCATATTCCCTGGGATGATCACTAATATTAATATGTTCAAGTGCAGCTTCAAAAGATTGAACTGCTAAACCTTGACGTAAGTATTCCTTTTCTGAAGACATGGGCATTGAAAGATAGGCGATCGCAATGTTATTGTGTAAGATCGCATATTCTTGGGGATATTCTTGCCAAGTAAATACTCGCAAAGCCTCATGATAAGCATGAATACTATCAGTCATCCGTGCTAAACTATGAGGTACTAAAGATTGGATAACTAAACCTAAGTTTAACTGAGTTTCTGCAACTTCTATAGGTTCAGCAAATTCTTGTAAAAGTGGTAAAGCTTCCTCATAACTTTCCTTAGCTTGTACCAACAATTGGTGGTTAGAATCGGGTATCATTTGTAAAGCAGCACCCATTCCTACCTTTGCACGTGCTTTCCACAAAAGATAGTCTTCACCACACATTTGATAAGCACGATAAAACAATCCTAACCCACTACGTAAATCTTGAGCAGTTTTAGGTTTTTTCAGAAAACCTTGCGCCATTTCTATCAGCAGTTGGATTTTTTCCTCCGCTGTTACTGACTCATCAGCAATGGCCGCCATCGTTGCTTTTACGGCTGCATCTGTTACACTAAATGTCATAAATTGGCCATAGTAATTGAGTCATCAACTAAGCCGATTTACGCAGTTATTTATTAACTTTTTACATTAACTTTTACTGATTCCCCTTTTATCAGTTATCAGTTATCAGTTATCAGTTATCAAGTTTTCAATCAATAATTATTCTGACTACTGATTTCTGATTTCCATAAGTGTAAAGCAAAAGCTAAACTCCTACAAAATTATGATAATGAAGTGTTTATACCTATCCATTTTTGAAGTTTTGAGGAAAGGTCATAACATCAATTATATTGATTATAAAAGAAATTTTTTATAAAAATCTAGCGTAAATTTACTCATGTTAAATTGTGTAGCCATAAATTGATTACTTGAGTAATATTTTTTGTATGATCAATCAAATAAATATCCAATAAATCAGCAAATCCTGTCAATCCTGATTCAGACATAAATTTTCTGCTAGAATAAAAATATTGATTAAACCGTAAAACTCTACATCCAAATATTAATAAAGTTTTCAATTATCCTGCGTATCTCCTCAGTAACAAAGGCGCAATTAAACCGCCAAATTCAGCAAATTAACACAGAAAAAAACATAGCCAATGACAAATGTACTCTGGCTGCAAGGTGGTGCTTGTTCAGGTGACACCATGTCATTCCTTAACTCCGAAGAACCGACAGCTTGTGATTTAATAGCTGACTTCGGTATCAACATCCTCTGGCATCCCTCCCTGGGTTTAGAAATGGGTAACAACCTCCAAACCCTGCTGTGGGAATGTATCTTAGGCAAAACTAACCTAGATATCTTAGTTTTTGAAGGTAGCGTAGTTAACGCCCCCAACGGTACTGGCAACTGGAATCGTTTCGCAGACCGCCCCATGAAAGATTGGTTAAACGACTTAGCCAAAGCTGCGGATTTTGTCGTTGCCATCGGTGATTGTGCTACCTGGGGTGGTATCCCAGCAATGTCTCCTAACCCCAGTGAATCTCAGGGTTTACAATTTCTCAAACGCAAAGAAGGCGGCTTTTTAGGTCAAGATTTTGTCAGCAAAGCCGGCTTACCCGTAATTAATATTCCCGGATGTCCCGCCCATCCTGACTGGATAGCCCAGATATTAGTCGCCATTGCTACCGGACGCATCAGCGATATTGCCTTAGATAAATTACACCGTCCCCAAACTTTCTTTAACACCTTCGCGGAAACTGGCTGTACCCGTAACATTCACTTTGCTTACAAAGCCACAACTACCGAATTTGGACAACGGAAAGGCTGTCTCTTTTATGACTTAGGTTGTCGTGGACCCATGACCCATGCTTCCTGTAACCGCATTCTCTGGAACAGGGTATCATCAAAAACCCGCGCTGGAATGCCCTGTATTGGTTGTACAGAACCGGAATTTCCCTTCCATGACCTCAAACCGGGAACAGTGTTTAAAACCCAAACAGTCATGGGTGTTCCCAAAGAAATACCCCCCGGAATCAAACCACAAGATTACGCAGTTCTCACAGTTGTTGCTAAAGATACAGCACCACAATGGACTGATGAAGACTTTTTCTTAATTTAGTCATTAGTCATTAGTTATTAGTTTGGATGTTTTAACTTTTGCCTCTTGACTTTTCCCTATTCCCTATTCCCTATTCCCTTTAATTATGCCAATTCAAACATTAGATATTGCCCCGGTTGGTAGAGTCGAGGGCGATTTAGATGTCCGTGTCGAAATCGAAGACGGATATGTTACAAATGCCTGGACTCATGCAGAATTATTTCGTGGTTTTGAAGTAATTTTGCGGGGAAAAGATCCCCAAGCTGGTTTAATTGTTACTCCTAGAATTTGCGGAATTTGTGGTGCTTCTCATTTAAGTTCTGCTGCTTGGGCTTTGGATACAGCTTGGAAAACAGAAGTTCCCAGAAATGCAATTTTGGCGAGAAATTTAGGTCAAATTGTGGAAACAATCCAAAGTATTCCTCGCTATTTTTACGGCTTATTTGCTATAGATTTAACTAACAAGAATTATCGCAGTAGTCGTTATTACGAAGAAGCCTGTCGGCGCTTTGCTGCTTTTACAGGAAAATCCTATGAAATTGGAGTGACAATTTCTGCTAAACCAGTGGAAATTTACGCTTTATTAGGTGGACAATGGCCGCACAGCAGTTATATGGAGAGAAATTCGTGAATTGCTGATATATGAAGCATCTCTGATGATATTTATAATTCTTCCCTAGTTTTTCCTTAAATAGACATCTTATAAAAATTAAATGTGCGTTACATAAAAACCTTTGCCAAAACAATTTATTAATTGTGCCTACTTCTTTTTCACCAGATATCTATTAAACATTTTGAAAATACCTAAATCAATAAATTACGTAGGGGCAAACCCCCTGTGGTTGCCCTACAAACTTTACCTAAATTTTCCCTAAAATGGTGCAACTAAACTAATTGAACAAAAAAGTTATTTTATGCTTCATGCACCACGACAAACAGGGAAAACTATAACAATTTGACATACCTCCTCGTTCTAAAAAAGCGAGGATTCCTTGACACTTCGCTGGGTTGTGCCACAAGTGGTCTTACCATCCCTCCATGTCCGTTTCAAGTCTCCCAATGCCCTATGGCGACTATAC
>RDXV01000289.1 GCA_004292695.1 Nostocales cyanobacterium | reverse complement strand
GACTCCTGACTCCTGACTCCTGACTCCTGACTCCTGACTCCTGACTCCTGACTCCTGACTCCTGACTCCTGACTCCTGACTCCTGACTCCTGACTCCTCGATCTCCTCTACTTTAAATGATTATTATTAGTATTATTTCCCTGTTATTATTACTACTCCAAGTACCAGCCACCGCACTGTTACTATCACGACTCCTCAGAGGTCCAAGGCGACATCCTCCTTTAACACCACAACAACCCACACCAGATATTTTGGGTAGTGTTAGTGTAGTTGTTCCCACCTTAAACGAGGCTTTACGCATTAGTCCCCTGTTAGCTGGGTTGAGTAAACAAAGCTACGAAGTCAGAGAAGTAATAGTAGTTGATAGTAGATCCCAAGATGGAACACCAGACTTAGTAAAAGCTACCCAGGCAAAAGATCCCCGGTTTCGGGTGATGAATGATGATCCTTTACCACCTGGTTGGGTAGGCCGTCCTTGGGCTTTACACAATGGCTTTTTATTTAGTTCCCCCGACAGTGAGTGGTTTTTGGGCATGGATGCAGATATTCAACCAGATCCAGGGTTAGTAGCTAGTTTAGTCAAAACCGCCCAAGCTGAAGGTTATGATTTAATTTCTCTGTCTCCTCGGTTTATTCTCAAATATCCCGGAGAGTGTTGGTTACAACCGGCATTATTAATGACTTTGTTATATCGCTTCGATCCTGCTGGTGTTTACACAGAACAACCAGAACGAGTCATGGCCAATGGGCAGTGTTTTTTATGTCGCCGTTCGGTTTTAGCCGCTGTTGATGGTTATAGCAGCGCTCAGAGTTCCTTTTGTGATGATGTCACCTTAGCTAGAAATATTGCCGCCGCTGGGTTTAAAGTCGGGTTTTTTGATGGTGCTAAAGTTTTCAAAGTGCGGATGTATGAGGGTGCTATGGAAACTTGGAAAGAATGGGGACGTAGTTTAGATTTAAAAGATGCTGCTGAACGCGCCCAAGTTTGGGGTGATCTATGGTTGCTATCATCTGTGCAAGGTTTACCGCTGATTATTGTTTTAGCTTATATCCCCATCTTCCCATCTCCCCATCTTCCCATCTCCCTAGTTTGGAATCTCAATTTATTTTTACTGATCATCCGTTTTGCGTTGTTATTGGCGATCGCCCCATCTTATGATCGCCAAAATGCCCAAGGTGGCTGGTTATTCTGGCTTTCTCCCTTAGCTGATCCCTTAGCAGTTTTGAGAATCTTTTTATCTGCGATCCGCAAACCCAAAGAATGGCGAGGAAGAAAGTATTGAATTGGGTAATGGGTAATGGGTAATGGGTAATGGGTAATTGGTAAAAACTCTTTCCTGTCACCTGTCACCTGTCACCTGTCACCCTTCATTATTCATTTTCATTTTCTACCTGATCAACTCTTTCCAGTTCCCAGAGAATTTGGTTTCCTTCCCTGCGTACCCTAGAAATTATCCAATTGCGCCAACGCCACTCATCTCCGCGACTGGTGACAGCACTGGCGTGAATATCCATTAAATCTGCTAATTCTGAACTGGTGATCAAATAACCCTTATCTGCAATTTCATCAGCAATTCGCAGAGTTTCCACTAAATTGCGTAGGTGCAAAATCCTCATTTCTGGAGGTTTTTCGTCATTTAAGGTAGTTGCTGACACTGTAGATAATTCCATAATTGTTGTGTCTGATGAAAAAGTGCTACTTTCTGAGATATCTTCATTAATTTTTGTAGAGTTGATTGCAGAATCAAAGACTTTTGTTACATTTGTTGTTGAATTAACCTGACTAAGACTGGCAGTAGCAACCTCAACAGCTACGGGTAATGCCTGTTGTTTTAAGGATGGGAACTGCCCGTTAGCATAGGAGCGAGCAATCACATCACATCTTTCGTTACCTATGTTACCAGAATGTCCCCTAACGTGCTGCCATTTCACAAGTCTATTGTTAAGTCTATCCAGGGTTTCTAACAAGTCTTGGTTTTGAACTGGGCTACCATCGGATTTTTTCCAACCTTTCTTTTTCCAACCAGGTAGCCATTTAGTAACACAATTAATTAAATATTCGCTATCAGTGTAGAGGTTGATCGGTTGAGTTTGTCCAGAGTTGGCAAAAAATTGGAGGGCAGCGATCGCCGCTTGCATTTCCATCTTATTATTTGTAGTGTATGGTGATGAGTCCCCCATTTCGTGGACAGAACCATCACTAAAATAAACCACCATACCCCAACCACCAGGACCAGGGTTGCCAGTACAAGCACCATCAGTATATATGCTTTGAATCTCAAATTGTGTAGACATAATGAGTAATTAAAAATTGAAAATTAAAAATTAAAAATGAGTTGCATCAAAAAACCAAAAAAAGGATTTAATGAAACAATTCATAAAAGCTACACCGTCATCATCCCATAAAATAATTAAATTGAAGTTTACATCTCATCAAACAAAGTACCATCTTTATGTGTAAAAATCCATTTTCCATCATCACTGGATTTAGCAATTAAATCATCATCTGGATAATATACTTCATCTTCAGGTGTTCTATCTCCCACTTCCAAATAAATTACTTCTGCATCAGAATTATTTACAAGTTGATGTCCATTTTCCTCTCCTGCGGGAAAACCTGCCATCATTCCTGCTGTCATAATTTCAGCACCAGCATTAGAGATTAAAGTTGCTTCACCTTGAATTATATAAATAAACTCATCTTGTTTAGTATGCCAATGTCGCAAAGCCGAAGAACTACCAGGTGCAAGAGTTACTAAATTCACCCCAAAATTTTTTAACCCAGCCGCATTTCCTAACGCTTGTTTGACTCTACCTAAAATTCGAGATTGAAATATCTGTGGATAAACAGAAGTAGTGCGAATATCAACATTTTCTGGATTAATAATCATAATTTTACATGAGATAATTGCTGATTTAAGTTCAGATTTTTGTTGTAATATTGTATTTATATAGGAATAATATTTGATTCTTGAAAAGCACTCCGTACACTTCCCCTGTTCCCTGTTCCCTGTTCCCTGTTCCCTCTCTACACAGATAATTTCAAA
>RDXV01000288.1 GCA_004292695.1 Nostocales cyanobacterium | reverse complement strand
AGCGTTGGGTGTAAGCACAATGGCGTTCAACTTGAACGGTTTCAACTTCAACCAATCCATCATTGATTCTCAAGGTCGTGTGGTTGGTACATGGGCTGATATCATCAACCGCTCTAACTTAGGTATGGAAGTAATGCACGAGCGTAACGCTCACAACTTCCCCTTAGACTTAGCTGCTGGTGAAGTTGCTCCTGTTGCTATCAGCGCTCCTGCTATCAACGGTTAATTCTGAAACTGGGTTTAATAAACTTAGTTAAATAAATAAAGACACCCTCCAGTAATGGGGGGTGTTTTTTTGTTTTGGGGTTTTTGTTTGATTATGATATAATGTATGGTCATAGAGTTTGTATGTATTTTGATTATGAAAATAAAAGTTTCTAACTTAGGTGTTATTAAAGAAGCGGAAATAGAATTAAAACCCTTGACTGTATTTATTGGTAGAAGTGGTACTGGTAAAACTTGGACTGCTCATACCTTAGCATCTATATTTAGTGGATATGGTTTTAAGGAGTATTTAAAAGCATATAGTGACAAGAAAAATCCAATACAATATGAAATTTTAGAGCAAGGTATTCAAGAATTTCTAGAAGTAGGTAATTGTCAAATTAATTTAGTTGAATTTGCGGAACAATATGCAGAAAAGTATATTAATGATGCTGGGAGAATAGCTCCCAACTGGTTATCTCATTTTCTGAATACAAACAGAGTAAATTTTAACAAGCTGCAAATTAGTTTTTTACTCAATGAATTTATCAAAGATTTATTAAACAAAATCAGAAAATTATCTTTGGATAGAAAAATTAACTTTGGTTCTCAGCTTTCTTTACAGATTTTAAAGCAAGAAGATGAAGATGAAATTTATTTTTATAGAATTTCTGAAGGTAATAAAGATAATTTTAAACTTCCTGTAGTGCTGATTAGAGATTTATTTTCAGAAACAATATTAGGGATCATTCATCAATGTTTTTATGCTTATGTTTATATATTTCCCACTGAAAGAACTACTTATGCGGGATTTCCTTTTTCTGTACAAAAAAGAGTATTAAAGTCACTAGAAGAAGAAATAGATACAGAAAAATCTCAACCTGATAAACAAAAAACACAAAAAATAACATTAGGAAAAAGTGCTGTTATTCAGAGTCTAACATCTATTATAGCAGGTGCTTCTGTAAAAACAGATGATGAAAGACAGGAAGAAGCAGAAAAAAATCCTCAGATTTTAGAATATATTAATTTAGCTAATTTTTTACAGGAAAAAATTTTATCTGGTCATGTTAAAGTAGATTCATCAACATTACAAAATGAAATTATTTTTCAACCCTCTCGAGATGTAAATTTAGAAATGCAAGTTGCTTCATCAATGGTTAAAGAACTTGCACCTTTATATTTATGTTTACGTTATTTAGTAGAACCTAATGAACTATTAATTATTGATGAACCAGAAATGAATTTACATCCAGCAGCACAGGTAGAAATTATTGAGTTTTTAGCTATGTTAGTAAATGCTGGAATAAAAATATTAATTACTACTCATAGTCCTTATATAGTTGATCATCTTTCTAATTTAATCAAAGCTGCGGAGTATGAAGACAAGGAAAGTATTAAGGAACGTTTTTATTTAGAGAGAACTGATGCGTTTATCGCTCAAGAAAATGTTTCTGTCTATTTATTTGAAGATGGTACAGCTAAAGATATATTACAGGAAAATGGGCGTATAGATTGGGGTACTTTCGCTGATATTTCTGATGATATTAATCACATTTTTCCCTAATGAATATCTTATATCAGCAGTGAGGGAGTAATTTTCAAATGCCTTTTAATTATCTATTGTTGTCAGGTTGTTTATTACCAAATAAAACAAGTCATAAAGAAGATGGAGTAGAAGTAAGGTTAGAACCTGAAAGTGGTGAAACAGTTTTATTTTTCCACATAGATGATCAATCAAACCCTAATTGTAGATTAAGGCAATTATTAAGATTAGATCAAGCAGGTATGAAAATGTGCGATTTAATAGTATTTTATGCGAAAGACTCTACAAGAGTTTTGTGTTTTGTGGAATTAAAAGGTAATAAGATTGCAAATGCTAAGGAACAGGTAAAAAACACATATATACATTTTAATAAAAAACTAAAAGATTCGGGTTTATCAGGAGAATTTACTTCTAAATGTTATATTGTTTCAGATGGTTCTGTACCACAAGAATATGATAAATATAAAGAGGAGTTGAAAAGCATTTTTGGAGAAGGCAATTATCATATTAGTAGAAATTCGGATTTAGGTAATTTTTTACGAGGTGAGAGATATCAACCCAAGGGAAAAAATCAAAGAAACAAGAATAAAGGTAAATAATATTTATGTTGATTATATTCTGTACATCTGTAAATCCTGAAAAATAAACTTCAGATCCCCGACTTCTTTAAGAAGTCGGGGATCTAGGATATCTAAATTTATCTACAAATTCCTAATTGTCACTACTTGCGGCGGAGTAGAATCAGGTGGATAAATAACATCTAATTGTACTTTTCTTTGAGTTTCTGGTTTTAAATCTAATGTTAATAAAGGATCTAAAATCTGCCCTGTTCTATGCCATAAATGTACATAACGGGTTTGTTGTTTACCGTTATCATCAGTATATTTTAAACGCACTGTACCCCGGAAAAAGGGAAAGTCTAATGATGGTTTTCTAAACTTAATTCCTTTTTGAGATAGTCTATCTTCTTTTAATGGAGTTTCTAAAGTGATGCTAATTTTCTGATTTTTATTGGTTTTATTAGTTAAAGGTATGTTGAGTTGATATTCCACACCATAGTTACCATGTGCTTCGTAAGCGGTGTCAGGATAACGCACCAGCATTTTTGCGGTTTGGCTTTGTTCTGTTCCTAACCTTCCAGCCCGTAAGGTAGCTATGGGGTAGGAAATAGCTTTACCGGGTTCGGGAATAGTCAGGGTTTGGGTTTTGGGGTTATCTGTGAGGTTTGCTTTCCATGTTGCACCTTCAGAAATACCTGCTACTCTGCTGTAAATTAATTGACCTCCTTTTGCATCGGGA
>RDXV01000121.1 GCA_004292695.1 Nostocales cyanobacterium | reverse complement strand
CCACAGGGGGTTGGGCAACCACAGGGGGTTTCCCCTACAGTATTACTTTTCCCCATACTCCATTCCATTTGCTTCTGCATAACGATACATAAACCGCATAAATCTATCCCAGTGATCATCCCTTTCTAGTTCAAATGAACAATCTACTCGTTTTAATTCGTCTCCTTCATCACCACCAAAAATAAATTTTGTACCTGAAGGAGTTACACGAATTTCTCCTTCTTCATCTGTTAATAATAGGGAGTTTAAAGACTGTTTTGTAAAACTTTTAAACCCTGATAAAGCTTGTAATTTCTCAAATTGCATGACTACAATTCGTTTACCTGTGCGGGTTTCTCTTCTTAAACTTACGTTACTCAGTTCTTCAAATACACCTGCAAAAAATTGTATTGATGGGGTGGTAGATGTCATAATTTGGTAATTGGTAATTGGTAATTGATTGTTGCTTAAATCATAATAGATATCACCACATTCTATAAGTGTTGATGAGGAAAGTTTGTCATATTAAATTCGTGTTTTTTAGCCTCTCGCTGACTGCTGATAGCTGAAGGCTAAATGCTAACTTGTAAAGTAAATCCTGTAGAGTTAATTTTCTTGTTAGCGATAATTTTGAGGAGTAATCACAGGAGTTTGATTAGTACCTGTGGTAGTATTTTGAATTAAACCATTTGGTGCTGTGGGGTTAATAGCTTGGGGTGGAATTAAAGGTTGGTTAGGTTGTTGAAAATTATTTGTGGATGGGTTGCTGGTAGGAATACGGGGTGTAACGGCGGCTTGACTAAAGAACTGATAAGCTAGTTTGGAAATGGAACTAATTAGGGTTTCTGCTTTTGGATCATTGTGGGGACGTTGTACCATGACAGCAGCAATGTAACGCTTACCGGTGGGAATATCAATTAAACCTGCATCCCCTAACATTGAGCCAATATCACCGGTTTTATGGTAGGATCTAGCTCCTTCTCCTAAACCCGCAGGAATTAGAGTATCTCTCTCTGTCTGACGCATGATATCTAACATAGCATCACGCGATCGCATACTCACTAAACTACCTTGATTGACTTTAGCAATCAAATCTCCCAATTCTTTGGGGGTTGTGGTGTTTGTACCTTCCAAGTCTGGTAAAGGGTTACGAATTACGGTATTAATTAATCCCCAACTGCGGAAACGCGCATTTAGCACTTCCTGGCCTCCCAACCGCTGAATCAGCATATTTGTGGCAGTATTATCACTAATAGTAATCATCTTAGTGGCTACATCTAAAGCTGTATACTGACTACCTGCTGGTTGAGTACGTAAATTCCCTGAACCTCCTACCATCATTTCTTTTTCCATCGTTAACATTTCATCGAGACGCACTTTACCCGCGTCTACGTCTTGGAAAAATGCCACCAGAATGGGAATTTTGATCGTGCTGGCGGCTGGAAAAATAGCATTACTGTTAATATCTACATAAGCACCCGTATCTAAATCTACAACGAATACCCCAGGAATTAAATTAGGGTTGGTAGCGGCTAAATTTTGAATAGATGTTTTTAAAGGAATAATTTCTTGAGATAGGTACAAACCCCCAGAGTTAACGGGATTATTGGCAGCTTGGTTAACATTAGTCTGTGATGGGGAGGTTGTCGTCATGCGACTAGCAGGGTCTAAAATTGACAAAATTGTACCAACAATTGCACCGAGTCCCACACCAACAATTAACATCCGCAATACATACAATACGGTTCTCGCCATTGGCTTTAACCGTGTTTTCTTGGATGACTGCCTGTGAGATAAACTACTTTGTTTGGGAATACGTACAGTTCTGATCCCTTTAGTCGGTTGAGTAACGGCTGTTTTACCTCTAGGTATAGGTTTAACAGCTTTGGGCATAACTAATTGAGGTTGTGCTTTTTGTGTACCCGTGCGAACAGTAGCAGGGTTATTATTTTTAACCGTATTTTTAACCCTGGTGAGAGCTATGTTTTCTGTTTTCTTTGCCTCCTGTTGCGGCTTGGGTACGGGTTTTTGTCTTGCCTTGGGAACTTGACGTATCCGGCGACGACGTTGTACTGGTTGCCGTTTTGAGACAGCTATTAGTTTGTCACTTGATTCTGACACTGGTACTCCTTGTGACTCACTTGACTGTTTTGTTAAGTATGAGATCAAAAATTAAATACAATATTCAGTCTTGATGCTTGGTTTTGTAAAACTTTGTTATATCGAGCAGCTTTCAGCTATTCGCCGTTAGCCGTAATGTAATATTTATTTATGGTGACTAAGATTTATGATGAATATTTTTACCTCATTTACTGGCAATTTACTGTATGTAGGAAATTACTGATCAAAGCTAACATAAAATTCCTACTAACGGATATTGTATCATGAGGGATAAAATTATATTTCCATATATTTCGGTAAGTTCTGGGGTGTAATATCCAATCAGGGTAATAACTTACGTTAATGATTGCCTTTTACGTTTATTTACTTATCGGCTTGGGGATGTTGATTTTTTATAGCCCATTGTACCTGTTTTAAAATCCCCCTCAACATGGCTACTTCTGTGGTTTTCAGGTGAGCGCGGTTATATAAATGACGGAATTTTTCCATCCGACTGGCGGCGGTATGGGGATAAAGATAACCTATGGATAATAAAAGAGATTCTAATTCTTGATAATAAGGTTCAATTATATCTATGGGTGCGCTGTCTGTGGTTATGATTTCTTGATGTGTGAATTTTTCCTGAATTTGTGATATTTCATAACAACAAATTGACACGGCTGTAGCTAAATTCAAAGATGAATATTCGTGGTTTGTAGGAATAAATAGTAATTTTTGGGCATAGTTTATTTCTTGATTTGTTAATCCCCGATCTTCTCTACCAAATATTAACCCTACCTGGGTTTCTGATGTTGCTAATAACCAAGGGAAGATTTGACGAGGATTTTCTACTGGTAATTCTCCATCATAGTCACGGCCAATGGTGGCGATCGCCTTGGTACATCCTGTTAATGCTTTTGGTAATGTGTCTACTATGATAGCATTTTCTAAGATTTCTTTGGCGTGAACTGCCATTTTTAAAGCATCCAAAGATAAGTGATGACATTGAGGATTAACTAATATTAAATCAGCTAATCCGAAATTTTTCATCACTCTAGCAATTGAACCTACATTTAATTCTCCCGCTGGTTCAACTAAGATAATTTTAATGGCAGATAAACCCACTTTTTTGTTCTCCTGATAATTTTGGTTCTTTCTCTACTCCTTGATTTATAATTATAGTCCTAAAGCCTGTGCATGATGACGAATATGATCACCTATAAAGGTGGCAATAAAATAATAACTATGATCGTAACCTGGTTGATAACGGAAGTTTAAAGGTTGATTGACTTTTTCACAGACTTGAATAAATTGTTCTGGTAATAATTGATGGTTTAAAAATTCATCCGCTGTCCCTTGATCAATGAGAATTTCCCTATGATATCCTAATTTCTCTACTAATTTACTTGCATCATAATCACACCAACTTTCTTTATTATTTCCTAAATACAGACTGAATGCTTTTTCTCCCCAAGCACAATTCATTGGTGCAACAATGGGAGCAAATGCAGATACAGATTTATAAATATCTGGATTTCTTATAGCACAAATTAACGCCCCATGTCCCCCCATAGAATGACCAAAAATACTTTGTTTTTCTGGTTTTGTAGGAAAGTTACTATTAATTACTGCTGGTAATTCTTGGACAATATAACTATACATTTGATAGTGGTTTTTCCAAGGTTCTTGTGTTGCATCTACATAGAAACCCGCACCAGTACCAATATCCCATTCATCATCTTCTCCAGGAGTACCTGTCATTCGAGGACTTGTATCTGGTGCAACTAAAATTATCCCATATTTAGCCGCCCAATATTGCGCCCCAGACTTAATCATAAAGTTATCTTCTCTACAAGTTAAACCAGAGAGAAAATATAAAACTGGTAATGGTTTTTCCGTAGCTTGTGGTGGTTGATAAACAGAAAACCTCATTTCACATTTACAACAATCTGAAATATGAGCATAAAAACCAAGTTTACCACCAAAGGATTTATATTCAGCAATCAAGTTAATATTGGTCATGGATGGCTACAGCAAATTTTAGAGCAGAGATTTACAATTTAACTTTATCAGTTTACTGTATTTTCTTCTCAAATTAACGTTCGTTGATTGATTGTTTCTAATTATTTGGCTGATTATGTTAATAAATCATCTTCAACAGGTTCACCCGGTAAAAAGTTATCTTTGAGAATTTCCTCAAAACTATAATCACATATCTCTGGAAAAGTTGAAAATGGTAAATTAGTTTCTCCTGATGCTAAATCTCTACCATTTTCATAAGATTCAACTATCAATATTTCTAACTGAGATTTTAGACTAGGATTTTCCTGTAATAATTTTAAAATATCCCGCCTTTGAATACGAATAGTTGCTAACCAACTGCGACTGCGTTTACTATTTTGATATTCCCATTTTAATAAATGCCCTATTAAAATACTCAGCCGGTTTCTTAATTCTTGCCTTTCTTTCCTACCCAAAGATTCTATTTCCTCTATTAAATTTAATATGTCTAAATCATGCCATTGTTGCTGACGTAGTAGGTTAGCTTGTTGTTGAGTCCATTGATAAAAGTCATTTTTATAAAGATTATCTTTCAGGTTTGCTGCCGTTGGTTGAATTTTAGGGATTTGCATAATCAAAACCTGGTGAACTGTAATAATTATAGTATATATATGAGGTGACAGGTGACAGTAAATAGATAATTATTTATCACCCATTACCCATTATCTAAAATGTAACTACACTTCTAATTGATTCTCCTCTGTGCATTAAATCCATTGCATCATTAATTTTTTCAATCGGCATGACATGAGTAATTAAATCATCAATATTAATCTTTCCATCCATATACCAATCTACAATTTTCGGTACATCAGTCCGCCCTCTTGCACCACCAAAAGCTGAACCTTTCCACACTCTTCCAGTCACTAATTGAAAAGGACGGGTGCTAATTTCTTGACCTGCACCAGCTACCCCAATTATGACACTAACTCCCCAACCTTTATGGCAACATTCTAAAGCCTGACGCATGACTTTTACGTTACCAATACATTCAAAGGAATAGTCAGCACCACCTTTTGTTAAATCTACTAAATAAGGAACTAAATCGCCTTCAATTTCGTTAGGATTAACAAAATGTGTCATCCCAAATTTTTTAGCTAAAGCGCGTTTACTGGGGTTAATATCTACACCTACGATCATATTCGCGCCAACCATTTGTGACCCTTGGATCACATTTAACCCTATTCCCCCCAAACCGAAAACTACGACGTTTGATCCAGGTTCAACTTTAGCTGTATTAATAACTGCACCTATGCCTGTAGTTACACCACATCCAATGTAACAAACTTTATCAAAAGGTGCATCTTCCCGAATTTTGGCTACGGCAATTTCTGGTAATACCGTATAATTAGCGAAAGTGGAAGTACCCATATAATGGTGTATCATCTCACCACCAATACTAAATCTACTCGTACCATCGGGCATGACTCCCCTTCCTTGGGTAGCGCGAATTGCTTGACAGAGGTTAGTTTTAAAGCTCAAACAGTATGCACACTGACGACATTCGGGTGTGTATAAAGGAATTACATGATCTCCGGGTTTCACACTTTTGACACCTTCCCCTACTTCTACCACCACACCAGCCCCTTCATGACCTAAAATAGCGGGAAATAAACCTTCTGGATCTGCACCGGAAAGGGTATAAGCGTCTGTGTGACATACTCCACTGGCTTTAATTTCTACTAATACTTCCCCCGCTTGTGGTCCCTGGAGTTGTACGGTTTCAATGGTTAACGGTTTTCCTGCACTGTGCGCGACTGCTGCTTTTACTTCCATTTTTCTCTTCTTCCGTAAATTAACTGACATTATCCCAGATCCCCGACTTCTTCAAAAAGTCGGGGATCTATAACCACTGAAAATAAATTTTCAGCGATCGCTTGCCAAATTCTATTAACTCATAGTACATTAGTACCTATTACAAGAGAAACCCCCCACCCTCACAAGTGGGGTTTTATTATTTTTGAATGTTTTTTCAATGATTTTCAGGTACGGTAATTCGCAGATTTTGTTAAAATCTAAATCTTAATAGCAATTTCCTTATTTTGTAAAAAACATGATGAAACCTGCCCTTACTAAAATCGGCGCTCAAATGTCTAACTTGACTGGCGTAAGAGCGATTATGAAAGATATTAATGAAACACTCCGAGCCAATCAGGGGCAGGTATTGTATAATTTGAGTGCCGGCAATCCCCTGATTTTACCAGAGGTTGAGCAGTTATGGCGTGACTGTACCGCAGATTTGTTAGCTAGTTCTGAATATGGCGAAGTTGTCTGTCGTTACGGTTCTTCCCAGGGTTATGCACCTTTTATTTCCGCGATGGTGAAGGACTTTAACCAGCGTTATGGTTTAAATTTAACAGAACGGAATATTTTAGTTACTGCTGGTAGTCAAACAATTTATTTTTATGCGGCTAATGCTTATGGTGGTTATACTGAAGATGGCAGATTAAAACAAATTGTTTTACCTTTAAGTCCAGATTATACTGGTTATGGTGGGGTGAGTTTATGCCCAGAAGCGTTAATTGCTTATAAACCGACGTTGGATATTGATAGCGCGAATCATCGCTTTAAGTACCGTCCTGATTTTAGCCAACTGTCTATTAATGAAAATACCGGTTGTGTGATTTTCTCCCGTCCTTGTAATCCTACAGGAAATGTTTTAACTAATGATGAGGTTGAGAAAATTGCCGCTTTAGCTGCGCCTTATAATGTGCCGGTGTTAATAGATTCTGCCTACGCGCCACCTTTCCCTGCTTTAAATTTTACAGATATGACACCTGTGTTTGCTGATAATACTATTCATTGTATGAGCTTATCTAAGGCGGGTTTGCCAGGGGAAAGACTGGGGGTAGCGATTGGTGATGAAAAGCTATTGCAGGTTTTAGAGTGTTTCCAAACTAATTCAGGTATACATTCTTCTCGGTATGGTCAGGCGATCGCCGCCCGTGCGATAGAATCAGGTGCATTAGCGGATATTGCGGAAAATGTGATTAGACCTTTCTACAAGAGTAAGTTTGATGTATTAGAAAGTACATTAGAAGCAGCTATGCCTAAAAATTTACCTTGGTTCTTACATCGTGGTGAAGGTGCTATTTTTGGCTGGTTGTGGCTGCAAGATTTACCCATGACTGACTGGGAATTTTACCAGGAATTGAAAAAGGTGGGTGTAATTGTTGTGCCTGGTAGTAGTTTCTTCCCTGGTTTGAAGGAGGAATGGGCGCATAAACATCAATGTCTGCGTATCAGTTTAACTGGTAGTGATGAGGAAATTACTATCGGTATGCAGCGTTTGGCTAAGGTAGCAGAACAGGTTTATCAACGTGCAGCCGTTGGTGTGTAAGGGAAATGAACCACGAAGACACGAAGGACACGAAGGGAAGAAAGCAGGGGAGCAGGGAGCAGGGAGCAGGGGGAAAAAAGAAAAAGTCCCCAGTTCCCAGGGAACGGCCGTTCGCCCGTACATCAGTCCCCGATCTTGATGATTGGATCGAGATTGGTAAAATTGTTGCACCTCAAGGTTTAGGTGGGGATCTGCGGGTTTATCCTTCTACTGATTTTCCTGAACGCTTTGAGGAGGCGGGTACTCGCTGGATGTTGCAGCCTGGGGAGAGTGAACCGCAACCAGTGGAGTTGTTACAGGGGCGGTATGTTGATGGGAAGAATTTATATGTGATTAAGTTAAAAGGGGTGAGCGATCGCACGACTGCGGAAGGTTTACGAAATTGTCGGTTGTTTGTTCCTATTAGCGATCGCCCTGAATTGGAAGCAGGGGAATTTCATGTTATGGATTTATTGGGTTTACCTGTTTTTATGCAGGAATCTGGTGAATTAATTGGAACTGTTGTAGATTTAATGTCTACCGGTCATGATTTATTAGAGGTGAAATTTGATCCAGCTTTTGATGAAAAAAAGGCAGGAAAAACTATTTTAATTCCTTTTGTGATGGAAATAGTTCCTATTGTTGATTTGGAAAAAAAACGGATTGAAATTACTCCTCCTCTTGGTTTGTTGTCAATAAATGATTAGAAATCTTGGCTGAAAACTCTTGTGGGGTGGGCATCTTGCCCGCTCAATAATGTTTGAATTTATAAGGTGCTAAAATATTCATAAAGTAAACAATTAACTAATTTAAAGTTATGGTTACTCAACCTCTCCAAAATACCGCATCAGAGGTCATCTACCCAGACAGTGACGGACAACCAATGGCTAATAATACAGAACAATTTAGGTGGATATTAGTTATTCAACAAAATTTAGATTGGTTATTTGCAGATAACTCTGATGTTTTTGTTGCAGGTGATTTATTTTGGTATCCCATTGAAGGGAAAAATTATATAGTCAATGCACCGGATGTCATGGTTGTATTCGGACGATCAAAAGGTAAACGCGGTTCTTATTTACAATGGCAAGAAAATAATATTGCACCCCAGGTAGTTTTTGAAATTCTTTCTCCTAGTAATTCTCAAAATGAAATGGATCGAAAATTGATATTTTATGAAAGACATGGAGTAGAAGAATATTATATTTACAATCCTGAAAAAAATCAATTAAGAGGATGGTTAAGAACAGAAGATGGTTTAGATGTCATCTCAGAAATAACAAATTGGGTCAGTCCCAGATTAGGAATTAAATTTGATTTATCAGGAGAAGAATTACAAATTTATCGTCCTGATGGGAATAAGTTTTCTTCTTATGTGGAAATTTGCGAAATGTTAGAACAGGAAAAAGAAAGATATGAAATTGAAAAACAACGTGCTGAACAAGCAGAAACAGCTTTAGCAGCAGAAAGAAGAAAAACACAACTTTTAGCGGAAAAATTAAAAGATTTAGGTATCAATCCCGATGATTTAGAATGAGATTAAAAAATAAAAATAGTCGGTTTAAACCGACTTTAGCTATTAGACAGGAATTTATTCCCTGGCGTTAATAATTAGCTTTTATGACTATAAACTCTCCTCAATTTCATCAGGATTAATACCCAACTGACGCAATTTTTCAGCTAATATTTCCGCTTTTCTTTTCGCTGTATTAGCTTCCTGTTCAGCAATGATAACTCGTTCTGTAGCAATAGCAGCTTCTTCTGAAGGTTCAGGAATTAATTCACCTTCTAAAGTAAACCACCTTAACCACAACTTAGAAACTCCACGAAATGAACCTTCCCACAGTCCTAAACTTAACCCTAATTCTGGAATTGGTAGAAGATTAGCCGTTAAATTTACTGGTTCATAATGACCACCAACTAAATTAAATGCCCGCAATTCATTGGTATAACGACTAAAAACAATATAATAAGGAATCCGCAAAATCCGTTCATAAACTTCCCATTTTGTCGGCGGTTTATCTTGTTCACTTTCCTTAATTCCTAAATCTTCATCTTCAGTTCCAGGAGATAATAATTCAACTACTACAAAAGGATTTACTTTTTCTTGCCAAGTCACATAACTTAAACGTAAATCTCTACCTTGAAATAATCTGGAAACACCGACAACACCAAACCAATCAGGACGTTTATACCATAAAGGATGTTCTAAATCATAATAAAGGTTTAAGTCAGCAGCACTATAAACCAATTCTGAAGGCCAGTTTATAGGTTGAAAGGTGAGATATAAAAGCAAAGGTTGTAAAAAATGAAATTCGTCTGGCAAACCTTTTTCCTCTGGATTTTCGCTAGGTAAATCATACATTGTGGGGAGGTTTTCCCAAGGGGGAAGGGGTGGATCTAATTGTATAATCTGGGGAGGAGAGAAAGTCATACATTGATTAAATAAATTCTTTATACTAAAGACTATTTTAACAAATTTTCAAATAAAAACAAAATCCCCGATGTTTCATACTTCGGGGATCTATAAAATTAATGCTTAAATTAATGCTTAAATTAATGCTTAAATTTCCTTTCTAAAAAAGCAATAATTTGCTCCCAAGCAGAAGTAGCAGCAGCGGAATCATAACGATAACCGTCATCTCTCATAAATGTATGTTCTGCTTCATAGGAGAAAAATTGATGATGGACATGGGCAGTTTCTAAAGCATGAATAATCGTGTGTCTATCATGTTCAGAAATATGGGGATCTTGAGTACCAAAAATTAACAACATTTCCCCTTTAATTTCCTCAACTCGGTGAATTGTGTCTGCTGTACCTTTACCTAATTTCCCAATGGGAATACCTGTAGGATAACAACAAACAGAGGCTTCAATTTCACTTTCAAAAGCTGCCCGAAAAGCTAAATGTCCGCCAATACAAAAACCTAAAGCACCGATTTTATCAGCAATAACTGAATCTTCATTTTTTAGCCAATTAATAACAGCACGAGTATCATTGTCATATTCAGAAATTAAAGTTCTGCGTGCATCATCATTACCGCGCATTCTCCCTAAATCATTTGGTTCAATAACAGCACCAATAGGTTCTATCCGGTGAAAAATTTCTGGTGCTGCAACTACAAAACCAAACCCAGCTAAATAATTAACTAAGCGAATTATGGCATCACCTAATTGATAAATGTCGCTGTAAAAAACAATTCCTGGGTATTTACCTTCTGGTTTAGGAGAAGCTACATAAACCCGCATTAAACTGTCATCTACTCTTAATTCGATATTACGTTTAACTATTTTCATGATTGATTTTTTTGATTTTTTGATTTTTTGTAATGTGTTAATTTGTAATTCTTCAGGTTTTATAATAATCAGCAAATTTTCTCAAATACTCTATTTTTTAAAGAAGTTGAATATTTTAGTCTGATACGCATTCTGTATCTTTAACTAAGACTATGTGCTATCATATACAATTGAAGGTGTGTCATAAGATTCAAAATATCCATTTTAAACCCACTTGTAAATTTAAACTATGCCAGCTAAAGTTGTTAGTCTAATTAATCTCAAAGGTGGAGTCGCTAAAACAACCACTACCGTTCAATTAGCTGAGTGTCTTGCTAGTCAATTTAGTAAAAATGTATTAGTAATAGACCTTGATCCTCAAACTAATGCTACTATTGCTCTGATTGGTGAAGAAAAATGGGATGAATTAGATAGGAAAAAACAAACTGTATTTCAGATGTTTAAAGATAAAATAGATAAAACAGCTTATTTTCAAGTTCAACAGGCAATTCAAAAAGGTGTTTCCAATTTAAACCTAAACACATTAAGCTTATTACCTTCAAGTATTAAATTAATTGATATTCAGGATCGTCTGCATGAAATTCCATTAAACACAAGCTATAAAATAGCTCCGATGGAAGTATTAAAACATTACATCAAGCCTTATTTGAACAATTATGATTATGTTTTGATAGATTGCCCACCGAATTTGGGAAATATTACTCAAAATGGCATCGAAATTAGTGATTATTTTTTAATCCCAACAATTCCTGATAAACTATCAACATATGGTGTGCCTCAAATTATTAAAAGTATTTATACGTTTGCGAGGGAACGCCATCTTAACATTAAATGTTTAGGTCTTATAATTACCAAATATCAAAAAACATCAACCAGGCATAATAATGTGAAAGATTATGAATTACCTACACGATTTAAAGAGAGCTTTAGGAGGTTAAGTCTAGATCCAGCGCCCATTTTTAATACGTTTATACCACAAGCTAATCAGATTACAGATGCTATGGACTTTGAAATGGAATTAGGCACTTTTAAACAAAAGTATGGTTATGGTGATTTGAATAAATATGTAATTGAAATGACTAGGGAGTTTATTCAATATGCTGGATAATAATGTTCAAGATGAAAAATCTACCGATGACAATAATAAGACATCAGTATCATCAGAAGATAATAGTGTTCAGGATGTATGCAATATAAATTCAGATGAAAACAATGAACAATTTCAGAAATCACCATTATCAGAAAATAATAATTCTCAGGACTTATCTAAAACTAATTTGAGTGTAAATAATGAACAAATTAACCCTAATCAGGAAAAGGTAGAAAATGACACAAACTGTGATATTACCTGGTCTAAAGTTTTTGACTTAATCACAGAATCGGAAAAATCTCTAACTGCACAAATTAAAGATGTCCAAGAACAAATTAAAGATATTCAAGACAAGCAAGAAGGAATAATTCAAAAAATTAATGAATTAAGCAATGACGTTAAAAAGCCATTACCAAATATTCAGCCAAAAACAGTACGTACAAAATCAAGAAGTAACAAGTATGAACCTCCTATTATTCCAGTTGAATATTTGAAAGAACATGGAAAAGATGAGCTAAATAAAAAGTTAGAAACCATGACGGTTGATCAACTTAAACAAATGAACAAACTTTTTTTAAATAAACAAAAAAAAGAATTAGATAAAATAGACCGTAATCAAATGATTCAAGATTTAATAAACTATGCTGAGACTGAATTAAAACGAGGTAATAAATATTTAGAAGATAGATAATATAAGATGATTAATGATACACCTAAAACAGTTATCTGGGTAAATTCTGCTAAAGAAGAACTTTTAGAATTTCCTGAAGATGTAATTGATGAAATTGGGTATATTCTCTATCGCGTGCAAACTAATCAAACTCATACCAAAATAAAACCCTTAAAAGGTTTTAATGGAGTATTTGAAATTCGCAGCAATTATCAAACCGACACTTACCGCACTGTTTATGCTATAAAAATAGATGATGCTGTGTATGTTCTCCATGCTTTCAAGAAAAAATCACCCAAAGGTATCAAAACACCTCAACAAACTATTGAGTTAATTCAGCAGCGATTACAAACAGCAATACAAATCTCACAAATTAGACAATCATAAAATAAAGATTATGTTAGATTATACAATCAGTTCTGGCAACATATTTCAAGATTTAGGATTTGCTAATGCAGAAGAAAAACTAGCCAAAGTTAAATTAGCTTCTGTCATAGCTGATATTTTAGAACAGCAACAAATCACACCCCAACAAACTGCACAAATTTTAGAATTAGAAGTTGAACAAATAAATAATTTAAGTAACGGCATTCTCAAAGAATTTACAATTGAGAATTTACTAACTTACTTAATAAAATTAGGACAGAATATAGAAATAATGGTAACAAATCAACCAGCAGAAACATCTCAACCGAAAATTAATGTTGTTTATCAGAAAATTGCGTGATGTCTAGTGATGCAATTGGTACACCTAAAACCTATCTAGAACTGATTACCGCTTTTCCTCCCCGCAAAATTACATCAGAGGAAGAACTAGCTACCACTCAAAATATCATTGATTCCTTATTAGATCAAGAAAAATTAACTCCTGATGAACGAGATTATCTGCATTTATTAGGATTAGTAGTATCTGAATATGAAGAAAAAAATTATCATGTACCTAATATTTATGGAGTAGAATTATTAAAAGTATTAATAGAAGAATTAAATTTGTAACCCCAAGATTTAATGCCCATTTTTGAAGAAGAAACTGTTTTGTATAATATTTTCAGTGGTAAACAACAAATGACAGTAAATCACATAGAAAAACTAGCCAAATTCTTTCATATTTCTCCTGCTGTCTTTTTAAAAGATGGTTAACTTGGAGAATCACAAAAATTAATCAGGTATCATGAGTACAAATTACCATTGCATAGCTTATACTATATAATTAAGTTGTGCATTGTTAAACTACCTATTGATGAGCCAAAAACCATTATGGAAACAATCAAAAAGAAAAAATATATTTATTGGCAAGATGAGGATATGTTTATCGGTTACTTAGAAGAATATCCTGATTATTGGACACAAGGAACTTCTTTAGAAGAACTCCAAAACAACTTATTAGATTTGTATCACGAATTTACCAGTGATAATATTCCTGCGATTAGAAAAGTTGCGGAGTTGGAATTATTGTGAAAAGAAAAGACCTAATTAAACAAATAGAAGAAATGGGTTGTATTTTTATCAGACACGGTGGAAAACATGACTGGTATCAAAATCCTATAACTAAAGTATCACAAGCAATTCCCAGACATCGAGAAATCAATGAGAACTTAGCTAAACATATTCTGAAAATGCTACAAAACTCTTAACTCCTCTCTTTGCACCTCCGCGTCTGGAGCGTGACATAAAAAAAATCTGTAACATCCCACCGCAAAAACTCATCACAGGTAAGATGACACCAAAACAGCAAACCATTACACTAAACATTGGTGTAAATACCTCTTACCGGAGTTTAAAATGACAGTAGCCAGCACTCCAAAACAAAAACCCTTAACAGACACAGAATTACAAAAAATCAACGCCTATTGGCGTGCAGCAAACTATCTCTCAGTGGGACAAATATACCTCCTCGACAACCCCCTACTGAAAGAACCCCTCAAACAAGAACACGTTAAACCCCGTTTATTAGGACATTGGGGAACTACACCAGGGCTTAACTTAATTTACGCCCACCTCAACCGAGTCATTAAAAAATACGACCTTAACACCATTTACATTGCCGGACCCGGACACGGTGGACCCGGACTGGTTGCTAACACCTACTTAGAAGGAACATATAGCGAATATTACCCCAACATCTCCCAAGATGGGTCAGGGATGCAAAAACTATTTAAGCAATTTTCCTTCCCTGGTGGTATTCCCAGTCACGTAGCCCCGGAAACACCAGGTTCTATTCATGAAGGGGGAGAACTCGGTTATGCTTTAGTACACGCTTTTGGTGCTGTCTATGATAACCCAGACTTGCTAGTTGCAGCAGTGGTTGGTGATGGGGAAGCGGAAACCGGACCCTTGGCTACAAGTTGGCATTCTAACAAGTTTCTCAACCCCGTGACTGATGGTGCGGTTTTACCAATTCTACATTTGAATGGTTACAAAATTGCTAACCCCACCGTATTAGCACGGTTGCCCCATGATGAACTAGAAAGCCTATTTATCGGTTATGGGTATAAACCTTACTTTGTGGAAGGTCATGATCCGGCGGATGTTCACCAACAAATGGCAGCAACTTTAGATACCATTGTTACTGAAATTCAAGGTATCCAAAGGGAAGCGCGGGTACATGGGTTTACAAAACGCCCCCAATGGCCAATGATCATTTTAAGAACTCCCAAAGGTTGGACAGGACCCAAGGAAGTAGACGGGAAGAAAACAGAAGACTATTGGCGATCGCATCAAGTCCCCTTTAGTGATATAGCTGGTAAACCAGAACATCTACGTTTATTAGAAGACTGGTTAAAAAGCTACAAACCCGAAGAACTATTTGACGAAACCGGAAAACTCATCCCCGAACTTGCAGAACTCGCACCCCAAGGCCAGCGACGCATGGGAGACAACCCCCACGCAAACGGGGGTATCTTACTCCGGGATCTCAAAATGCCAGACTTTTGCAACTATGCAGTAGAAGTCCCCAAACCCGGAACAGTTAACGCAGAAGCAACCAAAGTTACTGGTAAATTCCTCCGGGATGTGATGACAGAAAACCTGGAAAGTAAGAACTTCCGCGTTTTCGGACCCGATGAAACAGCATCCAACCGCATTGATCCTGTACTCGAAGTTACTAATAGAACTTGGGTAGCAGAAACTTTACCAGAAGATGATCATTTATCAGCAAATGGTAGAGTCATGGAAATACTCAGCGAAACCAACTGTCAAGGATGGTTAGAAGGATATTTGCTAACAGGAAGACATGGTTTCTTCTCCTGTTATGAAGCATTTATTCACATCATTGACTCCATGTTTAACCAACACGCAAAATGGTTAAAAACAACCCGTCATATTCCTTGGAGAAGACCAATTGCATCATTAAATTATCTGCTCACTTCCCACGTTTGGCGACAAGATCATAACGGTTTCTCTCACCAAGATCCTGGTTTTTTAGATCATGTAATTAACAAAAAAGCTGACGTAATTCGGGTTTATCTTCCACCCGATGCTAACACTTTGTTATCTGTCACCGACCACTGTTTAAGAAGTCGCAACTATGTAAATGTGATAGTAGCCGGAAAACAACCAGCACTACAATATTTAGACATGGATGCAGCTATAAAACACTGTACCAAAGGTTTAGGAATTTGGGAATGGGCAAGTAACGATCAAGACGGTGAACCCGATGTAGTTATGGCCTGTGCAGGTGATATTCCCACCTTAGAAACCCTAGCTGCGGTGGATATTTTAAGGCAAAATTTCCCAGAATTAAAAGTGCGGGTAGTGAACGTTGTAGACTTGATGACACTACAACCAAAAAGTGAACATCCTCATGGTTTAAGCAGCAAAGATTTTGATATTATCTTTACCACAGATAAACCCATTATCTTTGCTTTTCATGGTTATCCTTGGTTAATTCATCGTCTCACCTATCGCCATACAAACCACAAAAATCTTCATGTACGTGGATACAAAGAAGAAGGAACAACTACCACACCTTTTGATATGGTGGTAATGAATGATCTGGATCGTTTCCATTTAGTAATGGATGTAATTGATCGTGTTCCTAAATTGGGTTCAAAAGCTGCTTATGTGAAACAAAAATTACAGGATAAATTGATTGAACATAAGCAATATATCCAGAAATATGGTGAAGATATGCCAGAAATTAGAGACTGGAAATGGACTTATTAAACCATAACAACTAAATAACAATAACTCAGATCCCCGACTTCTTTAAGAAGACGGGGATCTAAATTTATGAATTATTTGTTATAATACTATTAAATAACCTTTGAGGTTAATTAATATGACACAGGAATTAACAGACTTGAGAAATAGTATTTTAGCTGGAAAATATGAAGATGCATTAGCAATTGTAGATGAATTAGAGGGGATGAGTAAACAAGCAATTTTAAGGAATATTCAATCATTTTTAAGGGTTTTGTTAATTCATTTGATTAAAAATCAAATCGAGCAAAGATTAACAAATTCTTGGGTAGCATCTATTCGTAACGCTTTAGTAGAAATCAAAAAAATCAATCTCAAAGAAAACAAAAAA
>RDXV01000287.1 GCA_004292695.1 Nostocales cyanobacterium | reverse complement strand
CCCTCCTTTATGTATTGGTATCAAGGTAAATTAATTAACTCCCAAACTTTGGAATTAAATATTAATGATCCTGGTTTGCTATACGGGGCTACAGTTTTTACAACTTTAAGAGTTTATAATTATTCTCTTGATCACTGTTTAACTAACTGGGATGCTCACTGCTCACGTTTAAAATTTAGTATACAAACTTTTGGTTGGACTGAGCCAAATTGGGATAATATTTGTAAAGGTGCAAAAGTGCTTTTACAAGAATTTCCAGTTTTGCGAATTACTCTTTTTCCCGATGGGAGAGAATTGATTTTGGGAAGATTATTACCGGAAAATCTCACCTATAAACAAGATCATGGTATTGTTGCAGCTATTTCTGATCCACAATTTACTCGGCCTCTCCCCAACCATAAAACCGGTAATTATCTGAGTGCTTGGTTAGCAAAAAACACTGTACAAGCTGAAGAAGCAATATTAATAAATGATCAGGGATATTGGTTAGAAACCAGTACAGGTAACTTATGGGGATGGAAAGATGGTTATTGGTGGACACCACCTGTAGCAGTGGGGATATTACCGGGAATAGAGAGATTACATATTATTAAACATCTACAAAACCGCCAAACCACAATTAAACAAGAACCTTGGACACCAGAGGTAGTTAAAACATTCGAGGCGATCGCCTACACTAACAGCGTCATGGAAATAATTCCCATCCATACCGTCAAACAGCCTTCAGGATCGTTAAAATATAATCCTTACCACTCTTGCTTTTCAGAAATAAAAGGATTATTCGTACCATGACAAGAAAGCTATTTTAGGATATCTTAAAATAAGTTAACATAATTCTCATAAAGTCCTCTCTTATTAGAGAAGTTAAACTAACGAACAAAATATACAGGAGGATCAACCTCAGTGAATAATAAAAGATGGAGAAATGCAGGGCTATATGCGTTGCTATTTATAGTGTTCATCGCTTTGGGTACTGCGTTTTTTGACAACAGACCCCCCCAAGTAGAAACATGGCGCTATAGCGAATTTATCCAACAAGTAGAACAAGGACGAGTAGAAAGAGTTAGCCTCAGTTCAGATCGTTCTAGCGCCCTCATTACCCCCAAATTTGACCCCAACAAAAAGCGCGTCACCTTAGTTAACGATCCAGAATTAATTAACACCCTCACAGACAAAGGCGTTGATATAGTCGTATCACCCCAAAACGACGAAGGATTTTTGTTAAAAACACTTAGCAGCCTATTTTTACCTGTATTGCTGTTAGTAGGGTTATTTTTCTTGCTCCGTCGCGCTCAAAGTGGTCCTGGTAGCCAAGCAATGAACTTTGGTAAGTCCAAAGCTAGGGTACAAATGGAACCCCAAACACAAGTTACCTTTGGTGATGTAGCAGGAATTGACCAAGCTAAACTGGAATTAAACGAAGTTGTAGACTTTTTGAAAAATGCTGACCGCTTTACAGCCGTTGGTGCAAAAATTCCTAAAGGTGTATTATTAGTCGGACCTCCAGGTACTGGTAAAACCCTCCTCGCTCGTGCAGTTGCGGGAGAAGCTGGTGTACCTTTCTTCTCCATCTCCGGTTCTGAGTTTGTAGAAATGTTCGTAGGTGTGGGTGCTTCCCGCGTCCGTGACTTGTTTGAACAAGCAAAAACCAACGCTCCCTGTATCGTCTTCATTGATGAAATTGACGCGGTAGGTCGTCAACGGGGTGCTGGTTTAGGTGGTGGTAACGATGAAAGAGAACAAACCCTCAACCAGTTACTAACCGAAATGGATGGTTTTGAAGGTAACACCGGTATCATCATCATCGCTGCTACCAACCGTCCTGATGTGTTGGATGCTGCTTTATTACGTCCTGGTCGTTTTGACCGTCAAGTAGTAGTAGACCGCCCTGACTACGGTGGACGTAGCGAAATTCTCAAAGTTCACGCACGGGGTAAAACCTTATCCAAAGATGTAGACTTAGATAAAATCGCCCGTCGGACTCCTGGTTTCACCGGTGCAGACTTATCTAACCTGTTAAACGAAGCCGCAATTTTAGCAGCACGTCGGAATTTAACTGAAATTTCGATGGATGAAATTAATGATGCTATTGACCGGGTATTAGCAGGTCCTGAGAAGAAAGACCGAGTAATGAGCGAAAAGCGCAAAACCTTGGTTGCATATCACGAAGCAGGTCACGCTTTAGTAGGTGCGTTAATGCCTGACTATGACCCTGTACAGAAAATTAGCATTATTCCCCGTGGCCGTGCTGGTGGTTTAACTTGGTTTACTCCCAGTGAAGACCGCATGGATACAGGTTTATATAGCCGTGCATATCTGGAAAATCAGATGGCCGTGGCTTTAGGTGGTCGTTTAGCTGAGGAAATTATCTTCGGTGAAGAGGAAGTTACCACCGGTGCTTCTAACGACTTACAGCAAGTAGCGCGAGTTGCTAAACAAATGATTACCCGTTTCGGGATGAGCGATCGCCTCGGTCCTGTGGCTTTGGGTCGTCAACAAGGTAATATGTTTTTAGGCAGAGATATCATGTCTGAGCGTGATTTCTCTGACGAAACCGCCGCTGCAATTGATGAAGAAGTCAGAAAATTAGTAGATGTTGCTTATGCACGGGCTAAAGATGTGTTAGTCAGCAACCGTCACGTTTTAGATGAAATTGCCCAAATGTTGGTTGATAAGGAAACCGTTGACGCTGATGAGTTGCAACAAATTCTCGCTAATAATGATGTGAAAACCGCTGCTTTTGCATAGTAGCTGGTGGTAAGAATTTAAAATTTAAGATTGGGGTAATTCTGGATTTTCTGGAGTTGCCCCATTTTTTCGATTTCTTTTAATTCCTCTTGATAATCTGTTTCAGTTTTAATCGGTTTCAAATTCATAACATCTAACCACATTAAATAATTGTAGCATCTATTTTTTTATCCTCTTAATGTGTACAAATCAAGCGAATAAAAATAATTGCGCGATTGCTAATTCGGGGATGCTGAATAAATGTAAAACCCAGATAAATCAAAGGTTTGAGGGTGATAAGCAAGAAATTAAGTGCAAGGTTTTTACAGGATATACGTTAAAAAG